>JAJYWC010000027.1:18435-22487 GCA_021791695.1 archaeon | reverse complement strand
CTAGCCCGTTAGCCCAGCGGGAAGAATCCCGAAAGAGCCCCACCAGCTGCGACCACGCGGCTTTCAATTTGAGAAGTATTCGATGAACTTGGCGGGCTCCAGGCGACGGGTGAGCGGGTTGACCTTCAGACGGAGGGTCTCGAGGGTCGTGAGTCCGAGAAGCGGTTCCTCGCCGTCGGGCCCGATGAGTATCCGGACCGTCGCCCTGTCTCCCATTACCCTGTCTCCCATTATCTCCGCCTCCGCCTCCGCCAACGAGCGCTCCCTCTCGGTGCCGTCCGCCAGCTCGACCGCCGCCGTGCCGGTTGGTCTTATGCCAAGCCTCTTCGCAGTCGACTCGTCTATCTTCGAGAGGGTTGAGCCCGTGTCCGCCAGCATATTCAACTCGGTCTCGCCTAGGGGGCCGCGAAGCCTGACAGTAGCTCGTGTCTCGCCCACCTTCATTAAGTCACGTGAGAGACACCCGGCAATAAAATATTAGCGCCACCATCGCTCCGGTGCGCATCATGTCGATGGCGCGTGGCTTTTCGCTGAAGTACTCTTCGAAGTCCTGGAATTGGTTGCTATCTAACTCTGCCATACTCGCGCAGCTACTTGATGTGTTGCATTGTCTGAAGTTCTCTGCTGCAACGACAGATATGCCTTGGGAACTCAGTTTCGAGAACGAGACTGCAGTCGAATAACAGCTGCACTTTCTCGCCCTTGTATTCACTAAGCGTCTCAACCCGTATCTTGACCTCCTCCGCTCATTCCGCTGATCGCGAGCTGGCGGTAAATTTCAAGCCGCACGAGTCAGGCTGCCAGCGGGTCCCTCAGTATGACCTCTCGACCTCGATATTCCAGCTTTCCGATTCGCAAGAGGTCGCGGTCGTGGGTAAGCACCTCCTCGATTCCGCCTCTGAGATAGCACCCCAGGATGAGCGAGTCTCTTCCGCCGAGACTATATTCGGATGCGAGCTCCATTGAATACAGCGAAATGGTCTTCGTGAGGTTGAGGAACCTTGTCCTCCTGTCCCTTACCAGCGCATCCAGCTTCAACCTTGCGTCGGCCGACGAAAAGCCCCTCTTGAACACAAGAGTGTGGTAGGCCTCATGGACTACGGTCGGGTTGATGGCCCATCCCTGCATGGAAAGGATCGAGTCCCTGGACTTTTCGTGCTCTTTGGTCGCCGGGTCCAGCGCGTACACTACTATGCTCGAATCCAGGCCGTTCAATGAGTCTTCCATACCTCTTTGACCTCACCCTCCCTCACTGGTTTGGGCTTGCTCGTCCTCTTCGGGTCCCACGACATCATCTCGCGCAGGGAGTCCCCCGTTCCCTCGACCTTCCTTACGACCACGCCTCCCTTGTCTCTGGTGAAGGAGACCCTGCTGCCCTCCACCAGACCCAGCTCCTCTGCGAGGTCCTTGGGAAGCACTATCCTCCTCTTCTCGTCAAGAACCGATGTCATTTCCCACTATAGGTTGTGGGACTGGCATATAAGGGCGGCGGCACAGCCCTGCGATAGGGTTTTACTCTGCACTCGTGAGCCATCTGGGGAGGTCCTTCGCAACAGCCTTCTGCTCGAAAATACCAGCCCATCTCCAAGCTTGAATCTCCGGCCTCAACGGGAGCCTAAATACAACGCGGTGGGAATAATTGTGGGAACCTCATGGTTACATAGACCACCGTCGACTCTAAGGGAAGGGTCGTAATCCCGGAGTCGATAAGGAAAGAGAGTCTGCGTGTCTCTCGCGGGCGACAGGACGATAGCGGTCAGGCCCGCGGAGGACCCGGAGTCGTTCGCCGAAGTCGAGAGCTAAGATAGCTCTCGAGCCTCAGGTGCCTGTGATCTGTTGGATGTGGATCTCTTCGCCGTTCTCGCCCAATACGCATCCACAGCCGGCTGCATGGCCGCCTCTCCTGAGAGGAGCTTGTGTGCTCACTACAAGGAGGAGGATTCGATTACTAGAGACGAATTTTTCAAAGGTATGCTCTCAGCGAACTTCCTCATCTTCTCCCTATCGTTCTCTATCCTCCCTTGCCTCAGAAAGTTACCGGCAACATCCAAAACCGAACTCAGAATAGTTCTTGTACGGAACTAGTCCAACGTCTGTCAGGGGGAAGAGACCGTTTGTCAGTCGGTAACGCTTCTATCCCTCATACGACTAGTTTTGTCCAACGCCTGAAGCCTATTCCGGAGGAATCTCTCTGTAGATTCTGTCCATGTCGATACCTTGGCTCTTTCGGTAGGCCCTCACGGCGTAAAACACGACAAGCCCCAAGACGAAAAAGCTGCACGACACGAGAATTGCGGGAAGCGTGGTCGGTCCGCTGAACGCTGGTGTGAGGTACCCGTAGACTATCGCGATCATGAGCAGGACGAAGAGCGACGCGCCCGCGAGGCTGACTACCGGGACACCGACTATTTTCTTCTTGGTGATGTCAGGGGCGTTGTTGAAAAGTTCCTTCTTCCTGAACGGGAAGACCATCGCAGCGATTGACGGAATCAGAAATATCGCAGTCCAAGCTATCGTGCTATTGATGTAGGTCGTCGCGAGCGTGCCGAATGCCCACACCGCACAGAAGGCCACCGCTATGAAGAAAGTGACGATTATCGCCTTGATGGGGGTGTGAGTCTTTGTGTTTACATCAGACAGCCAGGACGGGGCCATACGGTCGAAGGACCAGGCGAATATTGCTCTCGTGAGCACTTGGAAGTAAGAGGGCATGAAGATGAGATAGGCGGCGACGAACCCGATGATTATTGTCCACCAAAGGAACGGGTTGCTGACGACGATAACGCCGATACCCATTATGATGTCGGGCGAGACGGTTAGCGGATTGGCTGCCGGTGCAGCGTTAGCGAGGTACGCCGCCGCGTTCATCCAGGTCGAGCCTACGGTGCTGAAAAGGAGGAACCCGGTGCCCGCCCATAGGGCCAGCCCCAGTATCAGGGCCCCGAAGATGCTCCTGTTGAGCGCCTTATCAGCGTGCCGGATCTCTCCTGCCGCGTAAGAGGCATAGGTGAAGCCTCCATAGCTAATCAGGGTGACCGGGAGCGCTGCGACCGCAGAGAGCGGATTGTTCACCGGAGACCAGCCGGCCTTCGTCGCCGCATCAATCACCCCCTGGAAGGTCGACCCGAGACCCGAGCTGTAAGTATTGAAGTCAGCGATATACGCTGCGTGCGAGGTCGTGGCCAGGACTCCCATGATCGTGAAGCTTCCCGCGAGGAACAGAATCGTCAGTATGTAGAAGGTGTAGCGTAGAATCTGGATTCCAGACGCCGAGATTATGGCCATCAGAGCCAGAAGAGCCACCGCTATCGAGAACCCCACCACTGGCTCCCCGGTGAGCGTGCTCAGCGATGCAAGGGTGTGATTGCCGGTGAACGCTGCCAGCACCGCGAACGAACTCGAGAGGAAGAACGTTGAGAAGGTATAGGAAATTGCGCTCATGCAGCAGTAGAAGGAGATGAAGTAGAGTGAGAAGCTGGTCATGAAACCGAGGGCGGGGTGAAGGGTCCTGCTTACCCACGCGTAATCTCCGCCCGATCTTGGCATCGAGGCTCCCATCTGGATGTAGATTAGCGCAAACGGCACGGAGGCAAAGAACCCGAGCAGGAATGCTACCGGGACGTTGAGGCCCGGAAAGAGGAATAACGCCGTTGTGAACGCAAGGGGGACACCGACAAGGAAGTTCAGGATGCCGAGGTTGATCATGAACGCGTCCACCGTGGTCATCGAACGCACCAATCCCGTCGCGTCCCTTACGAAAAGCTTGGATTGTTCACCCAAACTTGAACATCTGGGATATTTAATGCCCGTCCAAACTATATAACCGTTGCCCGTCCGGAGGAGGGCTGTGCGTATTTCGCCTCCTCGCTACCCGTCGAAACACCCCGTGCACCTCTTCAGCCCTGGTCTCCCAATCTCCACCGCCGTCTTTTCCACGCAAGCGGAATCGCGAGGATGGAGAATTACAGCCCAGAATCAGATGGACCTAATCTCGTCGTCAATAGAGGAGTGGATTACGTATGGTATGGCCCTCCGCCTTTTTTGGAGACTAG
>JAJYWC010000027.1:0-18425 GCA_021791695.1 archaeon | reverse complement strand
TGGGAGGGGGCGAGTCTCGGTGGTTCTCGCGATGCTAGCAGCGATCCTCGTGCAGCAGGTAGCTGTAGCGCAGCCTGCCCCATCGCTACTATGCTTCTGCGAGTCTGCTGCGTCGAAACCGGCGAACAACGGTACCTTCGCCTGGCTCGACGGACTGCCGCTGCTCGTCATCGCGGCGGCCGTTGTGGTCGCATCGCTCATGGTGTTCTTGCTACTTCGTATGTTGAGAGAGGATTCGGGGACGGTGTCGTCTGGAAAGAAACCGGTGCTTCGGTTGAGATGCACTGGGCCGTACATCCCCGTACCTGAAGAAGTCATCGTCGTCAGGGCGTCGTATAGCGCGTGTCCCTGAAGTGTGACAAGGAGGCCAAGCGCACGGACGAGAAGGAGCCGGCCAAGGAATTCTATCTGGTCCATCCAGTGCGTGGTGTCGTATATGGGCGCACCATCTGGTGACCGGGCAGCTTCGAAAGGACCATACTGGGAGCTAGACCGATAGCCACGCGAGATGAGGCAGGTCCATGCTGCTAAACATGACCAAACTGCCAGGACGATTTGTGCACTTTCGAACACCCGCGAAACACGTACCTAAGATAAGTATCTTAGGTGAGAGAGATTCATAAGCGGAGCAGGGCGCTCGTCTAATGGAAATGACGGGAAGCGAGCAGGTCGAGCTGGCGAGGCCACAGCTGAGAGCTACGGTGGGGGCGCATGGTTAGGCAGTCGGTCGGCTACGAGTCGGACGAGATGCGGAAGCTCGGCGCCGTGCTGGCCGCGCTCGTGGAAGTGCGTGAAGAGGAGATTCTATCTTCATGCAAAGATGTGCTGGACGCCACCTTTTCTGACTCTGTCGGCAGGATGGTGATGGACGTACTACTCGCTTCTCAGCAGCCGCTCAGCCTTCGGTCAATCGCTGCGAAATGCGACAGCGGAAGAAGGTCGGTGCTTCCCGAAGGGCCGGTGAGGCGTGTCGTGGACAGGCTCGCCGCCTTTGGGATAGTCGTGAACTTGGGATCTTCGGACAGGCCACGGTACCTGCTGAACGACGACGACAGGAGAGTCCAGTATCTGCAGAAGATGTACGGTCCCCTGCACTTCGCAGCAGGAAGATGATGCAGCCTATCTGCCGCGGATCATCCGCCACGATGGGCGAGATGGGCTGCGAACCCTGAAGGCCGCTAGTCGCGCATCCTGACCCTGCATTTCGTGGCGCCGAGAGGAGTTGGGACGTTTATCTGAATCATAGCCTCCCCGACCGACAGCTTCCGGATAGGCTCCTTCACGAGTTCACCGCGCATGAAGAAGCCGGCTGCGGTCTCGATGTCTCCGATGTTGTTGAGCATGTGACAGATCAGCGTGTTGCTGTTCGCGATGATGCTCTCGCTCACAAGGGTCGGCCGCGTGTCGCACGTGATGAGAGACAGCCCGTACTTTCTGAGTTCGATGGCGCACTTTTCGGGGATGCTGATGTAGTCCCTCTTGTTGGGGCAGACGTGATGAGCCTCGTCGATGAGAAACACCAGCGAGATCAGGCCGTCGGGGTCCCTGCGCCTTCTCTTCATCTCGTCATAGACCTGTTTCAGTATCACCTGACTCAGCAGGTTCTTTGCGTTGTCGTCGGGTAGCACCGAGAGGTCGACAACCGTCAGTTTCGGCTGGAAGAACTCCTGGGTGTGAGGCGTACTGTATGAGCGGTTGAAGGTCGCGCCCACCCTGGAAAGCGTCAGCGGTCAGAGTCTCGATATTGCAGCCTCGATTGATTCCGGCCAGCCGCCCCTGTTCTCGGCCTCCTTCATCAGCCTCTCAAGAACCTCTATGAGCCTCGATACGGTGAGTGTCTCCTTCGAGCCGCGGTAATGGCGGGACAGGGCTTCGCGCACGACCCTTCCCTGAAGGGGAGAGAGCTCCTGATTGTAGCAGACTATGTAAAAGTGGTTCAGGAGGGAGAGCCGGTCTGCGATCTGCGCCTCCCTGTCCTCGCCCTCGAGGCTGAAGAGTGCTATCGACAGGTTCTCGCCCGGTCTCAGGATTGCCACCTTCTCCTTTCCCCCGAATTCCTCGGCATACTCCCCGTTCCGGTCCAGAATCACGGTCGGGATCCCGTTATCGAGAAGGCCTGAGCAGATGACCTTAGCTGTGTTCGATTTGCCCGAGCCGGTGGTGCCCGTTATGTGCGCATGACGGACGAGCGAGTAGAGCTGAAGACGGAGCGGACCCCTGACCATAGGGTTCGAGACCAGCATCTCATCGCCCAGATGGATTACGGGACCCCGGATGCGGTTGATTTCGTCCTGCATGGAGGATTACTTGCGCGTGACTCCCGGATTAGGCGATGGTACCGGATTTGTGACCGTCCCGACCACTTTGGTCCCGTTTCCGTGGCACTCGTCTGATTAGACGGTCACGCGCACGAGGATGTGTGCCTCACCGGAGCGCAAGATGAACGTCTGATCGAGGGGTTGGACGCGATTTAGGCCTGTGCACGAGAGCGGTCTGCGACAAAGCGCGCCGAAGGTGGGGAGGCGACCGTGTACCGCACAGGAGGAAGGAAAGGAGGAATGAATTCACAGACCAAATACAAAGCCTAGGGTCGGGCGGCGAAGAGATAGGGGACGAAAGGCTCCAGCTTTCCATCGACGGGGTTCACCTTGAGGCGGAGTATCTCAAGGGTCGTCACGCCGAGAAGAAGCTGTTCGCCCGGACCGACAAGCACAGGAATCGTTCGTTTCGCCAGACCATCATACTCGACCATCGCCTCACCTACGCCCGCATCACAGATGGAGCCGTCCGCGAGCTTCATCTTGACCGCCTCGTCGGGAACGACGCCGATGTCCTTGGCGAGCTGGGTCGAGATCTTCGTGAATATCGCACCGGTATCAACGAGCATCCTGACGTCCCGATGGTCCTTCTTCCCATGCAGCCTGACCTCTACCCACGTCTCGCCCATCTTCACTGATTCAACGACAGCTAATGTCCTCAATAAACATTAGCGCCACGGTCTGTCTGCAAACCGCCTCCTCGGCTGTGTTTGCACGGAATGAAAACTGACTGAATCACCGTTCCCGTCGATCCAAGACTCAAAGGGGGTGATTATATACAATGGAAGAATACGAACGTACGAAAACAGATACAGCAGGGGGAGGAAAGAAGCAACGAGTCTTGTGGCCTCCATACACTCCTGAAGAGATCGCAGTACTGAAGCCCAAGCTGCTTAACGGATGGGACGACCTGAGTTACCTGAACGACTTCTGGAATGTGGTCCACGATGAACGGGACTTCAACCAGTACAGTCAGATGGCAAAGGTTTGGCAGCTAAGGGAACAAGGTGTCTTCTACAAAGACATAGCCAAAGCCACTGGTCTTGACCAACGCGCAGCGTGCAGTCTCGTCAATGGGTCCAATCGCAGGCACAACCTGGCACTCATATATCTCAATCATGAGAAACTGGGCAAACCGCGTGATGGATGGAAGTGGATCCTCGACTGCACACCCAAGCCAACCAATCCCTATCCGAGAGCGCTGCAAGTGCCCGACAGGATTCGAGACTGCAATGACATTCTTGAGTTCCTGAAACAGTTCCCGCCAGTATCCGAGGACAGCGAAGCGCTGAAGTTCTTCGGACTGACCAGCGAATGGGCAGAGCAGCACAAAGCAGAGCTGTTCTGGTTCCTGATGGCATTCCTGGTCGGAGACGGTGGCAAGTACTATTCCGACTACATCCCTACCGCAAGGCACTATCGCAAGACTTCGATGAACACAAGAATGAAGGAGCACGACAGCAACTACAGAGTTCTACAATTCGTCCGACTTGCCTTGGAAGTCCTAGGAATATCTTCCTACAGAACCAAGTCTGAGGAGGGCGTCATAGCTTGGCATTCGGAAGCTACAGATATTCTCACTTGGATCCTACAAACATGCATAGGTCTGAAGGAAGGAGAAAGGACTAGCCACAATCCAGTCGTAATGCCCTGGCTACGGACATGTCCAAAGAATCTAGTCATTGCCTTCCTGCAAGGACTAGCCGATTCCGATGGATGCGTCCGAAGCGATGGTAGATACTGCGAGATTGCTAGTGTTCCCAATGCAAAGTTCTACCAGCAGCTTATCGAGAAAATCGGATTCGAAGCAAAAGCGTACCCCCTCGGAGACAAACCCAGAATGACCAGAGTGAGCATGCATGTCGCAGCGACTATACCACTATTCAACCCCATCATCAAGAGCTACAGATTCGACGAACTAGTCAAACAAGCAACGCTCCTCAACATTCCTCCCCCTCCCCACTTTTTCTCGAATTAGGAAGACGTCCAATCAGGTTGGCTTACTCGATTTCCGCCAAGACTCAGTGAACTTCCCAAGATATTGATACCTACCGGGACCGACGAACTTGACTAGTTTGAGATCCCGAAGGACCTGCAGTTGCTGTCTGATCTTTGGTCGTATGTTATGGTTATTCGGATGCCTCTTTACTAGCTCGTCTTCAAAGGCATAGACATCACCAAGCGAAAAGCTTGAGAGGAGGCGCTCGACGCACGAGAGAATATCGGTTAGCCACCCTCTAGACTCCGTGGGAGTTGTGAGAAGAGAATGAGTTTGCTTCAATTGGGCCAGCACTTCACTTTTGGCCCTAACTTGTCTTCCATTCACGACTTCGATCTGGCCCAACTTCGGAATTCTTTCGAGGGAAATCAGGCAGCCCTCCCATCCTGCGCGGCGCGCCGACGAAGATAACGGCTTTCTGGGAATGATGCAAGTGGACGTGATACACCCTCGATGAACGAGCGAAAGGTTCTCAACTATCCATTTGTCTCGTTCATAGCTCAGCAAAATGAGCGAGTGTTGCAGGTTGTTGAGAATGCTGTTCAGCGTAGTCCGGTACTCTGATCCAAGTACAGTACTCCCGAACCTATGAGATGCGGATTTCAGCTGGAAATCTTCCCCGCAACTAGCCGAAGTAAAATCATAGACTCGATGTCCATGCGGATAGGGACTTAGCCCCGAACCACAGGATGGGCAATAGAAGTTCTCTGCAATCCAAGACTCCGTGGTAACACGAGCTTTCTGGGATGCACTCTTGTACTTCGGCGGAGGGGCATCGAGCTCAAGCCTCATAAAGAGCCGGCAGGGACTTCATGATATAGATCGGTAACGGCCGAAAGATGGTATTCTTTGATTGACGATCATTCGAAATTGTAAGCAACAGATCTAAAGAGTTAGATCTTGCCGTTCTGACACCTGCTTCGGCATGGTGGAGGATTACGAAATCATCCAAACCATACAGGACTATTGCAAGGCCGAAATATTCGAAAGAGTCCCGCAAGGAAATGCCGTGGTTGATAATTTCAAGGAATCTTGGCGGCAGTTTGCAGCCCAGGCGGCTGGAGGCGAAGTTAAAGAGGAGAGGCTTTCGCGCTTTACGACCAGGCGTATACAGGCCGAGGTCCAGCGGAAGTTCGGAACAAGTGCGGTCGATATCGAAAAGAGGGGTTGGCGGAGCTTCGAATCTTGCTTTCGACCTATGGAACATCACCGAAAGAACTGCGTTTGAAATCAGCCTCGGGCCACTGAAGAACGAATTCGAGAAGGACTTGCTCAAGGGCCTCTTGGACAAAGACACAACAAAACTCGTTATTCTATTTAGAGTGTACGGGCACGGAACCAGAGGAGTCATTTACGGACACAAGTGGGTGGAACAGCCCGCCCAGAGGGAAATGATCGAGAGAGCTGGAATCTTCAAACTCAAGGTCAACCCAGTTTCCCTTCTTGGTCCCATTCCTCCGCCGCCTAGTTCCAACGAGATTATGGGTGCAGCAGAGAATAACAGAAAGACTGTCACGTGAATCTCTTCGCCCCCCTCGCCTAGCATGCGGATGGTGGAGCTTAAATCGCGAAATGATATATTTGAGTTATGAGCGTCGCCATAACTTCCGGACTACTGGATCTGTCTGCGCAGAAGTTCGGGATGGATTGCTTAGGTCTTCCAGGCGAGAAAGTGACCATCCGGGTCTTGGTGACATCGAGAGATGGAAAGAAGGCAACGGTCTTCGGAACCTACCCTATCGGCGGCCGCCATGCTCAGATATCATCGCGGCGGCTGCTGACCATGGGTAGCGAAGTGGAGGTGCTATCCATAGATCGCTACTCAGCGAAGAACTTCGTAGAGGATTTCAACCGGCTCCTCGAGCAGGGCTCGTGGAACGGAAAGATGGCACTGAAGTGGGACGCTGGAAAGGTCTCGTTTGTTATCGGTGGACAGGTTCTACCGGCTCAAATCGAGGAGACGTACGTGGCCGCTGCAAAATTGTGGACCACCTTGGTGTGCCAAAGCAAGACTTTGAGGGTCGCTTTAGGCGACGAAGTGGAGATTTTTGACAAGTCCAGACGGCGACTGAACGGGTTCAAGATGAAGGGCGAGAAGCTCATGCTGAAGAGAAGGTTCCAGAATCCGGACTAGTCGCTGGAGTCAGCGAGGGGAACTCTGGACAGGCGAGCATGTCATAGTACTTGCCGTCCTTGATGGCAGGATTTAGAAGCGGAACTCTCTTGGCGTCTTCGAGGCTCACGGAGATTATGAACGGGTCCGCATACTCTAGTATCGAGACGGCCACGTCGATGTCCGTGAGAATCCTGACAATGTCACATACAAGGTCGGCCCGTACTGGTGCCTGCAAAGAAAGAGAGGCCAAATCAACCTCGCCGGCGCCCTCGAAGAATCCCTGTATGTAGGCAACCTTCGCGCCATAAGGTTCAGAGCGAATCGCATGGGCGAAGTTCTCCATGTAAGAATACGGGAGCGAGCGCATTAAGCGCCCACCCGGGAGACTTCGGTTCTGCTGATTGAGTGGATGTCTGACTTCATGTCGAGCCTGACAATCCGCTTACTTCTTGCACACTAAGAAGGTCCGCCAATCTTCAGGCTTGACCTCAAGAAGTTCAGGGAGGTTTCCGTAGCAAGCGATGTGGTTCTTCCAACCGGCGCGCCTGACAAGGCGCTCCAGTTCAGCTAGCGAATAGGCGTGGTAGGTAAACGTTGTGGTGAGCAGGTGGCGAAAGACCTTGTTTGCCGCCTCTCTGTAAAAGCTCCACGTCGCGCGATAGGTCTTGCTTCCTGGTTTTGAAAGAGCGGTCGAAGCGCGCACGGTGTGCTTCGGGAACCTTTCGAGTAGTGTCCACTGGAAGTGCCTCGCCACGGCGTCGCGGTCAAAGTTCTCGACTAGCAGCACGCAACCTGTGACAGCGAGCGAACTCAGACTCTTCAGCAGCTTCGAGTCGTCACGGTCCTTGCCGGTCACACCCAGCGATCCATCCATTATCACAATCGCGTCGAAGGGGGCCGTAACCCCCCTTCAGATTCGCGACAACCTTCGAGAAGTCCCCACGGAAGAATCTAGTCCTTTCGCCCACCCCTTGGCGCGCGGCGAGCTGGCGGGCCTTCCGAAGGAAGAGTGGAGAGCGATCATAGCCGACAACTTTGTACCCACTATTCGCAAGGTGGATTGAGTGTCTGCCGATTCCGCAAGCGACGTCGAGCACTCTTCCTCCGTCCGGGACGCCAAACCTCTTGAACAACTTGACCATCCCCTCGACCTCTCGGGGGCGCTCTTCAGACCCTTCTCAAGGACGGGCTGGTAAACCTTGGCGTTCTCGACGTAGACAGTGTGCGTTCAATCGCTCCCGACATCTGCTGAGTATGCCAGCGTCGAAGAGCGAGCCAACCAAAGGGCCTAGCCCTGTTCGGGTGCCTAGGTCCCTGTTATTGGCTGAATGTGAATCTCTTCGCCGTTCTCGCCCAGAGCGCAACCACAGCCCGCTGCGTGACCGCCGCGCCTCAGGGTGCCTCTGTAGAGACCGTCTTCGAGCTTGCGCCCGACCTTCTTCTCCCAGGCCTCGATGGGCATACCGTACTTCTGCTGTATCCTGTCGCGGTACCATTCAGGAATGACATTAAAACTGCAAAATGGTATGATTCTCAGGTCCGGAGTGAGATAGTGGATGTCGCAGCGCTGCAATCTTTCCTCGTCCTGATTATATTTATCCTGAAAATGCATCATTCCTATGAAGAGCGACTTTAGGTGGAAGTCGCCGATGGCCGCATAGTCGTGCCTGATGAGAGCGTTGGATATCATCTTGGCGAACGACAACCCCTTGGGCTGCTTCTCCTTGTTCACGAAGGAATTGATCTTCGTCAGCACCTTCCCGGCTACCACGTAGCGGTTGGTTCCTGAGTATATCTCGTCTGTCTTCTCCTCGAGGTACTCCACGAGCCCCTGGATGTCGACGAAGTTGGTGAGCGGCACCAGCTTCCTGGTCTCGGCGTCCTCGAAGACATAGGTTCCAGCCCCGCATGCAAAGTGTATGGAGAGCTCGTACTGCTCCTTCTTGGTGAAGGCCTCTATGAAACTCGTCAGCGGGGAGCAAGAGGGGACAGGGAACCAGCCGTCTGAAGTTATTTCTCCGTTGGTCTGCTCCTCAATCCTCTTTATGCAGTCTGGAATCGTGATGCGGTATTTCTCGCGCTCCTTCTTGGTCATGCGCCCGGTGAGGGACACGGGCTGGAAGTTCACGGCGTGCACGGTGCCGATATGCTTGTGCCCAAAGTCGATTATCGAGCCGAGCTCGTGGTCGTTGATTGACTTGATGACCGTCGGGACGAGGACGACGCCGATGCCGGCCCTCCTGCAGGCCTCGAGCGCGTACGGCGTCTCCCAGTGGTTCTTCGGGTTGGTCTTGGGGGTCGTGCCGTCGAACGACATGTAGAGGTTCGAGACCCCGGCCGCCTTCAGCCTCTGGGCCATCGCAGGCTCGAGCGCCAGGTTGATGCCGTTCGTGTTGAGCTGGATGTGGTCCACCCCCTCCTCCTTGAGTATCTTGATTATCTCGGGCAGGTCGTCGCGGATGGTGGGCTCCCCGCCGGTTATCTGGACGGAGTTGCCGGGGACCGGCCTCTCTGCCTTCAGGGTGCGGCCCATCTCGCGGATCTGGTCAAGGGTGGGCTCGTAGACGTACGCCCCCTCGAGGCCCTTCTTGACGTAGAAGAAGCAGTACCAGCAGGTGAGGTCGCAGCGGTTGGTGATGATGATGTTCGAGAGGCCGGTGTGCGAGAGGTGGTTCGAGCAGAGCCCGCAGTTCGCGGGGCACGAGCAGGCGTCCATCGGGACGTTCGGTGCGTGGGTGCCCTTGCCGTCCTTCCAGTAGCGTGAGAACTTGGCGAACATGTCGTAGGAGCCAAAGTAGAGCTCCTCGGTCTCCCCGTGCTGGGGGCACGTCTTGGTCATGAAGACCTTGCCTTCGCGTTCGAAGATTATCGCAGGTAAGATCCTGTTACACTCGGGGCAGATCGACTGCGTCTGTCTTATGAAATTACCCTTGGCTGTCTCCCTCTTCAGTTCTAGGGAGATATCTGCAATCTGAGCCATTCCTCCTGCATTCCCGGAGAGCGGATATAAGGCTTTTAACCTCTCCGACGGGGAAAAGTGAAAATATCGGGCCCGAGGGTGTCGAACAGGCGTCACTTTCCGTCCTTCGTCTTACCGTACGTCCTCTGGGCTAGTAGGAGCCTCTCCTGAGACTCCTCCTCGGTGAGTTCGGTGAGCGGCTTGCTGGAGAGGTAGCTGTAACGCTCCTCTGCCTCCTCAGGGGAGAGCACCTCCACCCTCTTCTTCGCGTCTGCCTCGAGCCTGGCCGTCTTCTCCGCATCAGCCGGACCGGCATCGTGCGGCTGCGTCGCCTGCGGCCGGACGACCCTTAGCGACTGTACGACATCCAGCTGCCTCCCCTTGGCCCACTTCTCGACCACGCCGGCGACACCGAGCCACTGCGCAGCGTTCATGTTTTCGGGGAACTCGATGGTCGTTCCGGTCCCGGGGTAGACCGGAGACCTGAGCTTCTTTTCCAGGAGATGAGCTTGGAGCTCCTTTGCCATTTCCTCGGAAGGTGCTTCTATCGTCTTCAAGGGCGGACCCGTCCAGGTCGAGCGCGGCTTATTTTTGTTTGCGCGGGACGCCATCTCGTCGGTGGAACGCGCGTCGGGTAAGATTTTATGGGCGCGTCCGAACCGGACCCACAGTGTCGTAAAGGTGGTGGCGCCGTCTTGGCTCCTTGCGGGTGAGTTGGTCACATCGGCGTTCGCGGTCCTCGCGCTCGCCGCTTGGCTGTTGCTGCTCGCGAGAATGCTCGGCAGCCTCTCCTCGCCCGTGCTCGACGGTCCTCTCCACTACGCGAACCGGACAAGCGTGGCCGCGATAGTTCCAATGAGGAACGAAGCGGAGAACGTTGAGGGCTGCATCCTTTCGCTGCTCGAGCAGAAGGGCGTGACGAAGCTGGTGGCGATTGACGACGGCTCGTCGGATGGGACTGGTGAACTCCTCGCCCGCGCCGCTGCATCGGATGGGAGGGTCGAGGTACTGACGGTCGCCGACGTTCCCATAGGGTGGGTGGGCAAGACCAACGCGTGCAACCTTGGCAGCGCGCGGGCAGGTGATGCCGAATGGCTACTTTTCGTGGATGCGGACACCCGGTTATCCGCAGGGGCTCTGGACAGGGCGCTTGCCTATGCCGAGGAGAGGGGACTCGATGCCCTGTCCCTGTTCGGCATGGTTCGATGTCAGAATGCGTGGGACAGGGTCGCGGTGCCATTTTACTTCGGCCTGCTCGTCGCCCTCTTTCCCATAGCGGCCGTGAACGACCCGCGGAAGACGACTGGGGCTTTTTTCGTGGGCAGTTTCATTCTCATCCGGCGCCTGAAGTATCTTGAGATCGGCGGACACGCAGCTGTCGCGGGGGACCTCGTGGAGGACAAGGCGCTCGGAAGGCTGGCGAAGGAGAAAGGGCTGAAGGTCGCCCTCGGGTTCGCGCCGGAAGCCGTCTCAGCAGTCTGGGCCCCAGGCTTCAAGAACGGAGCGAACGCGCTGGTGAGAGTACTAGCGCCATCCATGCGCGGGAGAATCTGGGTGAGCGCAGGCTACTCTTTCGCCATGTCGGTGCTCTTCCTGATGCCATTCGTTTCGCTGCTGGCCGGGGTCCTGGCGGGTTCTTCATTTCTTCTCCTCGCAGCTGCAGCAACGCTGGCGGTAGAGCTGGGATTCGCTCTCGTGTCCGCAGCAAGAATCGCTCCCGAAGTCCCGAGCTCGTTCGCGCTCGGGTTTGTTCCAGCGTCGCTGGTCTTCGTGGCGGTCATCTGGAACAGCGTGATAACCGCCCTGCGCCACAGGTCGGTCATCTGGAGGGGCCGCGAGTACAGGATTTGAACCCAGAGGATCCTTGGTTCCGGTCGCGGCGGTTTTGCTGGCTGAGCATCCGGATAGCTTAAGACCGGCGCGTCGTGAAAAAAAAGAGAGATGAAAAAGGAGAGCAAGGATGATACCAGGATGAACAACATCGACCTCGTTGTCGTGAGAACGGCCCGAAAATCGTTCGACGAAGAGGGAGGGCACCACTACGTCGAGAAGACCATCGAGGGCGAGTACAGGCTGGAGGGCAGCCCCTCGTTCGTCGCGGAGCTCCGCTCGGACGCGTCGAGCCACGTCGTCTCATCCGACGAGCCCAGGATACTCGGCGGCAGCGGGGTTCACGTCTCGCCGCTCACCTACGTCTTGTACGGCGTGGTGGCGTGCTTCGCCAACACGGTCGCAATACAGTGCGGCCTGAAGGGGGTCGCCCTGAAGAAGATGCGGTTGAAGGGGCAGCTGAAGTACGACATCGGGCCGATGCTCACCGGGATCGATTCTCCCCTCATCCGGGAGCTGCGGATAGAGGTCGACGCAGACAGGGACATCTCAGAGATAGTGAAAGTCTCTGCGGGGAGATGTCCGGCCCTGTTCGCCATCAGCCACGGGGTCAGGGCGGAGGTCGGACAGAGCGAGGGCCGTCCTACCCTCCGTTGAGTAGACGGGCCCGGCCCCGGATGGAGCGCGCATGGCGGTCCTGGAGTACGTCGCCTACTCATTCGCGACCTGCCTGATCATATTCGTCGTTCCAGGACCAATATTCTTCCTCTCTATCAGCGAGGGCGTCAGGGGCATCCGCCCGGGTTTGATGATGATGTTGGGAGCGACGACAGCGCAGGCGATGCTGCTGCTGATACTCGCGACGGGTCTCCTGCTGCTGCTCCGTCAGGTGATACCCGAGCTCAGCATCTTCGGGGCAGCGCTCCTGGTCTGGATAGGCTCGTCGGCCGTCAGGACCGCCCTGGGAGGTCAGCGGAAAAACCAGCATTTGGCGACGGGCGGTTCCTTCGCGAGGGGGTTCGCGATGACGGTGGCCAATCCGGCGTTCATCCTATGGCTTCTTACCGTCGGAGCGACCGTACTCGAAGAGGGGCTCAGCTCGTTAGGGTCCGTGGCCTACGCCATCTTCAGCGTCGACATCCTGCTCAGCTCCGCCGGGGTGAGCCTGCTTCTGGTAGTCCTCTCCTCGAGGGGACGGAAGCTGACCGGAGAGACGGGGATTCGTGCCCTGACTCTGGTATCGGGTTTGGCGTTCCTCGTCATCGCGTTCGTCCTCGTCGCCCCCCTGCTCCAGTAAGTCCTCCCGACGACGTCGCCGGCCTACGACACGGAACTGGGCTGCCACAACAGGCAGGGAATACCCATCGACAACAGGGACAGACGACGTGCGGACGGGGGGAGCCAGCCGTGCAAGCAGCCGGCGGGGATTCCCTGGACCTCCGGGAAGCAAGGCGCGGTCGACAGTGTGTAACACTATATAGCGGGACAGGCGGCTGCCTGTTTCGATTCAACCACCATGCTTGACTTGGTCGAGAGTTACGCGATGGGTAGGGACGCCCTCCAGAGGGTCGACGCAAAACGACGGGTCGGTTTCTGGCAGGTGGCGAGGGTGGACTGGCTGACGCAGGTCCCGGCGCATCCCAGGAAGTAGGGGCTTCGCTTGTCGAGATGCCTGTATGCAGGAACCCTGGCGCTCCCTTCGGAGACCGCCTCTGAGCTCGCCGCGGAGGGGATCGAGCTGGTAGTCAATCCCTACGGAAGAGCGCCCACGGAGGACGAGCTCGTCGCTCTGCTCCCCGACTTCGACGCGGTGCTTGCGGGTCCGGAGCCGTACACGGCCAGCGTCATCGCGTCGTCGAAGAGGCTGAAGATAATCGCGAGGACGGGCGTGGGCTATGACAAGGTCGACGTCGGGGCGGCGACCAAGAACCACGTATTCGTGACCTGGACCCCGGTCCCCGAGCTGGCTTCCTCTGTGGCCGACCAGGCCATCGCTCTCATGCTTGCGGTCGTGAAGAGGACCGTCCAGATGAACGAGGATGTGAGGGCCGGCAGGTGGGAGAGGCAGAGATGGTCCACGGAGGTCGGCGACCTCAAGGGTCGCACGCTGGGGCTGCTAGGACTGGGCAGGATAGGCAGCGAGGTGGCGACGCGGGCCACCGCGTTCGGGATGAATGTCATCTACTACGACGTGGTCAGGATGGAGCAGAGGGAGAAGGAGCTCCCGATACGCTATGTCCCCATAGAGCGGCTGCTGGCCGAGTCCGACGTCCTGTCGGTCCACGCTCCGCTCACTCCGGAGACCAGGAACCTGATCAACGAGGCGTCACTTCGGCTGATGAAGCCGTCTGCCATACTGATCAACACGTCGCGAGGGGAGATAGTCAACGAAAGGGCCCTTGCGGAAGCGCTCGAAGCGAACAGGCTGGCCGGAGCCGGGCTCGACGTCCTGGCGAAGGAGCCTCCCGTCGAGGGGCACGTATTCTACAGGCTCGGCGAGAGGCTGCCGAACCTGGTCCTCACCGGTCACGTCGCCTTCGGGAGTGACACGTTCCGCGCCATGATGAAAGCGGCGTGCGGCGACGTCAGGAGGGCGCTGAAGGGCGAGCTGCCGAAGTACCTGCTCAATCCCGAGGCAGCAGCGGGCACGACGGGGCGATGAACCCTTGGCCGACCTCACGATCTCTTCAACCAGGAGGCTCAGCTCAGGAGTAGAGATACCGATTCTGGGACTGGGTGTCTACCAGATTCCCCAGGGAAGGGCGACGGAGGAGGCAGTGAAGTTCGCCCTCGGCATCGGCTACAGGCACATCGACACCGCCAGCCTCTACGGGAACGAGGAGAGCGTGGGGAGGGCGGTGAGGGAGAGCGGAGTGCCGCGGGAGGATGTCTTCGTGACCACGAAGCTTTGGAACAGCGACCAGGGGTACGATTCGGCCATGCGGGCCTTCGAGGCCAGCAGGCGCAGACTCGGGCTCGACTATGTCGACCTCTACCTCATCCACTGGCCGGTGCCGGAACGGAGGGAGGAGAGCTGGAGGGCGCTCATCGAGCTGCAGCGCCGGGGCGCGTGCAGGTCCATCGGTGTCAGCAACTACACGGTCAGGCATCTCGAGGAGGTGCTCGCGGGCTCGGGGGTCGTCCCGGATATCGACCAGGTCGAGTTCAACCCGTTCCTCTACCAGAAGGACCTGCTCGGATTCTGCGAAGGGAGCAAGATACAGCTCGAGGCGTACAGCCCGCTGACGAGGGGGCACAGGCTTCGGCACCCCTTGGTGGCCGAGGTGGCCCGGCGATGTTCAAAGAGCCCGGCCCAGGTGCTGGTCAGGTGGAGCCTGCAGCACGGGCTGGTGGCAATCCCAAAGTCGTCGAGGCCAGAGAGGATCAGGGAGAACTCCGAGGTCTTCGATTTCGAGATCTCCGACAGCGACATGGCCAGGCTCGACGCCCTTGGCGAGGACCTGCACACCGACTGGGACCCCACCGACGCACCATGAAGACGCGGTTGCTGGCGCGCCGCCGGTCTCGAGCGGGCTCGTGAAGACCACCGGACCCAGAGTTCCACGGGCAGTCCAACAGTGCATTGGAACGGCCTCGCCGTTAAAATACCGTCGAGATCGAGACGTCGAACGCGCAGTGTTATGTCCATCCCGACCGCCCGCGAGGGGAAGCCCGCAGACGCCGGGAGGGCACCCGGCGATGAACAGACGCGCCACCAGCCGTCTTAACAATCCTCACGAAGTTATCGTCAGGAGGTAGATTAGCCGCAACGGGCACGTCCCTCCATGAAACAGTTCGTGGCCACCAGGCAGATGGTCGGTTTGTGTTGGCGCTGGGGCGCGATGGCGTACGTTAAGGACGATTATCTCGGATACTGCAACGGATGCGGGCAACGTGTGGTCGATTGCCCGTGCGAGGGCAAGTATGAATGGTCCGGGCAGCCCTCAGGCTTCCCCACAGCTCCCGGGACAAGGACACCGGTCAGGTCGCTTCCCGCGTCTCGGCCTCGGCCAGCTCCTCTTCTGCGACATCTCCGCGCTCCTCCTTATTGAGCCAGTCCCTTATCGTGTGGTGGTGGTCCTGCCGCCAGAAGTAACCAAACGATACCCCGGCGACCGCTAACGTGGAGAAGACGAACGCCCCGCCGACTATCCCAAAGTCGCCGAAAGGGTTGGACAGCTGCGCGACGATCGTCTTGGCCAGCCCACCGCCCTCTCCTCCGAAGAGTCGGCTCTCCAGGGCCGGGCCGAGGAGGTTCACGAGCACACCCCATCCGAAAAGACAGGGCAGCCACATCCGCGATTTCCTCGTAAGGGTCGACCCCGGCCCAGTCATCGAAGACGAAGAATATCAAGAAGGGCAAAGCGTACTGGAACCCAACGAGGGCAATCCAGGGATACAGGATGTTGCCGTAAGCGAAGATTGTGCGGAGAAAGGCGAACTGGTCCGAGCTCTGCGGGAATACGGGATAGAGGGAGCTCGAGACGGCTTCACTGATGTAGAGTCCCGCCGGAAAGGCGGCGATGGAAAAGGCAGACCGGTCGCGGCGACGGTGGCCACCAGCCTGCCGGGCGGCCCCGACGGCTTCGGCAGTATTAGAGTGACCAATCTATATTAGACCACTAAAACATATATACTTCGAGCACCGCGTTTGAACCGATGTGGCCGCTATCGAGGAAGAGCAGGAGCGCTCAGGAGACGCTCCAGCTGGGCTCCGCCCCTCAGCGTAGCGGGATGTCGGTTCGTAGCTTCATCGCCTGGCTGGGGCCGGCACTGATGGTTTCGATAGCCTACATGGACCCGGGAAACTACGGGACGGACATCGCAGCCGGTGCCGGCTTCAAGTACGACCTGCTGTGGGCGGTCTGGCTTGCCTCCGGGATGGCGATGCTGCTCCAGTATCTGTCGGGGAAGCTGGGGATAGCGTCGGGCTACTCGCTCCCCGAGCTAGTCAGGCAGTCGCTCGTCAAGCGAAGGTACGTGATACCGTACTGGCTGGCGGCCGAGGCCGCCGCCGCGGCGACCGACCTCGCGGAGTACCTCGGTACGGTCATCGCTCTGAACATACTCTTCGGCGTCCCGCTGCTCCTCGCGTCTGTGATCGGGGCCCTTGACGTCATCATACTGCTCGCCATGACCGGGAGCAGGTTCAGGATCGTCGAACAGTACTTCGTGCTGCTCATCACGGTCCTGGTGATGGGCATACTCTACAACCTGACCGTGGTCAAACCCTCTCTCGCCCAGGTCGGCTTCCACTCCGTTGTGCCCCTCGCTGCCAACTCGACGGCGCTGCTGATAGTGGTGGGCATAATCGGCGCCACAGTGATGCCGCACGCGCTCTACGTCCACTCGTGGCTCTCGAAGAACAAGATGGCGATCATGGCCAAGAACGACAGCGGCGCACAGACGCAGACGGTCAGCGGGTCGATCGTGGATTCTATGGACGGACGTGCCGGTCATCACCCGTACTCGGTCGAACAGAAGACGAGGGTCAACAGGCTCCACAGGACCGAGACGGTCGTCGTCCTGGCCGTGGCCGGGGTCGTCAACGCGGGGATCCTGCTGGTCGCGATCCCGCTCTATCCGAACGCCAGCATCACGATAAACCAGTTCGTCGCCGAAACCGGGCAGATATTCGGGCCGATGGTCGGGATAATCTTCGTCCTCACCCTTCTCGCATCGGGCCTCTCGGCTTCAGCCCTCGGAACGATAGCTGGTCAGGTCATCATGGAGGGCATGACTGGCGCGAAGGTCAAGGTCTGGATCAGGCGCGTGGTGACGAGGGGCATCAACGTGTTCCCGACAACCCTGGCGATCCTCTTGGGGCTGCCCCTGCTGAACCTGCTCGTCTACAGCCAGGTGATCCTGAGCCTCATGATACCGCTCCCCATGATTCCGCTGGTCTACTACACGTCCAAGAGGAAGTTCATGGGGAGCCTCGTCAACAAGCCGGCGACGATAGGCGTGGCCCTCGTCACCGTCTGCCTGATAGTGGCGTTCAACGCCTTCCTCCTCTCTAGCATCGTGTAGGGGCAAGCCGGGAGAGGCACGGCCGCCGGGCCGGACTATTTCTCGACCCGCACCGTAGGGTGGGAGAGGTTGCTCCTGACAAGCGACTGGACGTTCGCGCCGTCCTTCAGCATCCTCATCTCGAATTTCCGGCCGTCGTTAGCCTCTATCACAATCAGGCTCCTGCCGACTATCCTCATGCCGAGCGTCCTGATGAGCTTGGCATCCGAGAAGGCCATCGCCGAGATGAACGTGTTCTGGAGGTTGGCGATGCCCTTGTTGACGTAGAGCCCGTCGGTGTGGAGTTCGTAGCTGTGCCCCGCCCTGTAAATGACGAGCCCGAGTGCCTTGGCCGCATACGCAACCACGATCACGAGGATGGTGACCACCTCCAGGGCGTCGGGTACGCTGAAGGAACCCAGCTTCAGGGAGGCGAAGACCAGACCGGAGAGCCCCTTTATCGTGTCTCCGACCCAGACCTCCAGCCCGACCAGGACCGCCCCGACGATTATTGCGAGCACTCCATAGAGCGCCAGATAGACGCCTATCGCGGGCCCGCCGCTCCAGACCGTGCTTCCAGCGGCGTAAGACGGAACGCTCATGTTCAGAAAATCCACGCGCAGACCATTTATCTCTTCTTACAGTCTTGGAGGCTCAGACGCATCTCGACCTTCCCGCAGCCGGACGCCACCGCACTGCGCCAAGACGTCGTGTTTCAGATAAGGCTTTAACGGCTCACGCCCAGTTTCGAGACGAGACCTTGGGCACGCGGACGAAGGGAATCGCGCTCGTACTCTGCCTCATCGCCTTGGCGGGGGGGATCGCGCTGGTCAGCCAATCGCTTGTACCTCCGGTCTTCGGGATCCGGGTCGAGTCGCCGACCGTCCCGAACTCAGGGACCGGGCCCACACCGGGCCACAACTCGACATCGGGGACCCTCTCGATTGTGGTCACGTCGAGCGTGAACCTTGCGGGCGGCCTCTACGCCATGCTCCGCGCCGTCGGGGTGGGGGGCTCGGTGGTGCCCGCGGCGGCCGCTCCTCTCTATCCGTCCGCCTACAAGACGAGCTCGACCGGTGGGCTTGAGCTGAGCCTGACGCCGTCGAACTACTCGGTGACGTTCTTCGACCTCCCGATGAACGTCTCCGTCCCCGTGCAGGTGCACCAGAGGATGACCACTCAGCTGCGGCTGGC
>JAJYWC010000063.1 GCA_021791695.1 archaeon | reverse complement strand
GGCCGCGACGCAGGGCTCCAGATGACGATACGCGTCTCCTTGGCGCCTTCCTGGCTCAGCCCGAACTGGAAGAGAGATCCTTCGGACCCGTCAGACCTCACGAACTCACTGTAGCGCGGCTCCGAGCTGACCGCGCCCTCCAGGGCGACAAACGACTCTTCTTTCGCAAGGGCGGGGAGCTTCTGGGCTAGGCTCGAGATCGGAGGGAGCCGCGCCCTCAGCTTCTCGTCTACCACAACTTCCACTCTCCCCCTCTTCCCGAGGTTGAGGGTCGGCTTGCCATCGAGCCCCTGTTTGACGTACGCGCTCGCCACCCTGATTGGCATATCCGCCCTGAGGCCCAACCTCCCAATCGCCTCTAGCCCTTCCTCCCAGACCGTAAGGCGAACCGAGCTCTGGCCGTCGAAGAGCACGAGCCGCCTGTACTTCCCCTTTCCGCCGTCTTTTTTGTTAAACGCCGCTTCAGGATAGACGGCCAGGACCCTGGCCACGACAGTCACGTCGTTCGCTCCGATGTAGAGATCCTTGATGGCAAGGTCGGCCGATACGCCTTCTTTGCGTAGTGATACACCAAGTTCCCCAGCCACGAGGAAGAGCGCGCCCTGGTCAGTAAGATATCCTGCTCCCACGGTCCGCTTCTTCTCTTCGACACGGCGCACAATCTCGTCCCGACCGAATTCAGGTTTCTTTTGCAGAAGCTCGGCCATCAGCACCTCGAAGTCGTACATGCCTAGGCTTTCGCGGCGGCCGAGTTGACGGTCGCTATGGCCTCTTCCAGGATGTCAAGGCCCTCATCCATCACATCTTCGGTGATGTTCAGGGGAGGTATCAACCGGAGCGTGTTCCGTCCCGCAGTAATGACAAGGACGCCGCGTTGGAAGCAGTAGTCGACGATGCGGCTGACTTCGGTTTCGCCTCGTGCCTTGCTCTTCTTGTCCTTGACGATTTCCACCCCTAGGAACAGCCCCATCCCTCTCACATCCCCCATGATTTCATACCTCTCCTTCATTTCCAGCAGACGCCTCTTCGCCCTTCCACCGACATACTTCGCATTTTCCATCAGCTTCTCCGACTTTATTACGTCGAGGGTAGCCAGGGCCGCTTGGACAGCTACCGGGTTCGCCCCAAACGTAGACGCGTGCTGGCCCGGTTTCCAGGTCTCCATGACATCGGCGCTGGCTATAGTCGCGCTGAGTGGCAGCCCTGATGCTATCCCCTTCGCGATGGTGACCACATCTGGAATGATACCGTAGTGCTCTATACCGAGGAACTTTCCTGTCCTCCCGACGCCGGTCTGAATCTCATCTGAGACGAACAGGACGCCCTCCTTGCGGAGAAACTCCATCTTCTTGAAGTAGTCAGGGGGGGCCGGCACGTACCCACCTTCGCCCTGTATCGACTCGAAGAAGTACGCTGCCACCTCGTCGACATTGACGAATTTCTCCAGATACTGTTCTTTGAAGTAGTCAACACAATAGTAGTCGCATTCGGGGAAGCTTTGCTTCCAGGGGCACCGATAGCAGTATGGGAACGGGAAGTGCACCACATCCGGGATCAAGGGGAGTGAACCCTTTCGTTGCGTCGGTTTGCTTGCCGTAAGGCTGAGGGCGCCCATGGTCCTGCCATGAAAGGCTCCGGAATGCGCCAAGAAGAGAGGGCGCCTCGTCGCGTTCCTAGTCAACTTCATGGCCGCTTCGATCGCCTCAGCGCCGCTGTTGCCGTAGTAGACCATTTTCCGGCCATCCCCTGGTATGAGCGGGAGGAGTTTCTCCGAGAGCTCGACGAGGTTGTCGTAGTAGAAGTCGGTGTAAGAGAAGTGGATGAACTTCTCAGCCTGGTCCTTGATGGCCTGAACCACCTCGGGGTGGGTTGATCCAGTGCTGAGGACTGCGATACCCGCTGCGAAATCGATGAACTGGTTCCCATCGACATCCTTCACCAATGATCCATGGGCAGATTCCACGACAAGGGGATAGAACCTCGAGATGGACGGCGACACAAACTTGGCGGTGTTCTTTACCACCAGACTGGCCTTGGGACCGGGGAGCTTCCCTTCCACCCTTGCGAATTTTCTCGACTTCATAGAATCCAAGTATTTTCGCCTGTCTGGTGGGTCTAAAACCCTTTACCCAAGTTCCAGCATCGACGAAGACTCCGGAGTCGAAACTGATTAAACGGGGACCGAGAGCTCTATCTCTAGCACGGGGAGGTTGAGCTGCCTCCCGTCCCTCGAAGTAACGTTCTCGCCGTCGATAGTGATGTTGGAGATCTGGACGTTACTCATGAAACGCTTCCTCAGCACTTGGGCGACCTCCACTGACATGTTGATGGCTTCCCCCCTGGCCCTGAGGACGACCTGTCTCGCACCACCATTGAACATGGTGATACAAGCAGTCACATAATTGAGAAGAGGCTTGCTTTGACCAACGATTACCGTCTTCCTCTCTTCTGACACTGGTCTTCAGGGCCCCGCCTCGGCCTATAAAGGCTCCCCTGATTGGTCTTTGTTCCGCCCTTCGCCCCATCAGCACGTCGCTAACATCCTCTAGATTAGCCCGCCGCGACCATTGACCGAGGCGCCACGATAGCATATAAACAGACGTGAAACGGGCCGCAGACAGGGGTCGTCGGCTAGTCTGGTCTAGGCTTCAAGCCTCGGGTAGATTCGGGCATTTAGCTCGCCTCGAGACCGCTTGAGATCGCTGGTTCAAATCCGGCCGACCCCACTCATTCTTGCCGAGCAAACTCCTCGTTCACCCACTCAACCAGGACGCCCTTTCGACGCTTCTCAAGTTGCAGGCTCCCGACGGTGGGTTCTACACCTGATACTATCCTGGCATGACCCATGGGAATGCGACAACGAACGCCGAAACTACACGTCTGGCAATTCTTGCTCTCTCAGAGTAACCAGAGTGCGCTTCCTTCAATCTGTTAGAGGAGCAAGGACAAAACGGTCGAGAACGCAAGGCCGCTTCGCCCTTGAGGTTTTGGGGGACCACGAAGTCATGGACTATCCAGTGCTGGTAGAAGAATACGAACCGGACTGGGTCGAGGAGTTGTTGAGGGATTACCCACATTGGGACGGTTGTGCGCCGAAGCAGAAGTCGCTTCGCCCGAGCTTGTTGTCGAATTGGTGGTGGTAGCTGTCGATTGCGTGCGAACTGGCAGAACTGTGAGAACGTCTACGACCAGGAAAGGGGAAGTCGCTACAAGCACTCCCCTTCCTGCCTATCACGACGATAGTCTTCGTCTCCGATTCATCTCCTAGGAGATAGAGGGCGACGGGTGTATATGGCGAATTTGCGAAACCGCTCCCCGATCCTTCCACCATCACCAAACCTACTTGTTTTCGAGGGACTCGCCGGGTTCGATGGGATTTGACAAGAAACGAAGCCACATCCACCTGACCCGGCATTTCAACCCGCGCCGGGATAGACGGCATTTTACCAACCCCCGGCCCTTTCAGATTCTCCCGCTACTCCACTATCGTCTCGTCTTCTATCTTTCTCCTCATAGCACGGACTAGATCGCCCCGAGAAAGGTATCCTACGACCGCGCCGTCGTCATCCGTTGCCACTAGGAAAGGCACGTCGCGTAGCGACATCCTCCTCAGAGCGTCATAGGCATACTCTCTCTGCGGCATCGACTCGAACTCCTTCGAACACGCCTCGCCAGCAGTCAGCTCTCTGCTGGCGCTGGCCGCCGCCGCATACACTTGTTCGCGGCTTATCACCCCGACCGCCTTCGCGCCGCTCACAACGATCAACCGCTTCCTCGTGCTAAACGGATGTCCTGGGGTCGTCATCTGCTTATAGAGTTCGACCACGGGCTGCCCCGCGTCTACTGTCACAGGCGGAGCCGACATGACCGAGCTTATCCTGATTTGCCGGAGCGGGTTGTACTCGTAGATGTTCTTCACCCTGAACCCCCTCCTGGCCAGCCTCTCCGTCATGATCGAGTCCTCCATCAGGACTTCGCCCACGAGTTCCCCGATGACGACGGTGATGATGATTGGGAGCACCCCCTGGTAGTCCTTGGTCACTTCAAGCGCGAACACTATCGATGTAAATGGGGCGCGCGACGCCGTGCCAAAGACCGCCGCCATCCCGGCGATAGCGAACACAGAAGGGCTCACACCCAGCCCCGGAGCGACGGAAACGATCCACGAGCCGAACAGGTATCCCACCGACCCTCCAATCAGGAAGAGCGGTGCCAGTGTTCCTCCTGAGGTCTGGGACCCCATGGCCAGAAG
>JAJYWC010000062.1 GCA_021791695.1 archaeon | reverse complement strand
AGAAGGTCGAGCCGGTCTTACTGTCGACCTGGAACCACCTGCTCCCAATCTTGCAGAAGGTGCCCACAGCGGTGTCAGGATTGAACTCCCTGCCCACAGCGCTCTCGAACTCTGGTGCTGAAGCGTGGTGATAGACTTCTTTCTCATCCGCCATGATCGAGAAGGCTAGCCTGCCTCGTTGAGTGCCTAGTATGTCCTCGTAGTAGTGAGCACGTTCCGAGGTGCCGATGATGCCCTGCGAACTCAGGATCTCGTTGTAGGCTTCGTTTATCGCTGCGAACAGCCGCGCTGCTTCGGGACTCTTGTTCCTGTCAGGATGGTACTGGAGAGCGAGTCGCTTGAACGCGTTCTTGACTTCCCGCATGTCGGCGTCTGAAGGCAAGCCCAAGACACGATAACTTTTCCCTAGTTCCAAGTTTTGTTACACCCTAGTCTGTATCCCTGCTTTGCCTCTGACGGAGATTCCGAGGCCACACACTTCTAAATGTTTTCACGTTTATGGAAATTCTGAACTATTCTCGCGAAAAATCCTTCAACAAAAAGCTGGCCTGATATGGTCCTCCGTGCCGGCAGTTGCCTGAAGAGAGAGCTTGATGCAGACTGCAATATAGTCCGTGCATCAATCGCAGAGACGCCACAGACTTCTGACAGTCCGGCAACCTCGGGCCATCCGCAAGACGAACTATTTCGCATCTGAGAGGCAGAAGCCCCGGATTGCTCTCTCGAAGACCAGGGTCGCATCCTCGACGTCCTTCACGTCTACGTATTCATCGGCCGAGTGTGCCTGGCGGATGTCACCGGGACCGAACAGGCAGGCCGGTATCCCCGCCTCTCCAGAGAGGAGCGCCGCATCCGTCCAGTATGGCATCCCGACCATCTTCGCCCTTCGTCCCGTCACGCTCCTGTAGGCCGCACCCAGTGACCTGACTATCGGCTCCTTGCTCGACGTCTCCAGTCCAGACTGGTGGAACAGCTCCGCTACGGTGGCGTGGAATTCGGGGTCTTCTGCCGACAGGTTATCCACCAGCCTCTGGACTTCTCGTTTCGCGACGCCCTTGCGCTCCCCGGGAAGCGTCCTTCTCTCCAGGTGAAGAGTGCACGACTCGGGTACCACCGACCATTCGGTGCCGCCTGCTATGGTGGACGTGTGCATCCTGGGACTACCGACCAGTGGATGCTTCAGGGCGGCGTGGACGGACTTCAGGCTCGAGAGACTCGCCACGAGCGTCGAGGCCTTCTCTATCGCGTCTATCCCCTTCTCCGGGACCGAGCCGTGGGCGGCCCTCCCCCTGATCGTCACCTCGACCCAGTCGTACCCCTTGTGAGCGATTGCCACGTCCATCCCCGTTGGCTCTCCCACTATGGCCGCGTCCGTCCTGTACTCTCTGACGAGAGCCCTGGTGCCGAGGGAAAGATATTCTTCGTCGACCACGCCTGCAAAGACGAGGTCGCCCCTGAGTCTGGTCCCCGAGTCGACTACTGACTTGATGGCGGTCAACATGGATGCAATCGACCCCTTCATGTCGCAGGCTCCCCTCCCGTGCAGCAGTCCTTGACCGTCGATACGGCCTCCGAAGGGGTCCTTGACCCCACTGACGCCGACTGTGTCGATATGTCCGTTGAGCATGAGCGCCGGGCCGTTGCCGGTGCCGCGCAGCAATCCAACCACGTTCGCCCTCCTTCCCTTGACGCGCTGGAGCCGCGTTGCGAGGCCGTACGAATCGAGCGTCGCCCTGATGAACTCCGCAATCTCCGCCTCTCCGCCGCCGCGATCGTCGAACGGGTTAACGCTGTCGATCTTGACCAGGCTCTTGAGCAAGGATACGGTCTCGTTGCGCCTTGACTTCATGTCTTAGGAGTCCGAACGCAGTGGAATAGATAAGATTCACCCTGGCCCGTCGGCGTCATCGGTCCCTGAGGCCGAACTGGTACAGGATCAGGCCCCCGCGGTTGATGACCTTCCCTCCCGTCTCGGCCGGCATCACAAAGACGTCATCCCTGGCGACCCTGGTCGCGCTGCCATCGATCTCTATCTCGCCTTCGCCGTTCGCCACAAAGTACTGCATGTCCGTCCTCGAGGCCGATTGAGTGAATTCGTCTTCCACGCAAACCACGTAGTGGAGGAGCGCGAGGCCGTCGAGCGAGAGCCGCCTTGCGACGTTCCTGTCACGCTTCCTGTCGACCAGCTCGACGAGCATGTCTCCCAGCTGTCGGCCTCCCAGATTCCTCAGGTCGGGGGCTAACTTCGTGGGGAAATCTAGCTCCGGGTAAGTCGTGATATCCTGCACGAAATCCCAGGGACCGGTCCTGCGCGAGCCGCTAACGAACAGGAACGACCTCTCCCTTGCCTCGTCGTTCCTGAAGGCGTGCACCCTCCCGTGCTTGATGTACACGATGTCGGACTGCGTGCACCTCGCAGCCTTACTGCCTACAAGATGCAGTCCATCAATCGGGTCGGGAAGGAAGTGATGCTCGTCCAGATACCTGTGGGAATGATGTACTCCCCTCACGTGCGGCCCGAAGGTCACCTTGTAGACCCCAATCGACTCCCCAGCCACGAGCCTGGAAATCTCGAGGTTCACCTTGGTATAGTTCGTGGGGTTCTGCTCCTCTCTCCAGTCCTGGACCAGCATCCCATTGCCGTTAGGTCGCCCTTTCGACGACCCTTAGGAAGTCGTCGTGAATCCGGGCGACCTCCCCGCCCCCTCCCCGCGCGGATGCCAGTGCATCATCCACCAGGACGAGTGACTCGTGATACTGCCTCAGGACGGGGAAGACACTGTGGTCACGGTGAGGGGGCTGATATCTGGCGTCGTTCAGGAGGCGAAGGCCCCTGGCCGCGAGCCCGAGGCCGGGCGCCTGTCCGCGAGCCGGACGCGATGCCAGAATCTTCTCGATCCTTCTCTTGGTCGGCCCGTATATGTCGAGGCTCCTGAGAGCGGAGACGTAGAGCCTCGCGCGGGTTGTGTGTCCCCTGACCTCGTCCTCGAGCCTGTGCGCCGCAAAGTCGTCCGCCGCTGTCACGGCTTCCCGATAGAGGGAGCTCTCTCTCATCACGAGTCTTTCGCCGTCCCGTTATTTCAAGCTCTTCGGATTCGGCTGGAGGTGACAGCGAAGGACGGCGATGAATCAGGCATGACACGCGCTGCGCTCAGCGAAAGGCCATTCTGCGGCCCCACAACGACTACGGTGAGCAGGTCGAACTCAGGCACGCATGAAGAAGTTGTCGCCGCTGGAAAGTGGCTGCGGGCCCTGCTTGTGGGTCGTCCCGCATCGCCTGAGGTGCCTTGCGTAGTTCTTGGCGCTGATCAGCTTGTGGCACTTCGGGCATACCGGCATGGTTTGTGATGCGTCGTTTCGGTTATTACGTCTTTCGAGGCCAGCGCACCGCGCCTCTGCGGGAGGACTCCGCGGTATGGCCCGGGGTGCCGTACCGCGCAAGAAGATCGGAACAGGAACAAAGTAGCAGGATCTTCTTTCGCGCAAAGAAAGCCTACCCTCTTGGGAGTTCACCGCGTCTCCGGATGCGTGTACGAGCAGTCATCCATGCACCCCATGCACGTCTACAGCAACTGCGGGAGCTTCTCGGTGACCTACGGCTGCCACACCACATTCTTTCCCGAGGGGACTGTCGTGACGACCGGGAAGTTCTACGCGCCCGACCACTCAGACATGACGGTCAATGTCGACCCCAATCCCGGTTTCAGGCTCGTCCAGTAGTCCGAAGCGGGCGGCGACACAAACACCACCACGCATCCGGACAGCCTCTACCTGGCGACGTCGTCGGTGGGATGACGGTAGCCGGCACCCCTTGGGCACGGTCAGCACCTCACGGAATGAGCCGGACGCGCATCGGGAGAGGATTTTACCCGGACAGAAGAGGTGAGTCCGAAGCCCAGTTGGAGTCCGGTGAGCGCAGGCTCGGCGCGATAATGTTCACTGACCTGGTGGGCTATTCAGCGATCACCTCCCAAGACGAAAGGAGGGGGCTCAGGCTGCTGGAAGAGCACGGGGCCGTTCTGCGGAAGGTGTTCCAGAGGCACGGCGGAGTGATGGTCAAGTCCATGGGGGACGGTTTGCTCGTGGAGTTCGCGAGCGCCGTGGAGGCGGTGAACTCCGCTGTCGAGGCGCAGCAGGCGCTCGTCCGTTTCCGCGAGGAGAGGGAGGACAAGGCCTCCGTAAGGGCTCGTGCAGGTCACGATGGAGGACGGGACCGAGCTCTGTCTCGTCTGCGTGGACAGGCTCGTCGAGGGTCTTGAACCGGTCGGCGCTCATGCCGTACATCTCCTTTTGGAGGTCAAGCTTCGCCAGTTCCTCTGACCATACTGAGCGCGCCTTCCGGGGCATCGAGCTCGATTCACCCGTCGCTCTGAAACTCGTTCGGGGTAGGCTACCG
>JAJYWC010000061.1 GCA_021791695.1 archaeon | reverse complement strand
TCGCGCATATCAGCTCCTGCAACGCCTCGCGGACTTGGGGCTCGTAGAGGTGGACTTTGGAAGGCCGAAGCGATATACCGCCGTCCTTCCACAGACTTTGGCGAGGCGCCTCGTCGCCCTGCGCGAGTCCGAACTCACCGAGCTCACCCATCTCGAGGAGGGTATCGCCGAGACCCTGAGCGAGGCGAATCCGATCAAGATCGACCTCGATGCGAACAAGGAGAAGTCGAACGTCATAATATTGCACGGTATCTCCAACATACAGGGCATCCTGCGGAGGGTCATGGAGAATCGAGACCTGCACATCGTGGTGAACGACGAGTCTGAGGACCACATTTTTACGACAATCAAGTACATGTCAAGAAAGCCCAAATCGTCAAGGGTGATCTTCGCTACCCTCAACAAGGAACAGGAAGGTTTTGAGGGGAATAGGCTGGAGATAGGCGGCTATTCTCACGATATCAGAATCTTCCGAGGCGAACTGCCCACGATGGTGGTCTCCCCTGAGCGATGCCTGATGCTCTTCTACGTTTCGCAGCTTTACCGACCCCGACCCCTCTCCGCGAAGACTCTCAAGACGGTCGTCTCCGAGTGCGTGGCAATCGACAACGCTCGATACGTCCGGCAAGCCGAAACCGTCTTCCAGAATCTGTGGAGCCTCTCTTCATGAAAAGTCAGCATGGGGTGGAAGCTCCTCGCGTCGGCGAAGGCAGACGCGGCATTACACGGGCGGCTCGGGAGAGATACACAGCCGAATATCTGCGGGCTGTACTTGAAAAGGAGAAGGACCGGAGCTCGTCGGTAGTTGCAAGGATGCTTGAGGATGGTTTCGATATGCTTTCGGTCTTTCGAGTCCTAGGTGACGCCCAGGTTGAGATTGGAGAGCTATGGGAGAAAGGCTTCATCGGAATCACTGACGAGCAGTTTTCAACGGCGACGACCCTAGAATGCATAACTGGCGTCGCAGCCAAATTCAGGAGATTCAGGAGAGAGACGCGAGGTATGGCGCTCCTATGCAATGCGGAGGGAGAGTTTCACGAAGTGGCCCTCAGGATGCTCGCTGAACTTCTCCGGGAGCGGGGCTGGGACACCCATTTCACAGGACACGATGCTCCAGTCTTGGACCTAATACGCCGAATGAGGACCGAGAAGGGACGAATAGAACTGCTCTGCTTCTCTGCTGTGATGCCCGCGAGCGTTCAGCCGCTTGTCGGAATACTAAGGAAGATTCGAGAAGATCCTCGATTCGATGAGGCCAAGATAATCGTGGGAGGGCCGTCATTCAATTCCAAGCGTGTGAGAATGGCGCTTTCCGACGGCCCGACGGGGAAGAGCCTTGCTGACCACGTGTCAACGAACCTAGTCGATGCCATGAAGTATCTCGACTCACTCATGCGATGACATGCGAGGTTTCAAAGGCCTACCGATCACCGTCGGAAAGTCTCCTTCCCAAGAGCCCCTCTTCGTTACCTGTTTGGGCCCGCGAGGAAACCGATCTTAGATCGCCGCCGCTGAGATAACAGGAACACCTACGAATACGAGATAAAGTACCGTCGCGGAAGTTGTGGAAGTCTGCGACTGGGAGCTCGTCGTTGTGCCCGAGGTCGACCAGAGCTTGAGGAGGGTGGCTTTCAACAATCCGGTTGGTGGCGTCAGAGCGTGCACGGTTCCGAGATGCACTGTGGTCACGAGAGTTTGCGCCTGAACTTGAGGCAAGGGGATGTGGGAAGCAAAGAGCAGGAAAAGAAGAGAACAAAGCCTATGTCCAACGGGTTCGGTTCAATCTACTGGACCTCCTCCCTCCTGCCCGAACTCCGACCGGCGCGGTGGTCCACACCCAGTATGGTCAGGCGGGGCTGCCTATGCGACCTGTGAGAAGCTCGGACGCAGCTCGAAGATGGTCATCCAAGTACAGTAAAGCGGCTGTGCAAATCTTCACGCTCAGCTGAGGCGTTGTCTGATTCGTCCATCATCCCTTCCAAGATGAGCGTCCACTTGGACTCTCGGGATTAATGCATAAGTATGTGCATACGTGCTGTCGCTCATGGGCGAGACCGAGGTGACCCTATTTGTGGGCAAGGACCTCCTCCTCAGAGAATCTAAATCGTACCTCGCCGCGAAGAATCTGAATGTAAGCGGTATCCTCGAGAGAGCCCTTTCTGAGATGACGGTCACCGATATTGCCGAGAAGGTTGCGGCGAACCCAGGAGGAAGGCTACGTTATGTCGCATACGACCAGGTCCTGAGGAAGTGGCCAAGGGGAAGAACGCCGCCAAGACGGTTAGAGAAGCCAGAGGAGAGAGGGCGAGTGCAATATCTCGATAGTGGTGTGCTCACGAAGCGGTACGTTCAGGGGGACGGCTCAGAGAGGATGGACAGGATCTTCGAGAGGGCCGAGAAGGGGGAGGAGCCGGTCTTCCGTGTGGAACATGGGTGAACTCGCCGTGGCGTTCGACAAATACGAGCGGGAGGGATTACAGGACGCCAAGCAGGTCATGGTGACATTCCTAGAAGAAACGAAGAGGCTAGGCACGTCGAGGGCAGCCGAGTGTCTGGATTTGGAGAGCACGGGGACGCTTGCGAGAGGATTCAGGGCAGACATGATGGTCCTGGGAGACCATTCAAAGGACACTCGCGCCCTGGCGTCCGAGAATGTCGCCCAGGTGATAAAGCGGGGAATGCTGCTTGAGAAGTAAGAGGTCGGGAAGGCCGGAGGTCGGTCTCGACATCGGCGAGAACCACAATGACCCGGCGGAATTTAGGGATGCGGTCGTCCTCGCCGGGCGGCTGGGCTTCGACGTCGCCTGGCTCGGCGACCACTTCATGCCGTGGGTCCACAGCGGGGACCGGTCTGCCTTCGTGTGGTCGCTGCTCGGCTCCTCACTTGAGGCGTCCAAGAGGGTCAGGGTCGGGCCGTACGTGACGACCCCAATCGGCGGACGCTATCATCCGGCGGTCGTCGCGCAGGCGGCGGCCACACTGGACAGCACGTATCCGGGGAGGTTCGTCCTGGGAGTAGGGACGGGAGAGGCGATGAACGAAGCCCCCTTCCTGCCAGCCTGGCCGGGGTGGAGGGAGCGGATGGACAGGCTCATCGAAGGAGTCCAGTTCATGCGGAAGCTCTGGACTAGCGACTCGTACTTCGATTTCGACGGAAAATACTTCAAGTCGAGGCAGGTCTTCCTGTACACCAAACCCCGAACTGCCATCAGGGTGCTCTTCTCGTCTGTGGGTGAAAAGTCCGCGGCCATCGCGGGTAAGCACGGAGATGGTATAATCACCGTCAACATGCGGAACTCTCTCGACGGGATTCGCCAGAGAATATTCGGGAACTTTGACGCGGGAGCAAGGGCCGCCGGGAAGGACCCCTCGACGCTGGAGAAGGTGGTCACCGTCAGCTTCACCCTCGAGAGCGAGCGGGAGTTCCTGAAGAGAGCCCGGCGCGGTTCCGGACCGCTGGCCAAGGGCTCCTACGACGAGCCCGACCCGAGGCGGATAGAGCGAATGGGCTCGACGATTCCCGACGATGACTTACTCAAGACGACCGAGTTCTGCTCCTCATGGCCGGAAGTGGCGGAGCTGGTCTGGAGGTACAGGGATGCGGGTGCGACCCAGATAGTGCTCCCCGCAGCCGCTGACCCGAAGCTGATCCGTACGTACGCCCGCAGGCTCCTGCCGCTGCTTGCACCCTGAGTGGTTCTTTCCTACCATCCGGTCGATGCGCTTGCGAACTCTCAGCGATTCTGACGCCCGCGCTACCTGTTGCCACCGCGCACGCATCCCGGCGGACTAGCCTGGGCGATTTGCGCCGCCTAAGCGAAGAGATTCAGGATGCGCCGTAGTCCACGAATCACGGTCAGGAACAGCGTCTCAAGCGCGGTCAAGGCGACCTGGGCAATCTCGTAGAGCTTCATGATGGTTTGTTCCGACGCGGGAGTCATAGTCTCATAGCTGCTAGAGCTTAGACAATTGGGCGAATCCGCGTTCACCAGAGGACACCGGTTGAGCGGCCTGCCGCGCCGCGAATCTCTTTGAGATGGAAGGGAGGCTGAGATCTCGGAATCTTTCCTTGGGACGCCCTTGAGGACAAAGGCACTGTACGGTGGGTTCTGGCTGTGCTTGACGAGAATGGCGAAGATTCGCAACCGGTCAATCACAGGGATTAAAAAGGGGTAAGGGAATTCAGAGCTCGTCTTTGTTCTATGGTCTTAAATGGGATAAGACCGACCCCGCTACTTTATCGCCACGGCTGCTCGAAATCCGTGCCTCTGCAGGAATTGCGTCGCCTCTTCGGCTCCAGCATTAGAATACAGGAAAAACTCAGACCCAATATGTGCTTCATTAGCGTCTTTAGTATCAGATTTGAACCGATCAACACAAATGACGGTGGCGAAAGCCTCGTTCGTCTCGATTCGAATGTTAGCGTCCTCGTTCCCCTCTATGTTGTCTAAGTCCATGCCTACTCGACTAGGAATGATCAGGATATCTCTTCGAGATGAGTGATCTCTCATCTTTTCCCGTAATGA
>JAJYWC010000060.1 GCA_021791695.1 archaeon | reverse complement strand
TTGTCAGTTTCGTGGTGAAGATGGCCCACAAGGACATGGACGCAAGGAGGATAATGGACCTCCTGACGAAGCCGCTCGAGATGTCGGGGTACTGGCGCTAGAATGCCTTGCCAAACTTCAGCTAAACACAGACGCGGGCAAAGTGTTCGCGTCGATAATGGCCTTCGTGTCGGTAGGTTCCGTCATAACCAGTCTCGTATTCACCCTCGGCCCCATCCTGAACATGATCCTCAGAGAGGGGCTCGAACGCGCCGAGTCTGACGTCAGGAAGGTGGAGAAGGAAATAGAAAAAAAGAAGGACAAGGAATTGAATGGCTCCGGAGGGGTTAGCTAGTGAGGGATGTGAGGACGCGGCCGAGCATGCCTCCATGCAACTCGCTCCTCTCGACGGAGAATTCTTTCACTAAGTTCCCCGTTATCCAGAGTGCGTTTCCTACTCAACGCGGGCTGGGGGTGTCATGCCGACCGGTTCCTCGATGATAAGCTCTCCTGCACTCAGCGGTTCTTTGAAATTGCCCTCCAGTGTCTGCCATCGATGTAGGCTATCATCGCAGTCGCGTCTCTCTTCTTAACAGTCAGAAAAGGCATCGTAATGCGGAGAAGCAAAGCTACTTCTACGTGGTTGCTAACGCTGAGTCGATGCCTGTCTTTGTGGTGAGGTCTGTTCCTACCTCTGTTTGTGATGGTCCCACACCCTATGGATTTACGAATCTCAACGAGCGATTCTTCGTACGCATTGTCCATTCGAATTTGTACGGTCGATTTCTCGCGGTCAAAATGTAGGCTTCCTTCTCCGTCGAAGAAACCAGCAATATACATCAGTCAATCATGGCAAGAAAGTTCGTCCCGGCTCTTGAACCCCTTGAGTTCAAGAAGACGAAATGTGGTGGACCGGGGGGGATATTCGCCCGCCGTCTGTACGGCGACGGGACTCGAACCCCCGACCTCCCCCACTTTGGATTTCTTTGCCAAGGGGGTATCCTACCAGACTAGACTACCGGCCCTCCGGGTCGCCTAATAGCCTCAGGTTAAAAGAGTTAGAGCCTAAACCGCTAGTCGACCCCCTTGGACGGAAGTCTAAGCCTCCGTTAAGAAAGTCCGCACCTGATAAGGGCATGAAGGGGCGATGGTTTGACGGCTATCTCAGGGTCGAAGGCTGGGACAGCGGGTACGTCAGCGTGCAGAGGCTGCTCGACCACCTTTCGAGGAGGACCAAGTCGGAGTCGAGCAGGATACAGTACCTCCAGACGCTAGCCACCCTCTGCCGGAGGGAGGACAGGACCCCGGACCAGCTCGTCAGGCTCACCCGGCACGAGGCAGAGGACGCGGTGCAGAGCTACCTGGACACCATGGCGAAGCAGGGCCGCTCCAAGCGCTGGGTCAATGTCTGCATGGCCCAGCTCATAACGTACTTCAGGGTGAACGGCTTCAAGAAGCAGAAGGAGCTCGAGCTCGAGCGCCACTACCTTCCAGTGAGGTACAGGAAGAGGCCGGAGTACATCCCGCTCTCCTCGGAGATCAACAAGATGACCATCGCCGGCAGGAACCCCTCTGAGAAGGCGACGGTGCTCCTCCTCTACGAGTCCGGGCTCAGGAACTCGACCGCCAGGGCCGTGAGGTACGGCGACGTTAAGGCGGAGCTCGACGCGGGGCTCGAGATTGTCCACGTGCCCGTGAGGTCAACGATGAAGGAGGTCGATCCCGACGCGGCCAAGGGCAGGGTGGAATACGACCCGTTCATGGGGAGGGAGGCGGCGAGGGCGGTGAAGGAGCAGGTCAGGTACGTGGAGGCGAAGACCGGCCGGCCCTTCCCGCTCGAGTGGCCGCTCTTCCCAGGGCAGTACCTCGACGGCAGTCCGACGAAGAAAGCTTCTCTGGCGGCGATGGTGAAGCGGCTGGCGAGGACAGCGGGGGTGGAGCGGTGGAGGGACGTGTACCCGCACTGCCTCCGCAAGGCCTTTGAGAACGCGGTAAGGAACTCCGGCCTGGACTGGAAGGACCAGGAGATCCTGATGGGGCACATCCTGCCCGGGTCGATGGACACCTACCTCGACAAGACCAGGACCGAGGAGTTCAGGGAGAAGTATGGCCGGGTGAGGTTCTTTCCGGAGGGGATGGTGACCAAGAACGAGATGCTCGCGGCGATCAGGCGCGAGATGCTCGCGACGAGCCACTCCGATGACGAGCTGGACCGGCTCGGCGACCTCTCGAAGCTGACCAGCGAGCGGTTCGTGGAGGTCCTCAACAAGAAGGCGCTGGGTCTTAACGGGAACGGGCGGCAGAAGGTCATCCCTCCGGCAGAGGTAAGGACTATGGTGGAGAGCGGCTGGGAGTACGTCGCGCAGCTGCCGGACGGGAGCGTGGTCATGCGGATGCCGGAGTCGCCGTCACGGTCCTAGCTCCGATTGGAGGAGCCTGTCAAAGACCTCGAACTTCGCGCGGGCCTCGGCCGCCGGAAGCACGTCCTTTTCCGCCAGGATGATGGCTCGGGCGATGCTGCTGATAGGGAGCAGCCTCCGAGCCGTGTCCTTGACATTCGCGAGCGAGATGGATTCCCCTTCCAGATTCATTGAAGACCCCAAAAGGCTAATCCCTGAGAGTAGTGCACAACCAGATTTAACATCCCGGCGGAGGCGCAATGAACATCTCGCACGTTTATCTCCTAATTGCGTTCCTCACTTGTGGTAGGGCCGCGGCGAACGTCGTGCGTGGGCAGTAGCCCGTTCTTTCTGAAGGGCCGCCGTCTCATTCAATCACACTACAGGATTGAACGCTTCCCTTGGGGAGAGGGGGAATCGAAAGTGATCCGCTCGCGATGTTGCGGCTTAAGAGCGTCCATGACATTGTTGGGTAGGCAAATGCCGTGGGAAGGCAGGCCGCAGTCCATGAATTCGCTAACTCGTCCTCAGGGTTCCAGCCAGTGCCGGCGTTAAAAGCAGTCCAGTTCTCAAGGCACATGGCTGGACCCGGACAGACAGAACTGTGCGAGCACTGCGGCTCTCCTCTGGATGAGAGCGGGCTGTGCTGGTCGTGCGGCGGGGCGGGAGGCTTCCAGGCAGGAAGCAGCCCGGTCGGAACCGCTCCTGCTGCCAAGAAGGATGCCGCGAAGATCCTCGGAAGGGGCATCGGGGACAAGGCATACGCCGCCTACTTTCTCTCGACGCAGCAGGAGGAAGGGATGTCGCACCTCCGCGGCGAGATCGACTCTCTCGTGGAGCAGTTCGACGCATCTCCCGAGCTGAAGAGAACCGTGAAGCAGAGCTCCGAGAGGAACGCGGTCAAGCTTCTTCCGGACCTGGGGCCGTCGAAGGCTGCAATCGCCTCCGTGGCGCACGAGTTCCTCATCCGGGGGAGGACGATGGCGGAGGTCAGCTTCTGCATCTCGAGCGTCCGCCCGCGGGTCGCGCGCCTTAGCGGCCTCATCGCGAGGGTCTACGTCCCGGACGAGGGCGTTCAACCCGAGGTGCTGGTCCGCTCCCGATCGAGGGAGTTCGTGTCGTACTCCGAGGGGCTCTACCGGAGGCTCAGGATCCCGGTCTACTGCTGGGACGACGGTGCGCTGGTCGAGCTCAGGCACGCGATCCTCTGCAGGAGGGGGAACCAGGAGAAGAGGATGAGGGTGCTGGGCCCCTCCAGGTTCAGGCTGACCCTCCCGGAGAGGACGTTCCAGCTCTTCAAGATCCTCGAGGACGCCAAGCTCTCGGGCGCCGTCTCCTCGAGCGAGCTCGTCATCGACCCTGTCCAGGTCGTTAGGAAATACTCCATCGCACGGCTGACGTTCACTGAGAGGTTCCTCAGGGAGACGGGATACCTGAACAGGGTGAGCGCGAGGTACAACGATGCCCTGAAGCAGAAGCTCATCGACGGCGGGGGGAGGATGCCGAGGAAGCTCGCGGAGGAGGCCCTGATGGAGGCGTGCCAGGCCGAGGTTCCGCAGTTCGTCAGCGACCTCGTTGTTGCAAAGTATCGCCTCAAACCCACGGAGATGGACTCCCTGATAGTGCTTCCCGAGCTGGAGGCCTGGCAGCGGATGGATACGGTGAGCTGAAGAACGACAGCCGGCAAGAGCGTCCAGAGGAAGGCGCCTCCGCAGGTCGTCGCGATCCCGCTGGACCTCCTGGAACCCTACCCGAAGCTGCTGCTAAGGTTCGTGTACGAGGTCGTGTCCTTGGTCGCCCTGATAAAGACGGCCGTCGACGAGAACACCCCGAACGGCCAGCTGGAGCCGGGCCGGGTCGTCCCGAGGAAGGACGGGAAGAAGGGCTACTTCGTGTACATCGGGGTGCGGCGCTACCTTGCGCTAAGGTGGCTCTTCGGGCACACTCGCGACGCAAGGTTCGCGGTCTTCTACGCGTACGTCGACACCGGCCTCACCGACCTGCAGATGTTCCTGAGGGCGAAGATGGAGAACGAGGACGGGAAGGGCGAGAGGCAGGGGCTGTCCGTCCTCGAGGAGATCTTCGGCCTCTCCCAGATCAAGGACTCGCTGTCGCCCGAGAAGCTGAAAGACGGCGAGCTCAGGCGGCTCTACGAGCTGTCCTCCAAGCTCCCCCAGGGGAAGCTGAAGAAGCTCTACGACATCGAGAGGCGCACGCTCTCCAGGTTCACGGTTCCCCAGCTGGAGCGCCTCGTCGCTGTCAGAGAGGAGAAGGACTTCTTTCTGACGGCGGCATCAACGTCGGGGTTCGGGTTCAAGGGAGACGACCTGGAGAAGGCCGAGCAAGGAAGGGAGGCCGCGTACACTCTTGAGTGGTTCAGGGACGTCTTCCCTGAGTACGCGTCGGCCGCCCCTCGCGCAGCCCGGTCGCCGGTCCGGCAGCAGCCCGACGGGGAGCAGCAGGGCGGTCACCTCGAGGTCGACGAACAGGCCGTGATACTCGCGCCCTGCCCTGCGTGCTCGGCGCGAAGCATGGTGCACGCGGAAGGCCACATGGAGACGAGGGACATCCCGCCCGACCCCGAGCAGGCGACCGTGACGTCCGTGGCTAAGACCATCGGGCAGAACGACAGGAGGTGCTGGAAGTGCGGGCAGAGGTTCTACGCTCTGGTCAGGCACCTCGAGGGGCGGAAGTATGCCGCGGACACCGCGCTCTCGGACGAGTTCAGGGAGCCGCAGAC
>JAJYWC010000026.1 GCA_021791695.1 archaeon | reverse complement strand
CATCTCCTTCATCCGCATGTAGTCCGGGAAGAAACGGAGCACGTGGGCGACCATCAACTTGAGTCCCGTCCTCTCGGCTGCGTCAATCATCCTGTCAGCGTCGCCCAGAGAAAGGGCAAGGGGCTTCTCCACGAGGACGTGTTTACCGGCGTTCAGCGCCTTGATGGAGAACTCTGCGTGTGTATGCGACGGAGTACAGACGTCTACGGCTTGGACCTCCTCGTCCCTGAGGACGTCGTCGAGACTCGCGTAGACCTTGATCCCGTGCTTCTTGGCGAACTCCTTGGTGGAGAACGGGTCCCTTCCCCAGACGCCTCTGACGGGCGCCTCCTGCATCAGACTGAGGGCATCGAAGTGCATGCCTCCCATGTAGCCGTAACCGAGAATTGCGACTCCCAGTTCCTTGCGACTGGCCAACCCCGGATGGATGGACGTCGAGGTAAAGAAACCTGTTGCCTAGAACGCGGTGTAACCAATATATCGTGCCGAAACGATGGAAGGCGCGACTGGTTTCTTGGGAATGCAATACACAACACTTGGAGGCAAGAAAGGCATCAAGGTATCAAAAATCGGAATCGGTGTTTGGCAGGCGAGCGGCGACTGGAAGGCCGGGGACGACGACGTGATCAAGGCAGTGGGGAAGGTCCACGACCTCGGAGTCAATCTCGTGGATACTGCCGAGGCCTACGGCGCCGGACACAGCGAGACCGTCCTGGGTAAGGCACTGAAGCAGTTCGGTAGGGATAATTTCGTGGTAGCGACGAAGGTGAATGGCGGCCATCTGAGATACGAGGAACTCCAGAAGGCCGCAGCGGCGAGCATGAGGAGGCTTGGCATCAAGGAAATCGATGTTTACCAGGTCCACTGGCCGGACCCGTGGGAGCAGATTCCGCTCAAGTACACGATGAAGGCGATGGAGAAGCTCTATGTCGAGGGGAAGATTAGGGCTATCGCCGTCAGTAACTTTGCTGTGCGCGACCTGGAGGAGGCGAGGTCGTATCTCTCGAGGGCCGACATCGTCTCGAACCAGCTGAGGTACAACCTCGTGCAGCGCGACATCGAGGACGAGGTCATCCCATACTGCAGGAAGAACAACATCGCGATAATCGCCTGGAGCCCGTTGGCACAGGGCGCCCTGACAGGCAAATACAGCGTCGGTAAGGTGCCCAAGGGAGATGTCAGAGACCTGAACCTGCTCTTCGAGCCAGCGAACCTGTCGCAGATCGCCAAGCTCGTCGAGGTCCTGTCCTCGGTCGCTAAGCACCACAAGCGCCTGATATCACAGGTCGCTCTCAACTGGCTGGCCACAATGCCCGGCGTCATTCCCATACCGGGTGTCAAGAGCGCGACCCAAGCCGCAGAAAATGTCGGGTCTCTCGACTTTGAGATTACCAAGAAGGAACTGGATGCAATCGAGAGCGCGGCCGCACGGGTCAAGGTCGACTATCTTCCGACCGAGAAACCGCTGACAGCGTGACCCTGCGGCGAGGGAATTCGATGGACACGGTCATCTCCGGCGGCACCGTCGTCGATGGGACCGGCGGGGCGGCCTTCAAGGCTGACGTGGGTATCAAGTCCGGCAAGATCGTGAAGGTCTCGCGGAGCATTGACGAGAGGTCGGAGAGAAAGATCGACGCGACCGGGATGATGGTCACTCCCGGCTTCATCGATATACACACGCACTCTGACTTCACGCTCCTGCTTAACACCAAGGCCGAGAGCTATGTCAGGCAAGGCGTGACCACCGAACTGCTCGGTGCTTGCGGCAGGACTTGCGCGCCCGTCAGGGGAGACAGGACGGAGATGCTGGCGAAGGACCTGGTGGGCTACAATCCCGTAGTCAAGATTACGTGGCGTTCGTTCGGCGACTATCTCAGGGAGCTGGAGCGCCTCGGCGTGGCGCACAACGTCGCGGCGATGGTCGGGCACAATGCCGTCCGGATTGCGACGGTCGGCTATGATGCGAGGGGGCCGACCGGTTCTGAGATGACGGAGATGAAGGAGCTCGTCGAGGATTCCATGCGCGAGGGTGCTTTCGCGCTCTCCACAGGCCTCGCCTACCCTCCGGGGTCGAGCTCCACGACGGAGGAGATTATCGAGCTCGCAAGGGTGGCCAAGAAGCACGGTGGATTCTACTATTCGCACCTGAGGGGAACGGATGGAGACTTTCTCATGGGGGTGGAGGAGGCCCTCCGCATTGGGAGAGAGACGGGCATTGCTGTCCACATGGCCCACCTCTGCGGCTTTTTCGGGATGAACGACGAGACTCACAAGGCGATAGGTATGGTCGAACGGGAGCGCCGTGAAGGCATGGATGTGACGTGCGACCTCTACCCGTATACTATGGGCTCGAGCCCGTTCATGTCCTTCTTTCCGCAGTCGATGTTCGAGAAGGGCGACGAACAGCTCGTCAAAGAGATGAGGGACCCAGCCGGGCGCGCCCGGCTGATCGAGGAGATCCTCGAATCCCCCGTCGGTTCCTTCTGGTTGTCACGTCCGGAGACGCTGGAGCGCATAAGGCTCTACGACTGCCGTGCACATCCCGAGCTCAAGCGCAAGAACCTCCTCGAGATTGGGGAAACGATGCACCTGCCCGCGCTCGAGGCCGGCCTCGTCCTCCTGGCCGACGAAGGTGAGGGTATGCATTCGGTGGGGCTGATCTGCGAGTGGCAAAAGCCCGAGGATAACCGCATGGTCTTCAGGACGGAGTTCCACATGGTAGGTTCGGACGGCGCTGCGCTTGCACCCTACGGGGAGCTCGGGACGTTCAAGTTCCATCCCAGGTCTTATGGGACCTTCCCACGCGTGATTGGAAGTTACGTCAGGGAGGAGAAGATACTGACGCTCGAGGAGGCCATCAGGAAGATGACATCGTTCCCTGCGAAGAGGATGGGTCTGTCTGACAGGGGTTTCATCGGTTCCGGTGCCTGGGCCGACGTGGTCGTGTTCGACTATGAACAGATACGCGCCAGGAGCACCTTCGAGGAACCAGACCTGTTCCCGGCAGGAATCAAGAACGTCTTGGTCAACGGCGAGACTGTGGTCGAGGATGGTGAGCACACGGGAAAGCTTCCCGGGACGGTACTAAGGAACGCTCGCGCGTCCTGAGTCGCTTCTACCAGCCCATCGGATAGGTGGAGAGCGGGACGACGCCGTCCTTTTCGACGAGGAAGTTGTCCTCCAGCCTCACACCGGCAACACCCTTCAGGTACGCTCCGGGCTCCAGAGCGAGGACCATCCCGGCCTCTATCACGTCTTTCGACCCGGGAATCAGGTAGGGCCGTTCCCATGCGTCGAGACCCACTCCGTGTCCTGCGTGATGTGGGAAGCGCGCCCCGTGACCCGCCTCGACGAAGACGTCTTTCACGGCGCGGTACACGTCACCCGAGACGGCTCCGGGCCTCATCTTGCGCATGCCCGCCTTCATCGCCTTCTGCACCAATCTGTACACGTCACGCTGTTCCTTGGAAGGATGCTCCCCGACGAAGAAGGTCCTGCAGGTGTCGGCCCAATAGCCCTTGGTCGTGGTCCATAGGTCGAGGACTAGCGTGTCCCCCTGCTTCATCGCCAGGTCGGTGGGCGCCCCACTCGGAACGGCGTCGATGCTCCTCACTCCGGCTGTGAAATCTCCCGAGAAGTACTGAAAACCGCCGGCCTTCTGAATCACTTTGTGGTTAACGCCGGCATAGAGGTCGACCTCCGACAGGCCCGGTGTCGCGAGGGATTCGGCCACCGAGTAGGCATAGTCGACCAGCTTGCAGCTTCTCTTGCAGTTCGCGACCTCGTCGGCATCCTTGACCATCCTCATCGTCTCGAGCTGCTTGGACAGGTCTACGAAGCGCGACCCGGGGGAGGCCTTGCTGACGGAATCGAGCACCGCCTTGGGCAAGTTCCACGTCTCCACCCCGATGGTGTCTGCGTGGTGGTATTTCTCGAAAACCATTCCGACAAAGCCGGAGGTCAGTTCGGCCTTGGCTACCATCCTGCTCCTTAGGTCATAGTTGCGGAACGTGACCACGTCGCCACCACGAAATGCCTGTTCCGCGGCCTTGACGTTCGATGCGCCCGTGACCAGGACGTCCTCCCGGTTCTTGAACAGGATGAGATACGTCGGGACGACCGTTACACCGGGGTCGAGGTATCCCGAGAGATAGTAGACGTTCTTCGGATCAGACAATACTGCAGCTCCTACCCCCATGCTGTCGAGGAGATTGTGGAAACGTGCACGGCGGGCTGGGGGGCTTCCCTTCTCAACGGCCCGATCTACTCGAATGTCTCGCACACTGGGCGATTGATAGCGAGGTTCGAGAATATATCCGTTCCTGTACTCCATGGGAAGAGTATTTCCTATTGCGACCGCCCGCGGGCGGCAATCTGCCATTGCACCTCGACGTGGTCGCCTCTCATGCCGTAGACCTTCTCGTACAGATTCACTGTCGTCGGCGCGTAGAATGGATAGAACTCCATCCTTTCCCCCAGCCTAAGATCCTTTTCGCGGCTCGTGTCGAGATGTCCGTGTTCCTCGGAGAGTTCTGTGACTCGAATCCCTATGCGTTCCTTCGGAAGCGGGAAGGGTGTGGTATCGGCGAAGGCCTTGAGCCCCGCGTCGACGATTGCGCGACCAGGTTCCGGGGTGCTCGTGACTGTGGTCAGCACCGTTAGTGCTTTCCTGAACTTCACGCCCTCGACTGCGTGGAAGTTGTCCATGACCGTGTAGGAGCCGGCCTGGACCTCAGTAACTCCGTCAATCCTGCTGGCTATGCCATAGGTGTTGGTTCCAGCTGTGCTGACTATCTCGCATTCGAATCCATCCCTCCTCAGCTGTTTCGCCGAGTCGACCAGCTGGCCGACGCTCTTCTGCACCATCCGCGTCCTCTCCTCGAGTGACGCTATGCCCTGAAGATGACCTTCGTAGCCCATCACACCCGCGAGCCTCAGGTTTTCCATGCGCGCCATCTTCTTTGCGAGCGAAGAGACCGACTCTCCGGGCTGGACGCCGGCCCTCTTGAAACCCACGTCGACCTCGATGACAACTCCCACGGTCGAGCCTCTGGCCGCGGCTGCCTTCGATATCTCCAGCGCGTTCTCTGCATTGTCGACGGCCACCATGACATCGCTTTGTCTGGCCAGGCCTACTAGCCTGTCGACTTTCACGGGACCGACTATCTGGTTGGCGATCAGTATGTTTCGTATGCCCGACGACGCCATCACCTCTGCCTCGCCGAGCTTGGCGCAGGTCACGCCTATGCATCCCGATCGGGCTTGCATGTTGGCGATGGCAGGAGACTTGTGTACCTTGATGTGAGGACGGACGTGGCGACCGATTGTGGTCAGGTCGTCTCTCATCTCGCTGATATTCCACTCTAGCGCGTCCAGGTCTACGAGGAGAGCGGGCGTGTCAATCTCGTTCTTCTCCAAGTGTCATCTCGCCCTTTCGAACTCAACGGCCCTCTGAATTGATTGCTTGAGATTCGAATCTCCCTGGTAACCCAGGTCTTCGTAGAATCTGCTACAGTCCATATCGAGACCGGAGGGACCCGCGACGTTGAGGGCAGATTCGGTGGGCGTGTCCCTCCAAGTCACGTTGATCTTGGCGCCCGGGAGGACCTCCTTCAGTGTGTTAACAAAGTCCACTGGGGTGAAGGGCTTCCTTGTACCGACGTTGTAGAGCCGCCTCTTTATCCTCACTTCGTCGACCGTGCCGGCATAGGAGAAGACGTCTCCCAGGTCCTCGACGTAGATCCATCTCAACGGCGCCATTGGATATGAGAAGTCGGGGGATAGCGTCACTTCCTCACCGCGCGCAAGCTTGCGGACCATCTCGTTGAATGCGCCCGTGAAACCGAGGTAGCGTCCCGGGCCCCAGGTCGCCGCGAGCCTCAGTCCGAGCGTCTTGACGCCGAACTTGGTGTAATAGTGCTGCCCGAAGACCTCGTTCATCACCTTCGTCGCCGAGTACGGGTCGTTGGGACACCGTGGTACATCGTCCTCGGAGACCGAGGACGTGTCGTAGCTCTCGGGTCTTCCGTAGACCGCCGAGGAGCTCACGTAGACTATCCTACGGAGACCGGTCGTTCGGCCCGCCTCGAAGACGTTGACCGTACCGAGGCAGTTAACCGTCGCCGACTTGAGCGGATTCTCCCTCGACTCGAGGACCACTATGGCGGCTAGGTGGTAGACGGTGTCGACCTGATGTTCCTTTATCGTACGTACCATCGACTGTAGGTCGGCTATGTCTCCCTCGACGAGCGTGACCTTCTTCTCAAAGTCACGAATGTTATCTCGATTGGGCTTGGCGTCGAAGACGACGACCTGCTGATTCTGACGGAGTAGACTCCTGCACAGGAAGCTGCCGATCTGGCCAGTACCGCCCGTGATCATCACTGCCATCGGATGCTCAAGCGTCCCCGATGATTGCCACGGCCTCTACCTCCACTAGAAAGGATGGGTCGGCCAGCGCAGTTACGCCGATGAACGTGCTCGCGGGAGGAGCCTCAGCAGAGACGAACTCGTTCCTCACCTTTCTGACGATGGCTACCTTCTCAGGTTCGGTGGTGTACGTATTCAGCTTCACGACGTCCTTGAATGTAGCCCCCTGTGACTTGAGAATCGCAAGCATGTTCGAGTAGACCTGTCGTGTTTGAGCTTCCAGGTCGCCCTTCCCCACGACCTCGCCCTCCTGGTCTATGGAGACTTGTCCAGAGATGTACATGATCCTCTTCGGACTCTCGGCCGAGACTACCTGGGTATATCCGGTCGGTATTGCTACTTCCTTTGGATTGATGAAGGACACCTTCGCCATGAACTTGTCGACATTGGGGTTTGGATAAAAAGGGTTCGCGACGCGCAGGTGGTGGTCTCAGCAAAGACTTTCTGATAGTCCTACCCTGAGCCCTCACTTGAGCCGAATCGGCTGGTTGGGTCGGAATAAGCCATTCGATACGACGTTCGTGGTCTTGCCGATCGCCATCTTCAGTTCGGTCATCATTTGGTTTTCGCAGAACCCCATCAATCCGAGCCCCGCCGTCGAAGCATCACTGACGAACCCAGTCGGCCTTCTCATTTCGAACTTCGTGTACGACGGGGTAATCAACATCGAGAACGTCGTGACATCATCTGTGTTCCTTCTGGTTGCCTGTCTTTATTATCCGAAGGAGCTCCGAATTGTCGTCGCCTACCTGCTCCCTATCGTCGCTATCGCCGCAGGTGGTCTGGCAGAGCTTACGGCCATATCTGCGTCCTATACGAGTCTGCGCGTTTGCGGCGTGGAGTGCTCGTTCTACGGGATGTCCGGAGTGGCGAGCGCCGCGGTGGGCTTCACGACCGCCTGCTTCTTTGTTGCGTTCGCAATGGTTATTCTTCGAAACATGGGATTGCTCACCTTCAGGGATGGGAGTAACTCGCCGAAGCTCACGAGCGCTCGCGGTCGGACGGTCCTCGTCTGCTCCTTCATCGCGTACGTCCTGCTGCTCCTGTTCTTCTCCGGGCTCCTCACCTTTCCTGTCGCGGTGATAAGCCATCAGATATCAGGGGGCGGTTTCCCGGGTCCTTCTCCGCCAGCCGTGCTCATACAGACGCCTCCGGTTGCCTTCGTGCACTCAGCCAGCTTGCTCTACGGCTTTCTCTTCTGCGTCGCAGCATTCATCTATGTGAATCGCCGCTATCGCCTTCTGACCGTGGGACGACGAATGGGATGAGGTAGCCGGTGCCTATTCTGGTGGTATCTGTCTGTAGACGAGCGAAAGGTCGATCCCTCTGCTTCTCCTGAACGTCTTGACTACGTAGTAGAACGGGATTCCGCCGAGGAAGATGCCGAACGTCCATGTGGTGGGCCACAACGGAAGTCCATTCTTTATGGTCGGAATCAACTGCCCGAAGATCAAGACGCTATGTTGTGCTGATAGTCGGCTTCGATATATTGAATCTCACCGAGAGCATCGTCGGCAATCATGCTCTTGACAGTCTCGAATAAGGGATTCCATCTCAGGACGAAGCTGACGACCGTCTTGACCTTGGCCTTGCGAACCGCGTCGCGCATCCTCTTCATGTCCCTGATAGAGTTCGCCACCGGCTTCTCGATCACTATGTGTTTGCCCGCTCTTGCAGCGGTTATGGCGTTCTCGGCGTGAAGATGCGCCGGAGTGCAGACGGAGACGATATCCACGTCGTCCCTCTTCAGGGCCTTGTCGTAGTCGGTCGTCACAAAGACATCCTTGAGATTCGCCTCCTGAGCCCTCTTCTTCGCGCTCTCGAGTTTGCGGCTGGAAATCGCGACAACGTGCGTGTAAGGATTGTTCTGGAAGGCCTTGATATGCTGAGTCGAGACCCAGCCAGCTCCCTGGATGAGGACACCGAGGCTCCTCGCCATATCGCGTTTTGGTCCAAAAGGATATTTATGCTTTAGACACGCGTTAGACCATGTCAGGCATCCCACACGTATCCTCTGAAGGGCGCGTGAAGGGAATGAAGACGGTCCTTCTCGAGAACGACTTGGTCAAGCTGGTCGCACTGGTGGACAGGGGCTCCGACATCGTAGAGCTCGTCTACAAGCCCAAGAACGTCGACCTGCTCTGGCACGCACCTCCAGGGCTTAGGTCGCCGTCCAAGTGTGGTTCGCTGCTGCCGACGCCGGAGACCGGCTTCATGGATTACTACGGTGGGGGATGGCAGGACCTCCTACCAACGATAGGTTCGGGGCCGGTCAAACTTCATGGAGCGACATTCGGGCAGCACGGCGAGACCGGCGTGCTTCCATGGGATGCGGAAGTCCACACTGAGGGTAAGACCGCCGTCGCGAAGCTGGGCGTAAACGGTGTAAGGTACCCCTATCGTCTGGAGAAGACACTCACACTGGACGGAACCGAGCTCATGATAAGCGAGAGACTCACCAACACCAGTAAACAGACACTGGAGTTCTACTGGCTCCAGCATCCTTCGTTCGGAGAGCCGTTCCTGGCACCGGGCTGCGTCATCGAACTGCCCCTGGGGAGTGTGGTAACGAACATCGCCTCGATCAACAGCCTAGGCAGGGTCGCTGACGGTCAGTTCGACTGGCCGAAGGTCCGCGCCAAGGACGGAGGTGAAATCGATCTGAGCGTGATACCACCCAAGAGCGTGACCGCGGAGGAGAGCACCTTCATCAGGGTAAAGGAGGGATGGTACAACTTCACCAACCCTACCCTGGGCCTGCGGGTGAGATTCGAGTGGGACGCGTCCGTTTTCCCTTGGGTATGGTTCTGGCAGAACTACTGGACACCGGATTACCCGTACTACGGGAACGCCTGGAACGTGGCCATCGAACCCGCCACGAGCCTTCCGACTATCTTGGGCGAGCACGCAGCGAAGGACGCACTGGTACTGAAGGGGGGACAGTCGAAGGCGACCGACATCAGGGTCAAAATCGACGTCTTGTAACTTTCGAAAGCTTTTCTACGCTAGCGGGCTGTGTGTCCTTGTTGCTTCGCGGAATCACCGGCAAATCGGCGATAGTGACGGGCGGAGGGCGAGGGATAGGGTTCGCGATATCCGATAGGCTCGCCGCTGAAGGGGCGCGCGTCGCGATAGTGGACCTGAACGAGGGACTTCTTAACGAGAGCGAGTCCAGATTATCTAAGACCGGCGCGGAGGTGGTCGGTCTGAAATGCGACGTCTCGAAGGAGAACGACGTCAATTCTTGCGTGAAACAGGTCGCTGAGAAGTTCGGGAGGGTGGACATCCTCGTGAACAACGCCGGAATCACCGGCATCACCAAGGCTCTCACGGAGGTGAGCGAGCGGGAATGGGACGAGGTCATGAGCATCGACCTAAAGGGCGTGTTCTTGTTCTCCAAGGCGGTGCTCCCATACATGCTGAATCAGGGCTCTGGGAGCATCCTGAGCATGGCTTCGATAGCAGGTAAGGAGGGGAATGCGAACCTGGTACCGTACTCTACGGCCAAGGGAGGCGTCATAACCTTCACGAAGGCGCTAGCCGAAGAGGTGGTCTCGAAGGGTATCAGGGTCAACTGTGTCGCGCCGGCGCTCATAGACACCGATTTGATCAAGGCATGGCCGGCCGAACAGAGACAGCGCCTCTCCAACAAGATCCCGATGGGCCGGCTGGGAAAGCCCGAAGAGGTCGCGAGCATGGTGGTGTTCCTGCTTTCCGACGAGGCCTCGTTCATCACTGGTCAGTGCGTGAACATCGACGGTGGAAGAGGGAAGTACTGAAAGACTATCATTTCAGATTGAGAGGGTTTCCGTACTTTTCAGAGAAAGCCAGTTCCCCCAGTGGCTTTCTATTCTTCCTGCCGATGACCTTCTTAGCAGGGTAGCCGAAGCCGAGCACGGCCTCGACCTTGAGGTCGGCCGGGATAGCATAGTCTCTCCGCATCTCCTGTTCCTTGAAGCCCGTATAGAGACGAGACCCGACTCCGTAACCCCAGGCGGCGACCTGCATGTCCTGCAGCACCCTTCCCCCGTCCAGGTAGCTCCCGGGAATCTTGGAGTTGACCAGTATTATGACCGCAAAGTCCGCGTTCGCCACCCACTGACCCGTTGTGCTGTCCGACGCCAGCCTCTTGAGGTTGGTCGCGTCCTGGACCAGTATGAAACGCCAGTGTTGCGTGTTCATCGAAGAGCCGGTGAGCCGGGCGCTCTCGAGTATCTTCCGCTTGAGCTCGTCGGGCACGTGTTTCGAGGCATAGTTCTTCACATCGAGCTTCGTGGCTATCGTTTCGAAGACATCCAAGAGTAATCGCTCGCGATGAACGAGGCCGATTACTTTAGTCTTGTAGCGGCTCCGCGACTAGGCCTTCTCGTAGCCGCACCAGTCCAGTACGGTCAGCGCGATGCTCTTGGCCGCATCGACCAGTTCCGATGTCTCTACATACTCGTTGAAGGCGTGCGCGACGAGCAGGTCGCCGGGACCATAGACCACGGATGGTATCCCCTTGGCATCGAGGAACGCGGCATCGCACACCGCGGCGAACCCCTTGATGGTGGGCCTCTTCCCTGTGGCCTGTCTGTGGGCCGCAGAAATGGTCCTTACTATCGGGTGCCGAGTGGGTATCTCGGCGGAGGGCCAGTTGAGCATCCATTCGATCTTCGGAGGATGGGAGCGGAGCCACGTGTCTCTGCTGCACACCGAGTTCAAGTACGTCACCACTTCGCGCTTTACGCTCTCGTAGGATTGCCTTGGATGATAGAAGATGCAATAGTCGATGTCACAGTAGTCTGAGATGATGAATGGTACGAGGACTCCAGTCGGTCCCGCTTTGATGATGCCCGGATGGATGACGAAATGCCCTGGCTTGAACAGGGGATGTTTCTTTGAGAGGCCCCACTGCTGTTCGAGGTCCTGTAGCGCCTCGATGACCTTCACGCCCTTCTCCAGCGCGTTCACGCCTATCGCGTCTCCTCCACCGCCTGCTCTGAAGAGCTCGTCTCGGACACCGACGTGGACGGGCTTTCCCTCGATATGGAGCTTGAACCAGATCGCGCCCGGAGTTACGGGGACGACCGCCAGCCGGACCGGGGGAGCGGTCGGCTCTGTGACGACTGCGGCGTCGGCCCTGTAGCCGGCCTCGGTAACGGCGTCGACTCCGAGCTCGTGGCTCATGCTCTCCTCTCCGACGACGCTCTCGATTATCACGTCACCCTTGAGACGATAGCCAGCTGCGTCGATCGCTTGGACGGCCTTGACCATCGCCGCGATCCCTCCCTTCATGTCGGTGGACCCCCTTCCGTACAGCTTGCCGTCCACCACCTTCCCGCTGATGGGGTCGTCCCACTTCCATCCATTGATATCACCGAAGGGGACAGTGTCGATGTGGCCGTTAAGGATGAGCGACCTTCCCCCTCCCGTACCCTTCAGCACCCCCGCCAAGTTGGCGCGCTCCTTCGCCTTCTCCACGAGTGCGGTCTTGCACCCGAAATCCTCTATCACATCCTTCAGGACGAGGTTGTTCTGCTTCTCGCCTCCAAGGACCTTCTCCGTCTCGACACCAGGATAGAGGGGGTTTACGCTCTGGCTCTTGACCAGCTTTGAGGTCAGGTCGACTATCTCGTTCTTCATACCAACGATTTTCTTGAGGAGCGCTGACCGCACGTCGCTGTCTATCAGGTTCTACTCTTCTCCGCACATTCTCGGGGCCTCTCAATATTTAACCCGCGTATGGACCTTATATCGGCCAAAGTCAGACCTGCCTTCGATGAAGAAAGACGGCTTTTCGATGAAGAAGCTGGAGGAACTCCCGAAGCTCGAGGTCGAGGGTCAATCGGTCTTGCACATCATAGGCTCTGCTATCGACGCGGAGTACATGGCGATGTCGATCGCGATCATGAAGCCGGGTGAGAAGATACTCAAGCACAATCACAAGGAGGCCGAGGAGATCTACGTGCTCTCCGAGGGTGAATCCACCATCATCGGCGGAGACAAGAAGGTACACGTGAAGGCGACCACGTTCTTCCGCTTCCCTCCGAAGACGCAGCGCGAGATCATAAACGATTCAGATGAAGATGCCACTTGGATATTCATCGGCGCCCCGATAGACGAGTACCTCGAAGAGGATACCTACAAGCCGCCGAGCAAGAAGAAGGAGAAGAAGAGTGGGTAGCAGAAGCCACCATATGTTGAGTTTTATCCTCTGAATCGTGGCAATTGTCAACTTCGGGCGCGAACGCTTATAATGAATGTGCCGGCTGGGTCAGTCGTTGAAGCAGATAGAAGCGATAATCAGGAGAGAGAAGTTTCCTGATGTCGACCGTGGTCTAAGAGAAATCGGGGTCAGCGGTCTGACCGTCTCCGAGGGGACGGGAAGAGGCAGGGCCAAGGAGACAGAGACTCTCAACATAAGAGGGAAGTGGACCTTCACTCACGAACTGAGCCATCGAACGAAGATTAGCATCGTGGTGGAGGACGAAGACGTCAGACGCGTCGTTGACGCAGTTGTCGCCAACGCGAGCACCGGCTCCGCCGGTGATGGCAACGTATTCGTGATTCCAGTCGAGAGGGCGATGAATATCGGCTCTGGCGACCCCCACTACGACTCGACTCTCTCCCTTTTTGGCAGGCGTTAGACGAGCTACCAGAAGACGGCCTTCACAGGGTGTATTTTGATTATGGGAGATTCGCCCTCCTTCCATGGATTGTTCCTGTAGGATTCGAATCTGTCGTACAGGACCTGCAGCAGTCGTAGGTACTCCTTGCCGCGCTCCAGCATCTCGCAGTGGCCCTGTACCATGACACCGTGGTTCGGGTCGTAGTCGTCAGCGACCAATGCTACCTCCTTGTTCTCCCTGATGTTCTTTAGCTTCTTCGTACCATAGTCCACTGCTATGATGATGTCCTCTCCGTCCATGGCGTAGATTACTGGGACGACGTGCGGGATGGCTTGTTTTGAGGCAGTCGCAAACCTGCAGAGCTCGTGAGACTCGAGAAACCGTAGCTCGCGCTTCTTCAAAACGCTCATGCGATTTGCGGACCGCAGCTAGGCGAAAAGCGTTTCCTACCTGTTCAGCGGCGTGGTACACCCGTTCTAAGACGAAGCACTGTATGCCTACCCTCCGTTGTTTACCTCCGACGGACTTTGGTTCCGAAGACGGTCCTGTTCGCGGCTTTAGTGGCCTTCATGCTGGCGGGCACCGCATACGTGGCAGTTACGAGTCCGCTCCCCGGCGCCACCAGCACCAGCGTCAGCAACACGAGGACTTCGGTCACCACTAGCTCGAGCTGCTCCACGAGCTCCGGCACAAACGAGACCACGACGACAATCAGCTCGTCAGATGATAACCCGATAGTCGGGACGTTCACCTACTCGCCGTCGTCCCCCATCAAGGTCGATTCAGTGACTGCGACTATCGATCAGGGCCAGAACGGCACGCAGGGCGTTGTCTTTCAGGTGGTGTATACCAACGTAGGAGAGTTCCCGGTCTATGTGCTGGGAGGTTGCGGTAGTGGGCTCTCCACCTCGATAGCCGGTAGCCAGACGGTACTCAGGCGCGTGACGGGTGGACCTCTCTGCGACTGCGCTGCGATAGTACTCACCCTCCAGACAGGCGACAACCACATGGCGACCAATCCGGGATGCTGGAGCGGCTACGACTATCAGCTGATAGGGCACGGCACGGTGACCATGAACATGACGCTCGACTGGTCGACCGAAGAGCAGGGCCTGGAGTCCTCAAACTTCACGACAATCCAAGCGCAGTTCACCTTCTGAAAATACCTTTCTTAGCAAAGTGGAATGAGAATCTTCGAGGGCCCTGTTGGGTTTTTATATAATCTAAATGTCGAAATCCAACTCAAGACATGCCCAAGGACATCTTCGCCGAAGTAGAGAAGCAGGCCGAAAGCGCGGCGGCCTCCAGAGCATCATGGAGAGGTGTCCTTGCCTTGAACATCCCAACCCTCGGACTCGGTGCCGTCGAATATCATCTTCGCGCCGCCAAGGCGCACGGCAGCCTTCAACCCGTCAATTTCGTAAAGATAGACAAGAAGACCGGAAAGGAAGTCGTCAGCCGTGAAGTCCCGGTGCTGTACAGATACAAGGAGGGCGAGAACGGCGAACGCATCGACGTACAGGAGGTCTCCAGGGACGAGGCCAAGAAGCACGTGAGGTACAACGGGAAATACCAGATCTCGGTAAGGAACGAGAAGAGGTACTTCCTCAAGAATGAACTCGAGATGTCGGGCAAGTGGGTCGAGATTCCGCTCATCCAGATAGTCGACAAGCAGGATGGGGAGGAAATCGAGCCGTTCGATAGGACCACGAAGATCGACGTCGAGCCTGATGGTTTCGTCTCCCTGGATAGGCTGTCAGAGTATAAGTTCAAGGAGGTATACCAGCTTTCGCCCGACACAGACAAGAAGGTAAAGGAGACCGTCTCGAGGGTCAAGCAGCTCGCGCGCTACCTGTTACAAAAGGACACGGCGCTCGTGTCGTTCTTCTCATGGGGACGCGGCTATCAGTTCTATACGAGTGTGGTCTACCCATACGAAAGGAAGGATGGCAGACTTTGGTTGCTCATGGGTCTCAGTGAAGGCATTTTGCTCCTCGACGACGCTTGGGCGCTGCAGGAGGAGCCGGAGTCCGAGCGGCTCCCGTCGGTTCCCGAAGCCAAGAAGAAGAAGGCCAAGGTCGTAATCGCCAAGTAGCCTGGAGTCGAGTCGGGGTGACGTTGCCATCATGAGCGACGAACTCTCCACCTACGTTCTTGAGAACTATGCCAAGGCGGTGAAGCTCGACCTCGGCACCTGGTTGCTGAAGAATCCGCTGCCTGCCCTCTGCGAGCCGAAGCTCGACGGAATCAGAGCCTTCCTCTTCAAGAGCGGGGACAAGCTGGTGGTCTCCAGCAGGCGCGGCGAGCTCTACACTCCGAAGAGCAGCCCAAAGGTCTTCGCGAAGGTCCCTGAATTCACCCACGCACCCCACAGGATGATCCTGGACGGCGAATACCTCTCCAAAGAGGGCCTGTTCCTGTTCGACGTGCTGCAGGTCGACGACCGTGACATCCGGCCCCTACCCCTCATCGAACGAAAGAAGGTCCTGAGAGAGATCTTGCACGGCACCGACCTCGAGATAGCCTCCAGGCTCGTAAAGACCAGCAAGGAGATCACCGACTACATGGAGGACGTGGTCAGCGAAGGTGGCGAGGGGCTGATCGTGAAGAATCCTTCGTCGGCCTACGGGGATACGAACGCCTGGCTCAAGCTGAAAAGGTTCGACACAGTCGATGTCTTTGTCATCGACTACGAGGAGACTCAGGAAATGAAGAGGACCGGCGTCGCCAGGTCGTGGTATGTCGGCGCCTACGACGACAACGGTCAGCAGCTGAACCTAGGCAAAGTCGGCGCGTTCGTCGAGAAGGTCGACCCGCGCAAGGTCATCCTGGGATCCGTCGTCGAGGTCAGGTTCCAGATGCTCACCGAGGACAGGAAACTCCGCGGCGCGTTCATACTCAGAGTGAGACACGATAAGACACCGCAGGAATGCCTTTTGTCCCAGTTCAAGTGAAGGTACTGATGCTCTCGCCTTGAAAAAGGACCTCGACCCGGTCATCGCAGGGAAGGTTGCAGAGGACTTCCTGAGGAAGACGAAGGACCTGTACGCGCGAGTACAACTGGCCGGTAGTCTGAGAAGGAAGCGACCCGTAGTGCATGACATCGACTTCGCAGTAATCCCCAAGGGCAAGGACTTCGGGGTGTGGAAGGACAGTGTGACCAAGAGGCTGCAAAGCACGGGTGGTTCCGTCATGACCTTCGGTGAGGTAATATCAAACTTTCTTTACGAAGGAGTCCAAATCAATCTGTTCATGTGTCCTGGACGGGCATCATGGGGCGTCACATTGATGTGGGCTACGGGTCCGAAGGGTCATACGATAGGAATGACGATAAAGGCAAGGAACAGAGGGCTGCTCATCAACTCCAGAGGAATATGGACAAGGGAGGAACCTCCGAAGCTGATCCCGGCAAGGACGGAAAGAGATGTGGGCCGCCTGTTGGGGTGGACTTACAAGCCGCCAGAGGAAAGAGGGTTGGCGACCAAGAGTAAAACCAACTTCTACTAACTCTGAAAGAACGTTTTTCCATCCGGAGACCGTATGGAGGTGAGCGAGGAGTTTGACTCACTTTTATGTGGGTGTCTCTGGATTCAGCTATCCCAAGTGGAAGGGCACGTTCTATCCGGAGGCGATGAAGAATGATGGATTTCTCAGTTACTATTCTCAGCACTTAAGGAGCGTCGAGGTAAACAGTTCCTTCTACGCCGCACCCAGAGAGTCCGTCATCAAAAGCTGGTCTGACACGACCGATGCGAAGTTCAGGTTTTCTTTCAAGGCGCCCCAACTGATCACTCACATAACGAGACTGGGAAAGGGGTCAGCGGAGGCGGCGAACAGGTTCTCGACCACACTCAAAAAACTGAGTATGAGAAAAGGGCCAATTCTTTTCCAGCTACCTCCCTACATGAAGACTGACCTGAGACTGTTGGAAGATTTTCTCGTCAATACCTCGGAAATCGAGGGAAGAGTGTTCGAGTTCAGACACGCCTCTTGGTTAGAGGAACCTACCTATAGATTGCTCGAAGAGGGCGGGGTGGGTTTCTGCATTGCCGAGACCGAGGCCATGGAGCCGGTGCTGCGGGTCACGGGGAAGTTCGCATACTTTAGACTGAGAAAGAACTCGTATGATATGAAATCCATCGAGGGTTGGGCGAAGAAAATCGGTACGCTGGCGAAAGATTCTCAGGAATGCTACGTCTACCTTCGGCACGACGAAATCGGTGAGAACGCTGTCTTGGCTCAGAGACTCTCAGAGAAACTATAGCGAGTACGCAAGCGGAGGACTTCTGGCGCTAGTCTGCGTTATCGGGTCCCCTATCGCGACCACGCCACTCTCCAGCGGGAGGATGTTTTCACCGAAGATCGTCTCTCTGGTCCTTTCCCATCTCACGTATGTGCTTAGCGAAGTCAGCGGTTCGTTATCTTTCTTCTCTCCGGCCTCTTGGTCTACCGTGGTCACTGGGCAGTGGCTGCACGGCTTTGGTTGCACGAAGCGGATTCCGCCTATTGTCCCTTCGTGTATCACATGCTCCAGTCGGGGAGTCCCGCATTCTCCGACGAAGTTAGGCCTGAATCTAGTCCAAGGAATCTGCTGTCCGGCGACTGCTGATAGTTCGTCAACCGACTCCTGTGTGACCCAGTGAATCGGGTAGGCATCCTGGAACCTGATCGAGTTGGTGTTTTGCATGTACTTTTGTCCCGCCAGTCTGTGAAATGCGGCGCCTATCCTGACCAGTCTGGTCTTCACTCCGAGATTCTCGCTCAACCATCTCGCGACGGTCTCCCCTTGATCCTCGGACCAGACGACGTCATGGTGCACTCTTACGCTCATTTCTGTCCCTCGCTGGTCTCGTGGTACGGAAATTCTATCCAGTCCTTTCCATGAAAGCCTCAGCTATTTTTGGTCGAGCTCCAGCTGTATCAGTGCCAGCACCGCAAGGCTCTGCGACTTGGATTCCAGCCTTTTCCTCTTGTCGCGCTGCGTGATGGACGGATGGACGTTGCCCGCCTCTCTCTCCTCGCGGACTATCATGTACTCCCTGTCCCCAGCGAGTCCTTCCCCGTTCACAAGGACACTCCGGAGCTCGACTCTTCGGCATCCTTTCACAGGGTAGATTGCGATTCGTGAGACTCGTCCTATGTGCTTAGAGGTCCCTGCCAAGCTAGTCATTTGCGTCCCTGGGATTTTGCTGGAGTTGCGACGATTTTAGCTTTGCACCGAGCTGGCGTTGGTCCCCGAAGCGGCGTGGGGTTCGGCCGTGAACATCTAGTCATGTTTGCAAGTGAGCGGACAGGTGGGCGCACCGGCACATCTGGGCACATCGATATTAGTCACTGAAACTTGAGGTTGTCGTCTTACTTGGCCCGGAGTCGGTCAGGGAGCGAAAATCACAGGCAACAGGACATGGTTAGGATGGTCAGTGCGATTTCGGAAAGAGGACCGAAGATCGACGAGATTGCCAGACTGATTGGTACCTACAACGAGACAGTGAGGTATTGGTACAAATCTCTCCTGCACAGAGGACTTGCCATCCAAGCTTCCTGCAACTACGAGCGCTTGGGAATGAGAAGGGTAATTGTCATAGTCGAACTCGGAGATGCCTTCAAAGAATGCGCAGACACGGTATTCTCGGAACTGGGTCAGGTCGCTTATGCGATCAGCTACGCCAAGACAAGAGATGCTGAGTGTTACATTTCGAGTTTCTCTGTACCGGACGACTGCATCATCCAATGGGCAGACTTCATGCTGCAGTTGAAGAAGATTGGTTTCTTCAGCTCGATGGAGAGCATATCGCTCGACTGGGTCAGGAACGTCCCTATGCAGGCCGGGTTTTTCGATTTCGGTACTGGTAAGTGGAGGAACGATTGGCGGAGTAAGAACGCGAATGCGGTCCCTGTCGAAGTGAATCGAGATCAGAGGCAGCGATATGACATGATGGACCTGAAGATAATAGAACAACTGCAGATCAGCGCAAACGTTTCTCTCGCCGAAGTTTTCGCGAAAACAGGTGCTAAGAACTACAACACGTTCGCGTGGCATTATCGGGCGCATATACTAGGAAGGGGTCTAATCAGGGGGTACAGGATTAACTATACTACTCTGCGATTCGGACCTGAACATGGGAACTCTGGCGCACAGAGGCGTAGCTATTCATGGGTTGATATCGTTGCAGATGGTCTCTCCGAGAGTGAAAAGAGCACGCTCAGGATAGCCCTCGCCAGGGTGCCATTCGTGTGGATGGAAGGCTCTGGACCCAGGAGCTACTATGCCAGAATAGCGTGTCCGGCGTCGCAGCTTAGCAACCTCCTGAACTTTCTGAAGGACGCGGGTACGTCGAGCGGTCGTATCAGATCGTTTCGACTAGATCCGGGACATGGGCTGTCCTTTTCCCTTTCAAATCACTTCTACGACAAGGACGTTCAACGATGGGTCTTCAAGAAAGAGGAAGCGTTGCAAAGGTTCGAGGCCCTTGGACGCATCAGACGCGAACTCATCCGGGGACGCAATCAATAGAAGAAACGGGCAACCATCTTGGTGATTGAAATTTCCATAAAGGCGACACCGCGGCTTGACCGTGTTAGACGGTCTCCCGGCGAAGTTGCAAGTTGGACTTTTTGCTCGGGTGCTATGATATTTTCAAGTTTCTTACTACACAAATAAATATCTTCAGGGCGCTCGGAAGTCGAACTTGAAGAGAATCTATCTCTCAGGGGCTTGGATAAGCGAAGAGCATGTCAGGAAGGCATGGGCTCGCGTAAGAGCGGGTGTCCAAATCGAATCGGCCGTGATGTCAGTCTTACCTTCGTCGAGCAGAATCAATTCGACGACGAGGGAGGTCTATCAGAACAACCTCATCGGGATTCTAAGGCTGAAGAGGCACCTTTTCACTCTCGCCTACGACGAAGCCAGAGAGCGGGGGAACTGGCGCAGAATCTTCAGGGGAAGGCGATCGATATTCTGGCCTGATGCAAACGAGAGGTTGCAGCTCGGGCTGGCCGATTACAGTGAGCACGAGTTGGTGCTGGAGCGCCCGCGCCACGGACGACCGGTCAAGGTCAGGGTGACAATAGACTACCGGAACAGACGGGTGGAAGAGGCAGTGATGGTCCCGCTGAACGGGTCAGCGGGGAAGCCACTGCACTAGGCCTTTGCCGCGTCGGCGCGGCTGTGCAGGAGGTCGGTCTTCATCTGGTCGTACTGCTCCTTGGTTATCTCACCACGGGCATACCTCTGGTTTAGTATCTCCAGAGCATAGAGGCCGTCGGAGCCCCAAGACCCCTGGCGGTAGCCTCGTCCCCACCCCCAACCCCATCCCCAGAAAGCGAACCTGAAGACGAAGAAGAGGGCCAAGACGAAAATGAAGAAGCCGAACGGGAAGAAAAAGGGTCACCCATAGTACGGTCTAGGACCGATCGGACCTATCAGACCCGTGAAGGAAAGCAGTCCGACCAGCAAACCCAATCAGCAGCACTACGAATATCGCAGCAAATATCCAACTCAGGAATCCGCGTCTCTTGTTCCCGGTATATTCGTTCATTCCGAACATGCCTTTCGCCGTTGGAAGGTGTCCGAGCCTCGGAATTTAAGGATATCGGAATAGCGATATCGATATCTCGATAAATTCGGAAGATATATCAACTCGGTTTTCCGATATCGGCGGAGTACCATGTGGCCTTTTCGTTGGATGATGCACAGAAAACGCGGCCTTAGAATGGCCGTAGTCTCCATGCTCTCCGGCTCACCCAAGAACGGTGTGGAACTGATGGATGAGATTGAGAAGATGACACAGGGCTGGTGGAGACCTTCTCCTGGCTCGATCTATCCGTTGCTCGAGCAGCTTACCAAGGAAGGGATGGTCAGGAAGAGGGACGACGGACGCTACGAGCTTACGGAGAAGGCGGGAGAGGAGTTGGAATGGTCCTTTGGACCCGGGTTCCGGAAACGGCCGTCGGTCGACGAGATGTTCGGGGAGATCAGTGGCTTCGTCTCCTACATGGAGGACCTCAAGAAGACCGACCCGGCGGCCGCCAAGGCGTACGCGGACAAACTCAAGGAACTGTCCGAGCGGTTGTCTTCCCTGTCTCAGGAATGACGAGTCCGCATCAGGATGTCCTCCGCTCCCTGATCAGAAGTGCCCCTACGACGCCACTGATCCCCAGTGCGCCGAGAGCCGTGAAGCCCACGAGGTAGCTTCCCGTAGTGTCGAGAGCGTAACCGATTATGATTGGTGAGATGAAGCTTCCCACGTTGCTCATCGTGTTGAATATGCCGAATGAGAGCCCTGCGAACTCCACTCCCCGGTCCGAAGAATATGGCACCAGCGCCGTGAGAGGACCGAAGTAAAGGCTGCCGCCAATGCCTAGCATCGACATCCAGAACAACGCGACCTGCCACGAACCCGAGATGCCGATGAAATAGGGGGACGCCGCCAAAAGCACCATGGAGATGAGAATCACAGGTCGAGGACCAATTTTTTGGCTCAGGATACCACCCGCGAATGACGCCACGATGCCTACGACCCCGATTACCGCTATCAGACGACCCGCATCGACCTCGTTTAAACCCAGACGCGCGTTCAGAAAAGCCGGTATCCAAGCGAGCACCCCGACCATCACGACCAGTGCAGTGAAGTTCCCAAGCACGAGGATGAACAATTTCTTGGTCATCAGGCTTCTCGCATCGACCATCTTCAGGGAGGAGGATGACATTTTTGTTGTGCCCCACTTCACCGGCAGAATCGCAAGCAACGTGATCGCCAGCGTGAAGGCCGCGCTGAACTCCAAGGGCGGACGCCAGTTCTGACCGAATATCAGCACGGGGAGCACCAGGAAGGCCAGGACCTGAGACTGGCCCCAGCCCGTCCCGAGGACACCGGTCGCACGGTGCAGTTCCTTCGGAGGGAAAGATGAAGAGAGTATCCTCACGCCGGAAGGGAGTATCATGCCAGCCCCCAGTCCTGCGATGGCCCTGGACAGTAACGCGGCGTCGAAGTTCCCTCCCAGTATGAAGATGGGCGGAGCCACAGTCACGATCGACAGGCAGAGCAGGAGCGTCTTGGAGCCTCCTATCCTGTCGGCGACCAGGCCTGCGGGAATCTGTACGATTGTGTAGGTCAGCACGAAAGCGGAGGTGAGGATTCCGGACTCCGTGTTGGAGAGGACGAACTGGTGTGAGACCAGCGTCGAAATGGTTGGATAGCTGAACAGGGACAGCCCCTGCACGACGAAACCGAGTGTAGCGACAGCGAGCACGTAGTACCTCCTCAGGCCTGGCTGCATCGAGCGGACAGGCTGCCCTGCCTTGAGTTATTGAAGCTGCCGTGAAGCTTCGGGTCTATCCGCCCATCATCATAGTATCGCTGGTGGTCGCAGAGCAACCGCTCGGGAGACAGTTCAGACTGTATGTCCGCCCCGATGGGACGTAGAATGTGACATAGGTAACAATCAGCGCGCTACCGCCTGATTGACCGTTAATGCTAGGACCGGCGTGTACCACACCAAGTGTCTGATTCGGGACTGGCGTTCCTTGGGTGGTGACAACCTGGAAAAAGACCGGACCGCCCGTCCCGGTAATGATGCAGGTAACAGGTTGTGAAGTCTGCAGCCCACTCGAAATGGTCGAACTAGTCCTCCCGGCCATGAAGATGGCGTCAGGACATGGAGGATCCCGTGAGACCCCTGGTGACACATAGTATTCGGTGGAATTGGTGTACCCATACGGTATAGGCAATCGTGTTGGAGTCGGTTATCGTGTAATTGGACACATAGTAGTGCATGCCATAGTAGAGTATCAGTATGGTCTTCTATGATTGGTTTTCGGCCGGAATACAGCCAGCGTGAACGGCGATCAGGGTTGACGATGTAAGCGTAGGGTCGGCTTTCACTCTTGGTGACATTAATGGTTATCGTGTGGTTCGAGACAATGACGTCCGTCGTGGTGACCTGAACTGTGTCAGCTCGATGCTGGTGGTGATCCTTGGAGATTACAGGGCCGATGAAGCTATCGGTGCTGCTGCGACCAAGAGGGCGGTCGCGACTACGGCCGGATGCGGTACGGCCGTTCAGATGGTTCGCTTGAGTGATCTTGACGCGCCTGATTCTTCTACGACGAGCTTTTGCGAGGGAGCCAGAAAGATGCGTGTGGTTCTGCTGCGTACATGCGAATGCGGTCCTTCACCTTATAACAGTCTCTCCCATAATATGTAATCTTCGCCATACCAATGGTTCTTCAGCTCTACCAGATCCCTAAAGCCGTTCTTAAGGAAGGTCGCCTTTGCCGGTTCGTTGGTCGATCTCGTGTCGCACCATATTTTGTGAGCTTTCCTCTTTGGAGCAATCCTAACGAGCGCTTAGATTAGCGCGCTTCCGACTCCTTCGCGGCGCGCATCTTGGTCGACGCCGAACCACTCAATCCAGATGAGATAGTCATCGAATCGATTGAAGACAAACCCGATAATGCCTGAAGAGTCTTCGGCGACCATCACCGAATGTTTGTCGTAACGTAACTTGCTCCTGAGAGTGGAGAGGCCCCATTTTCTGCGCTCCGAACTCTTTGCAAGTGTATTGTAGTAAGGTATTCCTAATAAGACTTTGCGGAACAACCGCACGACTTGCGGTAGGTCTCTCTCTTTGGCGTCTCTTACCCTAATCGCATTAGAAGAGTCTCGCACGAATCGCTTCGTTAGCGATTAGCTATTTAATTCAGATTGATGGGCTGCTCTGCGCGCCAATGGAACACCAGAGAATCTCAATGAAGATGGCGAAGATACTTTCTTACTCGCAAGGAGGGATCTATCGTGCCTAGCATTTCGAAGGGTGTGGGAACAGTCGATGGACCTTTTTCCGGATTGCTCATAGTTGACTTATCACATGTGTTGGCAGGACCGTTCTGCACCATGCTCTTCGCTGACCTTGGTGCGAGGGTGATAAAGGTGGAACGTCCTGGAATGGGAGACGATTCCCGGACGTTCGGTCCATTCCTGAACGGTCGCTCCGTCTATTTCGATTTTATTAATAGAGGAAAGGAGAGCATAGCGCTCGACCTGAAAAATGATGCAGACCGTAGATGTTTCGAGGCCCTGGTACGAAAAGCTGATGTCGTAGTCGAGAACTTCAGGCCGGGTACGATCGAGAGACTCGGATATTCATACGAACGGCTGAAAGAAATCAATTCGCGACTCATTCTCGCTTCATGCACCGGATTCGGTCAGACCGGACCAATGAGTAGAGAGCGTGCATATGACACGGTCATCCAAGGTCTGAGTGGCATAATGAGTATGACTGGATTCCCCGAGGGTCCTGCGACCCGTGTCGGGACTTCCGTGGCCGATCTCACCGCTGGACTATACTGCTTCGGTGCCATATCGAGCGCGCTCTTTGCACGAGATAAGACCGGAATCGGTTCCAGGGTGGATATATCGATGTTCGATGCTATGATTACTCTGCTGGAGCATGGTGTGATGGAGTACGTGGCAACTGGCAGGCCACTCGGGAGACTCGGTAATCGTCATCCATATATCGCGCCATTTGATACCTTCCAGGCGAATGATACGTCGTTCGTAATCTGCGCCGGGGACGACGAGTTGTTCGTCAGTCTGTGCAAGGCCATAGGTAAGCCGGAGCTGGCCTTCGATGAACTATTCCTCACAAATGAGAAACGAACTCTCAATCAGGCGTTGCTCAAGAAGACTCTGGAGACAGTCTTCAGTGAGCATGACTCCAGCTATTGGATCGAGCGTATAGGAAAAGCGGGAGTGCCCTGTGGCGCTATCCAGAACATCAGCGAGGCTGTCGAGCACCCACAAGTCAGGGCGAGGAACATGATTGTTGAGTCGGGGGGATTACGCATGCCTGGAAATCCGATTAAGATAAGCGGTTTTGCAGACCCGAAAGACCGAGCTGTGGCTCCGCGGCTGGATGCAGATGGCCTGCGCATTCGAAGGGAGTTTGGTGCGTGATCTCCGGGTATGTCCAATGGTTGTATCAGAGGCTAAATACCGGAGCCAAAACACGTCTGAATACGTGGCCGCGGTAGTGCAGTCACCTACGGGAGTAGCGTGGTGGCACAACTTGGTTAGCATATGAGGCTGTGGACCTCGAGACCGTGGGTTCAAATCCCACCCGCGGCCCTTCTATTCATCCAGAGTGCCTGTTGCGTTGTCTTAGTTTCCCTTGCGCGTGTAGCAGAAGTACGGGAATCCCCCATTCACTTTATCGATGGCCCATTCGACTATCTTGTTGGAAATTTCCTTCCATTTCTTGCTCCAGTCTATATTCGACACGATGCGCTCCTTCTCGAACTCGTTACCCGTCTTCGGTATCGATTCCCACACCGGCCGTCCGTAAAACGGCCTCACTATCTTGACATTCCATCTCTTGCATGTCATCTTTGAACCCTCCTTTGAGAAGAACTTGCAGCCGACACAGTATCTAGAGAGCCAGATGATTTCCTTCGTCCGTTTGACCGACTTACCTATTTCTTCGAGGAGCCTCTCCGACTCGCGTCTAATCATCTGGGCCAGCTCTTCTTGGCCCTCTTTGGTGTTCATGTAGTACTCTGGGTCGCGCGCCAATGCATCCTGCCAGCCAAGTCGCTCCTCGTCTCCCTGCAAAATTTTTCCTGTGTGAATTGACTGTAGCGGGTAAATAACGATTATCGGCATTCAGGAAGGAATAATAGACTCCGCATGCAATAAGATCACAGACGCGTGGCGTGCTTAATATCCTACGCGCTCAAAGCGCCTAACAAGAGGTCAAGGGTTCGAGTCGGAAGGGATTCATCCCGATATTTGTACGGAGCCTGTTGGTTGAGGTGCCTGCGCTCCGGGACCTCGTGCAACCGGAGACGTATCTCGCTCAACAAGGGCACGGAGAGAGCTAACGCATCGTGGCCTCTTCATGCCGCATCATACGTGGATCGACACCCTGCCGACCATCTTCTCATGCTTGCTCTCGTCAAGGAGAAGCGTGTCATGCGAGGTTGTCTAGACGAGGCCTCTCCCCTGGCTTCTCGATGTCGGCGCTGACCAAGGGAGCACTTTCAGCGTCATACCGCTCCACCGTCGACCTCGGCAGCCGAGCCTGCCTGTAGAGCATCTTGTCGACCATGCCCGGCAGGTCGTGGGCGTCGACGAACACGTCCATGAACACTTTCGAGACCCCGTCCATGGATTTCGCAGCTTCATACATCCGCTCTGGCTCCCCCACGCTGTCCGCGAACAGCATGAAGAAGACGACGCCTTCGGAGGCTGCGAACCAACAGACGCTCTTCTGCGCGAACTTCTGCGCGATCCTGCTGACCGTCTCCTCTCTGTCCTTCTCCTGCAGGAAGAAGGAGAACGCGTAGATGATTATCCCCGAGACCCTTTCCAGTCCCCACACTGGGACTGCGAAGTAGGCCCGCGCATCGGCCATCCTGCCCAACCTGTAGTTGACCGCCCTTGCGGTCAGGCCTACCTCTTGGCCGATTCTCTTGGCTGGCTTCAGCGCGTCCCACCTCAGAGCCCGGAGTATCTTCATGTCTGCCGCGGACAGCTTCATGCCCAGCGGGGGCATGGGCACGTCGAAGAGCTTGGTGGGTTCGACGCCGGTCAACTCGCCCGCCAGGGCCAGCCTCCTTTCAAGGTCGCCCTCGCTCTCGTAGAGCAAGACGACGCGCAGAGAATGGGAATACTCGTCAATCACCTGGACCTCGTCGAGCAGGCTGAGCTTCGACATCGCTTCTTTTTTCCTGTCGCGGTCGGAGAACTGAAATACGTAGATGGAGCACCTGAGACCCAGAGCCGAGAGATTGGGGAAAGCCTGATAATACTTTATCAGCCCAGAACGCTCCATATTCCTGATCCTCGACCTCACCGTCTTTGGGTCCAGCCCTAGGTCCCTCGCCATTTTGGACACGCTAGGTCTGCGGTGAAGGGTGCCGTTCGGGGAATGATGGGAAAGGCCCATGGCAGCCAGTATTCGAAAGTCTGTAACGTTCAAAGACGGCAGTTCGCAAGGCACTTCGGAGTATAAGCGTTCCGCGCGGCCCCTCGCGATGGGCCGGTCGGGAAACTCTCCGCCGTCCCATTTCCCGGACAGCCAACTGGCTTCCCGGCCATTTGATATGCGCCAAGGTCCCGATGAAGGAGGCCGTTGTCATCATGACTGAGCAATCGACGGTGAAGCCGAGCAACGAATCCGAGATTCCTCTGGGGTTCTCGCGGTTCATGTTTGTGCTTGACGAGGGAGGCGTCTTCAAGGCGCCCATGGAGAAGGTCTGGAGGCTGCATTCAAGCCCAGAGCACGTGCACCCTTCCGCTCCCGACGCGGTATTCGAGCGCGCGAGCGAGGGCGTGACATACGTACACGCCACGCTCACTCTCAAGGACGGGACGAAGGTGAAGAACAAGATGAAGCTGACGGCCTACCCTCCGCTGGGGTTCTCGTTCGAGTGGCTGGAAGGGCTGTTCGCAGGCTCGAAGGAGTTCAGCTTCTACATCCCACAGGACGAGGAGACGGGCGTTACGTCGGTCGGAGAATGGACCTCGCCCACACTCAGGCCCGAGCAGGTGAGACCGGCGGTGCTCCAGCTGATGGAGACGCTCTACGAGGAAGACCAGGCCAACCTAGCGAGGATGAAATGACTCGAACCCCGAACAGCCGGCGCCGAGAGGCGGCATCGGAACCTGGCACGCGACGGTCTTACTCCAGTTCTTCGTGGCCTTCGTGCAGCTCCTCCTCGCTCCTTGGTACGCTTTCGTGATGTTTTCGCCCGGCTCAATCTCGGAGTACATGCCCAACGAGCAGGCACCGTCGGGGCTTCCTCGTGCTGAGGTTCGTCGTCGCCGCGGTCGTCTGGCTCCCGATAATCTACTTCACGTGGAAGAGGAACCGAACCGGCGCGGCTGCGTCTGCGATCTATTCAGCTGCACTCCTCATAATCATACCATTGGCCATCTTGAGCGGAAGCGGGCGGCCCGATTTCAGCGACTTCGTGCTTTTCCCCGCTGACATATTTCTAGTGGTGTTCAGCGTCGCGACGTTGAGGGTGC
>JAJYWC010000025.1 GCA_021791695.1 archaeon | reverse complement strand
TTCGTCGTCATCGCGCCGTAATCTAGCAGAATGTTCGTGTCGCCGTGGGAGACCATAAAGCCCGACCTGCCCACCTGGCGGGCGGCTCCCAGAATCTTAACTTGCATAGCAATAGCTAAATTTTCGGCCGGGCCGACCATTCTTTAAGCGTTTGCTGTTTCTCGGGTCGCGAACGGCTCAGTGCTCTCCCAGGTTCCTCTTCAGAAAGTCTAGGGAGAGAGCCCAGGCCTGCCTGGCCGCGATGGGCTTGTACATGTACTGGTTGTCGTCGTTGAAGAACGCGTGAGCCGCACCCGAGTATATCCTCATCTCGAAATCCTTCTTGTAGCGAACCATGGCTCCCACGAGCTGGTCCAGGGTCGCGTTCAACCCGTCCTCCGCCCCGTAGTTGCACAGCACAGGACAGTTGATCTTTTCGACCAATCCGAGCGGGTCTGGATTCTGTCCGTAGAATACGACGCAGGCCTGCGTGACGCCGGTGCAGGCGAGCTTGAACGACATGGTGCCGCCGAAACAGAAGCCCAGACTACCGATCCTCGACGCATCGACACCGCCACGCGCCTTCAGATCTTCGTAGGCCGCCGACAACTCCTGGGCGAACCTGGGGAAGGGCAGTTTGCCTGCGAAGACAGTGCCGAAGAAGGTGCCGACCGTGGTGCGCTGGTCCTGCGGGAGCCTGGCGAGCTCCTCCTGGACGAACGCCTGGTCCCTCATCTTTCCGGGCGGGAGGGTGAACATGAACCTCATGACCGCCTCGACGTTCGCCTCCGAGAAAAGGGGGGCGATCGCCGGGTCGGAGCCCATCAGGTCGGGAGCCAGGACGACGAAGCCCTCTCTGGCGAACCTGTCGGCGACATCCCTGATGTGCGGCGTGAGCCCCCATATCTCGTGGATGAGCACCAGACCGGGGAGGGGTGCGCTCCCTGCCGGCCTGGTAAGATAGGCCCTCACCTCGTGCTCTGGACCTTTGAAGCTGGTCATGCCTGACTCGAGCTGGCTCATGGCCATACCACCGAGCGCGCGGCTTATGTCTATTTTTCCAGATGTGGGGAAACCCGCGACGGCATCCTGGACAGATGAGTTTAAGGAGTAGGCCGAAAACCGCTGGCGTCCGATTGTCGTCCATCCGAGTCCTCCCCGAGGGAAAGAAGCTCAAGGCGACCACGCTCATCGCCGGTTTCCATGGCATAGGCGCCACCGGATACTGGTCCATCAAGTTCCTGATAGAGGAACTCAAGGCAAGACGGGCTTTCTACGTGGATTCCGAGTTTGCTCCGGCTGTCTCTTCGACGTTGAACGGCGCGATATCGACTCCGTACGAGATTTTCGTGTGCGGGGAGCTCGCATTCCTCAAGGCGGAGGTTCCACCGCTGAGGGAGAACGAAAACAGATTCTTCCGTGAGCTCGGCAACTGGATAGTCGAGATGGGCATCAACGAGGTCGCGCTCATCGGCGGCCTGGACGAATCTCTCCGCACCGACGATTCGGGATACCGGTTGGTCCTGACCGACGCCATGGCCAAGCGCGAGCAGTTCGAGGGTGAGCCGATACTGGAGGAGGGCAAGATGATAGTGGGACCGGTCGCGATACTTCTCAACACGCTGCAGATGCACGACTGCGCCGCCTATGCGATTCTGGCCTATTCAAACACGGAGAGGGTAGACCCGAGGGCTGCCGCGACCGCGGTGGAGTTCCTCGCCGAACGCTATGCCTTCAAAGTGTCCACGGCTCCGCTGATCAAGGGGGCGGAAGACCTAGAACGGGAGCTTATGGGCCTCGCGCAGAAGGAGAAAGACCGCGGCTCTTCGAGCGCTATCTACTCTTGACCTTTCCCTTCGCCTCCCCGACGACGACGACCGACCTGTATCCCATCTTGCGCAGCACGGCGACCGATTCGCGGAGCTCCTTGGGGCCCGAGACGAGCTCCGTCACCGTCTGCGTAAACGGATAGACGAACTCGAGCTCTGCGGGGTACGGGCCCAGCAACGGGTGCAGCTTGTACACGTCGCTCGGAGTCTTCTCCGTCAGCTTCTTCACCCGCGGGTAGACCGTCGTCCTGAGCAGGGGCTTGTCATTCTCGACGGGGACCACGACCGCCTGGCTGTGACGTCTCCTGATGGCACGCTTCAGATGGGCGGCAGAGATTACCAGCTCGGGGCGTCTCCTGTCGGCCTCGCTCCGGACCAGGAGGCCTCTGTCCTTCATTAGCGCCGTCCCGCTCTCGAGCCAGCCGCTGTTGCGGACCATCTCTTCGAACGCGGCCATCACCCGCGGATGGGTCATCGCCCTCTCCTCGACCAGGTCCCACAACCTTCCCTCGGAGATCGCCTGCTTGCAGCGAAGGACGTCCTGCCGCAGGAGGTAGAGGTTGTGGAGGGCTATGCGCCTCACCCTCTCAGTCCTTTCCATGAGCACGAGCTCGGTTCTGGTCGTCGAGTTGCAGACGGGGCAGCTGCACGGGAGGTAGGTCATCTCCTCGAGAAGAAGCGTACCCCTCTCGGTCATGTACCTCCCCTGTTTAGCGAAGAGTACGTAGCTGGCCGAGTCGAAGGTGTCGCAACCCAGCGCCACCGAGAGCGGAAGGGTCAGGGGATGTCCCGCACCGAAGAGGTGGAGAGGCATCGAGAAGGGCATGCTCTTCTTCGCCGCCACGATCATCCTGACGAGGTCGGAGAACCGATAGTTGTCCATCATTTCCACGGGACTCCCGAGCGCGAGGAACTCAAACCCGGCCTTCAGCAGGCCCCTGGTTGAGCTTCGGACTAGGTCGTGGAAGAGACCTCCCTGAATCGGCCCGACCCAGGTCGTCCCGCTCCTCCCGAACTTCTTGATCGTCTCGCGCGCTGCGTTTAGGCTAACGTCCATTGTCTCCCTGGCATAGTCCCGCGAGAGGGAGTACCCGGTCGGCCTGTCGAGTGTGACAGCCAGGTTGGAGCCTATCGCCGACTGGAACTCCGCTATCGTGCCTGGCGTTATGTCGAGCGCGCCGTACCGGAGGACCTGATATCCACCGGAGTCGGTCATTATCACCCCGTCGTATCCGAGCATCCTGTGTAACCCCTTCTCGATAGCCTCCTCTTTCCTCCTCCGGTAGGTGATGAGAGAGTTCGTCATGAGGGCGTCGAACCCGAGCTCTCTGAACTTGCTGAGCTGGATGTCCTGGATGACCGGATGGATTACTGGGATAAGGCAGGGGGTCTCTATGCTCTTCCCTCCTATCTTCAGGACGCCCAAGCGTCCCATCAGGTCTGTATCCTTGACCTCGAACGAGACGGGCATCGGGGCCCGGGTCTCCCGGTCGGCTTCTAAGTCTTGTCCAGAACGGCGTCCATCGTACCCGGCCCCCTCTGGAAGGCCCCGCTCTTTAGGAAGAGCACCGGCACCGTCGAGACTATGGCGACGGATCCTCCGACGAGCCAAGCGTCAGGGTAGCCGGTTACGAGGACCAGCGCGGAGAAGTAGAGCGGCGATATGGAGTTCCCGAGCAGGGAGAAGCAGTCGACCCATCCGACGGACAAGCTCTCGTACTCCGGTATCGACGCTGAAACCTCTCGCGCCACCGCGAGCCCGACTGTGAAGAACCCTCCTGCAGACAGGCCGCAGAGTGCCACCGAGACCAGTGCGGCGTAGATTGAGTCGACGGCCGCGATCCCGACCCCCAGCGAGATAACCGCCGCGCTGGCCACCATCAGGAGCTTCACGCGCCCGACCCTGTCATAGACGCGCCCGATCACTGGTGCCGAGAATATGGTAAGTATAGTCGCGATGCTCGCTATGCTCCCCGCAAGGCCCGGTTGCAGTCCAAAGTTCCCTTCCAGGTAGTAGATCATGAAGTTGACGACCAGGCCGTACGTCGAGCCCACGCCCAGGAACGCAATACTGAGAATGGCAAGAGGCCGGCTCACAATGATGCTCCGTAGATGGGCCCTGTCCAGCTTAAACGCGGCACCCTCTCGGTCTGGGGGTATCAGTGCTAACATGGCGAGCACACCTACTATATCGAGGACTCCGGCCACAACGAGGGCAGGCCTCCAACCCACCGTGTCACCCAGTACGGCCCATCCGAAATAGCCAGTGACCGAGCCTACGGCGAAAGCCATGCTCGTGAGGGCAACGCCGAACCCCTCCGAACCCGCCTTGTAGTACCTCACGATGAGGACGAGCATCGATGGAAAGGCGAAGGCGAAGCCGAAGCCCGCCACGAACCTAAAGAGCACGAGCGCGTCGAACTGAGGAGCGAGCGCACTTCCTATCACTCCGAACGCGTTCGCGATCGTGCCCATCACGACTATCTTCTTTGGGCCCATCCTCGCCGCAAGGATGCCCCCCGGGACCTCGAAGGCGCCATATGCGAGGAAGAACGCCGACGTAAGGATGCCGAGGCCGTAGACGCTGAGGTCGAAGTCCTTCGAAATCGACGCGGCGTGCGACAGAGGTCCGAACGTGAAGATCGATGATACATTCACTTGGTTGATCGTCATCACATAGTTGCCAAACAGGAGCGAAAGGACAGCGGCAAGGTTGACTGCCCTTGTCGAGTTCATGGCCATAATGCTCGCGGGAGAATGCCGGCGTTCATTCGTCTTAAGTAGTCGTGGTCGCCGCGACGCCTCCTTGGACTTGCCTTATCGGGTCGAGGTCCAGTCTGGAGTCCCGGCCTCTGCCGTGCCCGGGCTGGCAGATTTCATTGCGACCCACTATCTCACTCCAAACATGCGATTCATGAAGGGTCGAGGGTTCAGCTCAGGCCGTGCCGGCGAACGGAGGTACTATGTCTGGACTCTCGACCCCGAGGTCCCGGGATGGACGACGCCGTCGATAGGATTCCCTGCCCTGACGGTGAACCTCTCCTTCTCTTCCGAGGCTGTTGTGGTCGAATTCACCGGTTTTGACCCGAAGGACCCGCGCGTTGGCCCCGTGTGCGATCACGTGGCCGACGACATAGAGGTGCTCGTGACGTCGTTCCTCATGCATTCAAAGACGACGAGCCTCAGGTTCGTGTACTCGATTGGTCGCTCTGACCTTGAGGCTTCTCAACCCGGTTCGACGAGCACCTCCAGACGCATCCTGAAACGCATCTTTGCAGGGAACACTGTCAATATGTTCCTAGTCCTTATGGCCGTAAGCTTCGTCTTCGTCCTTTTCCTCGGCGACTATGCCTTAATCGGTATACTAGCCATCCAGGGTCTCGCACTGTTCTTCTCGGACAGGCTGATGCTTAGCGCGGGGTCGGTCCGAGTCACCGGCGAGCACCCCGAGGTGGCTGTGGTGAGGGTGATGTGCTCACCCGAGACGTTCAAGGAACTCTCGTCCAAGGGTCGGGCTCTCGTAGGCAGTGTGAGGGACGCCATAGAGCACGCCATCTCATCGGACGGTCTCGGCAAGCCCGAGACCAGGGCCGCGATCCACGGTATACTCTCCAAGGCCGGAGTAGTCTGCTCCATAGACGACATCGAGGTGACAAGGAGGGACCCATACCGTCTGGTTAGCGAAGCCGCTAAGAAGTTCCGCTTGCCAATACCGAAGGTCACCGTCGTGAACTCCCCGACGGATAACGCAGCCGCGACGGGCGTCTCGCCGGGGAGGGCGTCGATGACCATTACCGCCGGCGCGCTGGAGGACCTCAAGGACGACGAACTGGAGGCGGTAGTCGGACACGAAATGGGACACATCAAGGGCAGAGACCCGATAATCCTCTTCGTCGCGACGATGGTGATGTATCTGGGTGCCCTGTACGTCTGGCTCCCTATCCTGATCGACCTCGGGCTCTTCTACTTCATCATCGCGTTCGGTGTCATCTACCTTGTCGGAAAGTTCCTCGAGACCCGCGCCGACACGGAGTCTGCGACCGTCCTTGGCGGACCGGGCTTGCTGGCGTCGGCCCTCAAGAGGATAGGGTTCACACAGCTCTACTTCGAGCGTTACTCCTCCAGGGCCCGCTTCCTCGACTGGCTCAGGTTTGACCCTCACCCTCCCATCTATTTCCGGGTCAGGAGGCTCTCGCGGATGGCGGAGACGGGCGCGCAGGTAAGACACACGCTGTGGGTGTCGGTCCGTGACGTCATCGTCGGATTCTTCGGCGCGCTGGCGGACACAGGTTAGTGCTGCTCAGACGGTGCCGAAGGCCTTCCTCGCGACCGGCTTGTACCCGTCGCCCTTGAACCGCTCCTCCTCCCAGATGCTCGCCCGCTCGTGGTAGCCGTACGCCTCCCAGTATCCGTCCTGGTAACGCGGCATGAACTCCATCTCTCCGAGCCATTTGGCGCTCTTCCATCCGTAAAGCTGGGGCATGAAGGGCCTCGCCGGGAATCCCTGCTCGGGGAGGAGCGGCTTGTCGTTCATCCTCAGGGCTACGATGGCATCGTCCTTGAGCGCGTCCTCCATCGGGACGGGGGCCGTGTATCCGTCGTAGCAGCGGAACATGACCCAGGTAGCCTCGGGTGTGACACGGGCCATCTCCGCGAGCATCTTGATCGAGACGCCCTCCCAGGTGGGGAGTTCGATAGACCAGCGGGTCACGCAGTGGAACGACTTGGTGTACCTGATCATCGGGAGCTTCAGGAGCTCGTCATACGTGAACTCCTGAGGTCTCTCCACCCGCCCGGTCACCTTCAGCTTCCAGTCTGCCGCGCTGATCCTCTGGTTGCCGTTGGCAGAGTAGATGACGTACCTCTTCCCCCAGACCTGACCGGGAGGCAGCCTGTCCTTATGCTGAGGGGGTTGTCCGGCCTGGTCAGCATGATCCTCGGTCTCACCCTCTCCGCCGCCAAGGATCTTCTTGAAGATGGAAGACACGATAGCCACCAAAGAGCCAGATTTCTGTCTCGCTCAATCAAAAGGTTTTCCTCGGGGACGGTCCCTTCGGAGTCTGGAGAGCGACCGGCGCGACCTGATACAGTGCGGGTGGTCGGAACCATCCCACATCCTCGACCCTCCCAGAACTCCGAGCGATGCTAAGCGCTGGCCGGACCGATTACTTCTTTGTGTCCCTGACGTACTCGTCGAAGATGGTCTTTGCCTTGTCCGCAGCGAGGCCGGTGCCCTCCACGCCCTTCTCCGTGACCTTGATCTTGTCCATGACGATTATCACGCCGATGTCCTCGCGGACCTGGACCAGACCCGGGAAGTACCTGTTCAGCCTCTCGCCCAGCGCTTTCAGGTCGTAGGGCTTCGTGGTGAGCTTGATCTCCCTGACGTTGCTCCCGTTTATCGCGACCTTGAACACGTTCTCGCCCGCACCCGACACGCGGTCCAGGATTATGCTCATGTTCTCGTCGACCCCGACGAGCGTCCCAGAGTACTCCTTCCCGTCACCCGTGGTAGCGGCGACGGTCTTACCTACAAACGAGTTAAGCTCCTCTGTAAACCTCCGGAAAGTTAGCGAAGACAAGCTTCCATGAGCGCGGCGGATGGCTCCCTTTTAGAGCTTTTCGACCTCTCCCGCCATGAGGCAAACGATAATATCGGAACCGGCTTCGAGGGCGCGGTATGTCCGGAGAGCGCTCCTACTCTGGGTTGAGGTTCTGGTCGCTCTTCCTCGCCGGGCTCTCGTTCGTCGACCTCGCGCTGCTCCTGGTCGTCGTGGTACTGCACGCCGCCGAACCTATGAACGTCGAGGTCGCCCTCCTGTATCCGCTCTTCTACATCTTCGGTGGCTCCGTCATCTCATCCGTCGTCCTGGGCGCCTTCTGGTTCGTGCTGCGCTATCCGAACCACAGGAAGACGCTTCTCGTACTCGCGCTGATCACGACCGGCCTTGTTATTGCGCACTTTTACACGATCAACTCTCCCCCGACGGCCTCCTGCTACGACAGCAACACGACCCCGAACGTGGATGGCTGCGTCATGGATGAGATCTACTATGTGCCCGCCGCCCAGGCACTGCTGTCGGGCGCGAAGTGCGGCCCTTATGTGAACAACTGCAACTTCGAGCACCCCTTCCTCTCGAAGGCGATTATCGCGGCCGGAATAGTGCTGTTCGGGAACAACGACTTCGGATGGAGGTTCTTCGTTGTCGTGATGGGGGTCGCCTGCATCCCGATCCTGTTCGCAATCTGCTGGCGTATTAGCAGGGACTCCACGCTCTCATTGTTTGCGGCATTCTTGCTCGCGTTCGAGACCCTCTTCTTTGTCCACTCGAGCATAGCGGTGATAGACGTCCAGCCTGTCTTCTTCGCGCTGCTGGCGTTCCTAGTCTACCTGAGCGATTTCCGTCTGTGGCGTTTGAATAGCTTCACCCTCGCCGGGATACTGCTCGGTCTCTCCGCCCTCTCCAAAGAGACGGCCCTCTTCCTGGTGCTTTTCCTCGTAGCATACAACGCGGTCCTGGGTACAGGAACCCGCAGGTTCAGGCTTCTGACCTCGCTGGAGATCTTCATCGTCACCACAGTGGTCTTCGCAGCCGGACTCCAGATCTATGCCACACTCTTCGGAAACTCCAGCGTACACACATTCCTCGACGAAGTTCACTACATCCTCAGCTACGGCAGCAGCCTCAAGGGGGTGGGCTGGACGGACGCGGTCTTCGGTACGCCGATCACGCCCCTTAACTGGATGACCTACTACTCTGCCGTCGGGTACTTCGTCACCAGGGTCCTTGTCAACGGAGTTCCGGAGTATGTCGCTCTCGGCTATTGGGGGACTCCCAACTTCTTCGAGATATGGCTGACCTATCTGTGGGCGCCCTATGTGGTGTTCCTGGGCTACAAGAGATGGCGGGCGAGGAGGTCCGCACCTGCCGCCGACGCGCCCGTGGCGCCCGCGACTGACCTTTCCTTCGACGATGCACCGGTCATCGCGGAGCAGGAGGTTACAACGGGCAGAGCCGAGGAGTCGCCTCCCTCGCCCGACCCTTCGCTGAAACTCGCCGGCTTCGCGCTGCTGTGGTTCGCGTTCACTTACTTCCCCTACTTCGCGATATACATCTACGGCAGGGTCACCTATCCCTTCTACCTCATCCCGGCAATCCCTGCGATTGCCATCGGATGCGCCTACGTCCTCTCCAGACGCTGGTTCCCTCGCGAAGTGGCGTACATCCTGCTAGGTGGCGTCTTTCTCTGGTTCTTCCTCTACTACCCGGACAAGTCGTTCCTGCCCACGTGGCTGCGCATCATCCTTGGCCACTGACCGTGCATGAAGGCGTCAATCCTGTTTCACGGCGAGAATGTTTTTCTACACCCCTGTGCAAAAACGTGCGTTCGGTCTAGTTGAGCAGAGTAGCAGACGTCAAGTCTCGCATATCCTCGGTCGAGTTGCTCTCCACCCTGAAGAAGAACTACAGCTACAAGGAGCTTTCGGCCATCCTAGGCCTTTCGGCACCGATACTGAGCCGCTACGTCAGGGGACACGTCCTCCCGAGCGCGGCGCGTTCGGAGAAATTCGTCGCAGTCTTCCGGGAGAAGCTCCTGCGCAAGATAGTCGCAGACCAGGTGAAGGTCACGGCGGACGGTTCGTACGACATGACGAGGGCTGTAATCGACGTAGGCCTTCTCAGACAGATCGCCAAGGTCGTCTACAGCGAGTTTAGTCCCTCCCAGGTCCAGAAGATACTCACGATGGAGGTCGACGGCGTCCCGCTGGCCGTGCAGGTCGCTGACGAGTTCAACGTCAATGTGGCGATAGCTAAGGGTGAAAGGGACCTGGGGGCGGAGGAGTTCTACGAACAGAGGGTGATATACTCCCCGGACTCTGTCAAGTATCTGTACCTCTCCAAGAGCTCCATAAAGAAGGGGGAGCACGTCTTGATAGTCGACGATTTCGTCCGCACGGGAATAACGATCGACGCGCTAGTCAAGCTCGCGGAGAAGGCCAGGGCGCGCGTCGTAGGCGTCTTCACGATCGCGTCTATGGAACAGTCCCTGCCGAAGCTCAAGGAAAGACTGAGGCTAAACTGTCCGGTCGAGTCGCTCGTCTCGCTCCCGCCGGTGCAGAGGCACTACAACTTCTAGGGCGCGTGCAGATGAGCCAGTTCACCATCGACAGCAAGTTCGTGGCGAGTAAGATACCCGCAAGGAGGAGAGACTCGCACAAGGGCATGAACGGGACGGCGTGCGTGGTCGGTGGAGGTAGGATCTATCACGGCGCCCCCTACCTCGCTGCCATGGGGGCTCTGAGGACTGGCCTCGACCTGGTCTATCTCGCGGTACCGGCCACGATGGCTCCGTCAGTCCGCGCCCTCTCGCCCGACCTTATCGTCTATCCCATGCCGGACAGCAAGCTCACGAGGGGGAACGCCAACAGACTTGTGGGCTGGCTGCCAGAGGTGGATGCCGTCGCGGTGGGCCCTGGTTTGGGTCCGCAGAACCCGGAGGAGCTCCCCCATGCCCTCGCCAAGCTCGGGTCTAAGTGCAGGGTGCTTGTGGCCGACGCCGACGCCCTGAGGCCGTCGATACTGCCCCTCGCGTCCAAGTCTAAGATGGTCGTCACGCCCCACGCACACGAGTTCGAAAGACTCTTCGGCACGAAGCTCGAGCTCGAGACCGGGGAGAGGGCATCGGCCGTAAAGAAGGCCGCCAGGGAGAGCGGGATGGTCGTACTGGTCAAGGGTCCCGTGGACATCATCAGCGATGGCGAGGGCGTCGGTCTGAACGAGACTCACTCGCCCGCTATGACCGTAGGAGGGACGGGCGACGTGCTCACTGGAGTAACAGCCGGCCTCGTCGCCAAGGGCATCGCACCGTTCGACGCGGCGTGCTGCGCCGCCTTCATCAACGGCGCCGCCGGCGTGCAGGCCGCCTCCGAGCTGGGGCTGCACATTACCGCCTCTGACCTGCTGAGGCACCTGCCGGGCGTGATGAAGCCGTTCGACCGCCTGGAGTAGCCCTATCTTCTTGACGTGAGGAGTATCTTCGAGAACGGCGCGGAGGGCGTCGTCTGCTCCAGGAATGAGGCCTGCCCGGTATCCAGGTCCCTAATGTCGAGCCATCCGCCCGACGTATCCAGGAATCCGCCGTTGGCCATGTCGACGGCTCGCTTGAAGTCGTCGTCAGAGTATGAGAACGACCCTATGACCTGCTTCTCGAACCTTACAATCTCGTTGCCCGGCAGGGTGGCCGAACCGTCGTGCAGCCCAACGAAGACCGCTCTCCCGCCCCTCCTTATGCTCGCCACCGCCTGGGACCTCGTCTCCACGGACCCCACAGCGTCCACGACAGCGCTCAGACCTTCGCCAGCGGTCGATTTCTTTACAAATGTGCTGATGTCGTCTGTCTTGGGATTGAGGATGGCGCCCGCTCCCCAAGCCGAAGCCCACTTCAGCCTCGCCGGGTTGGTATCCGTGACGGTCACGGACTCGGCCCCCATCGCCTTGAGCACGCGGGCGGTCATGAGACCGATCGTCCCTGCCCCTATCACCATCACCGAGTCCCCGACTTTTGTACCGGACAGGGCGGCAGCCCTTACACCGCAGGCGAGCGGTTCAACCAGCGCTCCCGCCACCGCGTCCTTCACCCGATACAGAGAGCTTGCAGGTACTGCGACGAATTCCGCATAGGACCCGGGCATGTCTATCCCCACGATCTTTCTCGAGTAGCAGAGCTGTCTCATACCTAGCCGGCATTGCCTGCACTCTCCACACGACAACAGCGGGTTGACAGTGACTAGCTCCCCCTCCCATTCCTTCGCGACCTCTGACCCGAGCTCGACGACCCTCCCCGAGAACTCATGACCCATCACGAGGGGCGGCCTCCGGAGCTCGTTGTGACCGAGAAACGCGCCTATCTCTGAGCCGCATATACCCGAATCCTCGACTTCGAGGAGCACCCAGCCGGGCCTGACGGCGGGTCTCGGCCTCTCCTCCATCTCCATCCTCGACGGAGCTGTCCAAACGAGGGACCTCATGACAGGGAGGTCCTGTCTCCGGATATTAAATCGTGGTCATCGGGGATGAGCGCCCGAAGGATGCGCATCAGCTCACGTGAGCGGCCGGGCTTCATCGGTATGCACGGCTCCCTCACGGCGGCGTCTCCTATCACGCCCCTCGCCTTCAGGACTTCTTTCTCGACCGAGACGAACGATTCGAAGTTTCTGGTTAGAAAGTCAAGGTAGGGGAGCAGCTTCCGGAACTCCTTACGCGCAGCGCCGCCATTCCCCCGAGACATCGCGCCGAACACCTTCACGAACCCGTCCACCATCTCCGCCCCCGGGATGGTTCCGATAGTCCCGAGCCTCATCTCTTCAATAAGAAAGCGACCTCCCATCCCTCCGAAGACGCCAACCCTGCCCTCGGTGGCTTCGATGACCCTCTTGATTCTCCCGAGGTGGCCCGGACCCTCGACCTTGACGTAGCGGACCATCCTCGAAGCCCGCTCAATCCTCTCGAGGTCGCCCGGTCGGAGCCCGACCGAGCCCTCCGACGAGTAGTCCTGGACCATCACCGGCAGGCCGACCGCGGCCGCTATGTTGCGGTAGTGCGAAACCAGCCCCCGTGATGCCTCTGTGATGAAATTCGAGTTGTAAGGAGGCGTGACGATTACGCCCTCAGCGCCCTCCTCCCTGGCATGACGTCCGAGCTCAATCGCCGGGTGGGTGCCGCTGTGGGAGATCCCGACTAGCACGGGTACGCGGCCCGCCGCCTCATCGATCACCGTGCTGGCGACCTTCTTTCTCTCCGCATCGGAGAACTTGTAGAACTCTCCAGCGAAGAGGAGGCAGGCGAGTCCGTCGGCCCCCTTCTTGATGCAGAACCTGACCACCCTCCGCTGGCCTTCCAGGTCGAGCTCGCCATCGGGACGACAGACGGTGGGGAGCGACGGGAACACGCCGCCAAAGTGCCCCGTCGCCATCTGCCGACCCTTCAGCGATCGAGCCTTACCTTGCTCAGAACCTTTTCGTTGATCTCGAGTCCCAGCCCGGGTTCACTCGGCACCTGCATCTTCCCGTTCTCGACCCTGAAGGGTCGCTTTGCCAGGTCGTGCACCAGGACGTTGGGCTCCTGCTTGAACTCGCACAGGAACCCGTCGGGCGACGAGACCGAAAGGTGCAGAGATGCCGCCGTATTGACGGCCGTTGACCAGTTGTGGGGCACCCACATTATGTTGTTGATGCGGGCGAGCTCTATCACCCTTTTCATCTCCGACATCCCTCCCACCTTGCTCGCGTCGGGCTGCCAGAGGTCAGCCGCCTTCTTCTTCAGGACCTCGTTGAAATCGTACACGGTGTAGAGCTCCTCTCCGTGCGCGACGGGGACGTCCAGGCTCCTCGCCAGCTCCGCGTAGCCATTCAGGTCGTCCTGCGGGAGCGCCTCCTCGAACCAAAACGCGTCGTACTTCTCGACCATCTTACCCATCTTCACGGCGTAAGGGACGCTCCAGTTCACGTACCTTCCGACATCAATCATCAGCTTAGTATTGGGACCTATACCCTCGCGTATCGTGGCGACCATCTCCTCGTCCTTCTTGAAGTCAGCGCCGAAGGGTTTCGAGGGTATCATACCCCAGCCGAACTTCGTCCCGAAGTAGCCGAGCTTGGCGTACTTCTCTCCCTTCTTCGCGGTCGCTTCAGGGTCGTCCATGTCGAAGAGGAGGCTCGCATAGAGCGGGATCTCTTTCTTGTACTGCCCGCCGAGCACCTGACACGCGGGGATGCCGAACGCCTTGCCGGCGATGTCGACCAGAGCGGTATCGATGGCGCTCATGGCGTACGTCGCGAGGCCCCTCCTCCCGTACCAGTAGGTCGCCTCGTAGAGCTGCTCCCAGAGCCTCCTGTACTCGACTGGGTTCTCGCCCTTTATCCTCGGGGTGATCCCTCTGTCGATGAGCTCCTTCACCGCATACGCGGCCTCGCCATTCTCGCTCCCGACGCAGGCCTCGCCCCATCCGTGGATGCCCTCGTCAGTGTCCACCCGCACTATCAGCTGGTAACCGGTGTAGCCTCCGACGTTCGCCTCGCCCTGCATGCTCGGGTCCTGAGCGTAGAGGATGATGGGCTCGACTTTGGTGATCTTCATCGGCAGCCCCGTGGTCGCCCCCTCTACTTATGGGGTGAGCGAAGAGTACGGGCCCGCGTCAGGCGCCTAAGCCTCCTGCTTGAAGTACTCGCAGACCTTCGAGTAGACCTTCATCGCGAAGTCCGGCTCCACGCTCATCTCGCTGATGATCACCTGGGTAGCCCCCAGCTTCCTGAACGTGTCGACCGCCTCGATGACCTGGTCCGGTTTCTTGAACAGGACGATGTTCTTCAGCAGGTGCTCCTTGGGGAGCTTCGAGCCCGCCCTCTCGATGACACGCGGGTCCCCCTCATTGAACATCTCCGGTATGGTCGAGCCCGCGGCCAGACGCTTTATCCTTGCAAGGATCTTGTCCTCCGAGCCCGTCGCCATGTCCATGAGGACGGCCTTCTCCATCTTGGACGGGTCGCGCCCCACCGCCCTAGCGCCCCTGTCGAAGTTCGGGAACACGACCTCCTGCATGGCCTGGGGGTTGCCAGAAGAGATCAGCCTGTCCGCGTGCCTTCCGGCCCTGTATGCGGATTTCCTTCCCGTGGCCGACATGTAGATGGGCACGGCTTTCTTCGGCTTGACGTAGAGCTTGGTTACTCCCATCTTGAAGTACTTCCCGTCGAACCTGAAGTAGTCGTCCTCGGCCCAGAGCCTCTTGATCAGCTCGACGCCCTCGATGAGCCTGTCCATTCTTTCGGACCACTTCGGCCAGTGGCCCCAGAACCAGCTCTCGTTCAAGGCCTCACCCGACCCCACACCGAGCACGAACCGGCCCGGGAACATTCTCTCGAGCGTACCGACAGCCTGCGCGATTATTGCGGGATGGTAGCGCGCGCCGATCGGGACCGTGACGTCCGGACCTAGCTTGATCTTCTTCGTCTTTGAGGCGACGACCGCGAGGAGCTCCCACACAAAGAAGCTCTCCTGGAACGAAGCCTGCCAGGGCAGATAGTGGTCGCCCATCCAGAGGTGGTCGAAGCCCGTCTTCTCGGCCATAATCGGGTACTTCAGCGTGTACCTGGGGTCGAACTCCATCATGAACGACGCATCGATTCCGAGTTTGAACTTGGGAGCCATCGCTTACACCCTACGCCAGCTGCTTCAGGACTTCGCGGGCGGAGCTCACTGCCGTGTCGACGTCCTTCTCTGTGTGCGCCGTGCACACGAAGAGGTGCTCGTACTGCTGTGGATGGAAGTAGACCCCACGCTTCAGAAGCTGCTTGTGGAACTTCATGTACTTGGTAGAGTCGGTGCTGAAGAAGTCCTTGTAGTTCGAGATCTTCTTCCTGTCGGTGAAATAGAGCTGGCAGCCTCCAGAGCCTATGCCCTGGACCATTCCCTTGGTCTTGGTCTCGTCCACCGCGTCCTGGAGGCCCTCCATGAGCATCGTCCCTATCTTGTTGAGGTGCTTGTATATCGCGCCGTTGTTCCTGCTCAGCTCCGTCAGTGACGCGAGTGCCGCGGTCACGACTAGAGGGTTGGCGTTGTAGGTGCCCGAGTGCATCATCTTCCCCGGAACGACGTTCTCCATGATCTCCCTCTTGCCGGTGATGGCCGAGATGGGAAACCCCGCCCCCAGCGCCTTTGCGTAGGTCGCAAGGTCCGGCCGGAGGTTGAAGTATTCCTGCGCCCCCCCAAGGGCGAGCCTGAACCCGCTGATGACTTCGTCGAGTATGAAGACTACGTCGTACTTGTGGCACAGTTCCTGAAGTCCATTGAGGTAGCCTTCCTCGGGCAACACCGTGCCGATGTTCATGAGCACTGGCTCGGTGATTATCGCAGCGATCTCGTGCGACCTCCGCTTCAGGGTCTTCTCGACGACTGAGAGGTCGTTCCAGGGGAGCTGGATCACGGTACTGAGAACCTCCTCGGGAACCCCCCAGCTCACCGGAGTGTTCACGCGCGCCATCGCAGGTCCCACCGGCTGGACGCCGCCGAAGCCCACCATGACCTGGTCGTAGGCCCCGTGATATGCGCCCTCGAACTTGATGATCTTGGTCTTGCCGGTGTACGCCCTTGCAAAGCGGATGGCGCTCATCGTCGCCTCAGCGCCGGAGTTGGAGAAGCGCACCATCTCGGCGTTCGGCACTATCTTGCAGACGAGTTCCGCGAGCTTCACTTCGTTCTCGTTGAGCACGGCGAAGGCGGTCCCCTTCTTCAGTTGGTCCGCCGCAGCCTTCATCAGCGTCGGGTGGCAGTGACCTAGTATGCACGGACCCATCGAGAGTATGAAATCGATGTACTCGTTGCCGTCGGCGTCCCAGATGTGCGAGCCCCTGCCTTTCTCGAACGTCAAGGGGTAGGGGTCGAAGACCGGATAGCACTGCCCATGGGAGCTGGCGCCCCCGGGCATTACCTTGCTGGCTCTCTCGTAGAGGCTCCATGATTTCTTTGTGTTGAGACCTTCGGCATAGCTTACGTAATCTCTTGCCACGGGAATTGCACTCTTTCGAGAGCCGGCAATCTGACGTTATTATCGTTATCCAACTCTCGTGCATCCGGTCGTTCTGTATTCGAACGACAATACATCTTTGGTAGCCTGGACCCGACGTCCTGGCGAGACAGATTCCTCAAGTCTGGAAGGACCCCCGGAGTTTCGACGCGAAGGTCCGCGTCGGCAACTACGACGTCACCGCGAAATCCAATGCGAACGAATCCCAGACGTCGAGAAGTGACCGCTGGTGGAGGATTTTTCGACTCCGTTCCATCAAGGAGGGTGTGGAGAGCGAGACGACGTCTTACGTCCAAGAGCTGCGGTCGCAACCCGCCCGCGAGCTTTGGCTAGGATCCTGGGTGTCGGTGCGTATGTTCTACAAAGATGAATGCGCGCACGGGGCCGACCGATTCGTAAGTTTGCTCTGCAAGACAGAGACTGGAGTTCCTTGTCCTGCTCAGCGACGCCGGCGGCGAAAGAGATGTCGGTCCGTCTTCGGCAGAATGGTTTCGTGGTCGGGGGTTTCTGGTCCAGGCGGTGGTTTCAGGTACTGTCGAGATGTTCGTAGGCGTCACCCACGACGAGACCTTCGGCCCCCTGATAGCCTGTGGGGCGGGCGGCACCCTTGTCGAACTTTTCAAGGATGTCCCTGTTGGCCTAACCCTGCTGACAGAGCAGGACGCGGATCGGGATTGTCTGTTCACTGAAGACATACCAGATTCTCGTCGGCTACAGAGGAGGGCCGAAGTATGATGCCGGGGCGCTCGAAGTCATGCTTCGACTGGGTCAGACGGCGGAGGAAATCCCCGAATTGGCGGAGTTGGACCTTAATCCCCTCATGGTGTCGCAGGACGGCGCAGTGGCCGTTGATGCGCGAATCCGCGTCGAACGCTCGCCGCCTGCGCTTCAAACCAGCTAGTAAGCGCGTACAGGGAGTTGGAGGCCAACTATCCCAGTTAGCGGAAGTTCTCTAACTTCATGCGGATGTGAAGGTTTGATTATGACTGAGCTAGGCCTTATTCCGCTCCCGATGTATTAGAGAATTTATGAGAATTGGGATAGCAATAACGTTGGTCCATCTGGCATTCTCCTCGCCCGGGCACGAAGATGCCGAGGGATTACGACCCGCTTGCTATTTCCCATACGGAAACAGGTAGGGTGTGCTCGGCCTATCGTTCCAGTCCAGATAGCAGGTCTTGAGCTGCGTGTAGCACTCCAACCCGTACCTGGAGCCTTCTGCGCCAAGACCGGACTCCCTGAACCCGGTATGCGCGCCCTGAAGCTGCTCCGGACCGACCTGGTTTATGTAGCACTCGCCGAACTTTATCTTGTACATCGCTTTGAGCGCACGCTTTATGTCTCTGGTGAACACATAGGACGCCAGCCCGTACTTCGAATCGTTGGCGAACTCTATCGCCTCATCAAAATCACCTACACCCAGTATGGGTACGACGGGGCCGAATATCTCCTCCTGCACCAGCGCGGAATCCTGAGCCAGATTCTCTACCACCGTGGGCTCGAAGAACCATCCCTTCGTCTTCGGTTCTGAGCCGCCCGTGAGCAACCTGCCTCCTTCTTCCTTTGCCTTCGCTACGAACCCCTTGCTCGTCTCTCTAGCCTGCTTGCTGACCATGGGCCCCAGATCGGTCCGCGGGTCTAGCGGGTCTCCGATCCTCAACTCCCTTGCCCTCCTGACAAAGGCCGAGACGAACTTCTCCTTCACACGCTCGTCAACGTACATCCTCTCCGAGCAGATGCAGGTCTGGCCGCAGTTCCAGAAACGCGCCCAGGTGGCGCATCGCAGAGCCCACTCCATGTCAGCATCTTCACAGACAATCAACGGCGCCTTCCCTCCCAGCTCGAGGATGAGCTTCGCGACATGATTCGATGCGTGCTCCATTATCGTCTTCCCCGCAGAGGTACTTCCTGTCATGGTTATCAGTCCGGTGAGCTTGTTCGTTACGAGTTCCTCTCCGACCTCGGAGCCGCCGCCGGTTACCACATTGAGCACTCCTTTGGGAATACCAGCTTCTTCGGTGAGCTTCGCCAGTTCGACAGTACTCAATGGAGTGTTACTGGATGGCTTTGTTACTACGGTGTTTCCTGCAATCAGGGCTGGTGCCAGCTTTCTTGCCACCGTCGCGGAGGGAAAGTTCCAGGGAGTTATCGAGGCTACGACCCCTATTGGGAGCTTGAGTATCATTATCGACTGTCTGGTATTGTCGCTGGGCAGCACATCTCCCTCTATCCTTCGCGCATACTCAGCGTAGAACTCAAAGTTGGCTGCTGAGCCGTCTATCTCCAGCCTCGATTCGTAAAGGGGTTTGCCCTGTTCCTCCGTCAGTATCTTGGCGAGTTTCTCCCTGTCCCTTTTTATGAGAACGGCAATCTTCTGAAGATAGGCTGCTCTTCGGAGCGGTGCGAGATCCTCCCACTTGGACTGGGCCTCGGCAGCCGCCTCTAGCGCCGTCTTCGCGTCTTCTCTGGTTCCCTTAGGGACGGTCGCTATGACCCGTTCGTCAGCTGGATTGATAACATCTATCGTCTCGCCGCCCTCGGAATCAACGAAGTTTCCATCTATGTACATCTGATACTTCTGAACCTTCAGTGCTCGAGTTTTTTCGCGTTCTCTCAAGATAAATGAAGCCGAGGGAAAGTCATCTTTCGATACTTATAAGACAATCTGGCCTGTCTCAGCCGGGCGCAATCGGCACGGCTATCACTCGGGCTGGGGCTCCATCCCCACCGCTCAGTTTGATTGGAAGACAGATTAGAAGGACCCGCCTTCCTAAGAACTGTTTGACGGCGCTACTAAGAGACTCTATTATGAATATCCCACTACCCAGGAGCGTCCTGTGCGCGATCGGATTGGAGGCTTTGAACTTCTCAACGCTCAGGAAATCTATTCCAACCGCGCGCACCTTCTTTGATACAAGGTATTCGGCGGCGCCCCCTGTTATGTATGTGTAGTGACTGTTCATACGTTCGTCGCCCCAGCGCTCGCTGCAACCTGTGTAGCAGATTACGATGTCATCTGCACCTATCGAGTCCTCGAGCTTCGACTTGAGGTCCGACGATGTGATGCCGCTGCCCGTGGGTTTGAACGAGACGTCGGCCACGTAGGCTTCTCCAATCAACATCTTCGGGGGAATCTCGTCAACTCCGATCCCGTTGCGAATGAAGTGTTTCGGGGCGTCGGCGTGGGTTCCCGTGTGGGAGCCGAGAGCAAGACTCGTAAGGTTGACCCCGTCTTTGGCCAGCGTCGCATAGCGTTTGAATGATGGTACAGGATTCCCGGGGTAGATTGGCATCCCGTTGGTGAGTTCCTGTGTTAGATCGACGGCCTCCTCGAACCTGTATTTCACATCACCACGACTAAATCTCCACATTCTTACGCGTTTTGCTTCGGGCGTTCGTCTTCTGCATAGGGGGCCCTCGAGGAACCACCTCACAGGGAATCGTGCGGAAAGCAAAATAAAGCGAGCCCAATCAATCGAAGTGATGATCCCAGCTGTCGGAGTCTCTTCGCCAATCAAAACCGTGAAAGCGACGAAGGGAAGACTGGCGCCGCAGGCGCCAAGGGCCATCATCAAAGCGCTGCAAGAGGCGCTCATAGCCGCTGACCCTCAGACGATCCTGAGCCGGCGCATATCGCTGAAGGGGGAGGTTCTGCACGTGGATTCTCTTTCGTTTGATCTTTCTCGCTTCACCAGGATATTTGTCATAGGAGGTGGGAAAGCCTCCGGGAAGATGGCTGTTGAGGTTGAAAGAATTCTAGGAAGGAGGATAACGGGCGGGGTGGTCAATATCCCTGACTACCTGAGACCGAGGCCGCATTGCGAGCGGATCGTGCTGCATGGTGCGACCCACCCAATCCCTAGCGCAAAAGGTGTCAGGGGAGTAGAGAAGATGCTCAAGCTCGTCGGCAATCCCACTCCGAGCGACCTCGTTGTCTGTCTCATATCGGGTGGCGGGTCCGCTCTGATCCCAATGCCTGCGGAGGGGGTGTCTCTTCGCGATATCCAAAAGGCTACGGAACTTCTCCTAAAATCAGGAGCCGATATTGATGAGATGAATGCGGTGCGCAAGCATTTGTCCGCCATCAAGGGTGGGAGATTGGCCGAGAAGCTATACCCTGCTACCATTCTGTCCCTGATCATATCAGATGTGGTTGGAGATAGGCTGGACTCGATTGCATCGGGTCCGACTGTGCCCGATGAGACAACGTACGACGACGCGCAATCCGTCCTAAAAAAATATTCGACGTGGGACAAGCTTCCCGAGAGGGTAAGGCGCACGATTGCCCTAGGCGCAGCAGGAAAGACCGAAGAGACGCCGAAAGAGGGGGCAAAGATATTCGAGCGTGTCTCCAACGTCATCGTCGGAGGTAACAAACTCTCCTGCGAGGCTGCTGCAGAAAGCCTTCAGACGATGGGATATACAACCTTGATCCTCTCGACAAGAATCCAGGGCGAGGCAAAGGAGATCGGCCGCCTCTTCTCTAGCATCCTTTCCGACGTAATCGAAAATAAACTCCCGTTTCCTCCGCCAGTAGCCGTCGTGGCCGGCGGAGAGACGACGGTCACTGTGCGAGGAGATGGCGTCGGTGGAAGAAACCAAGAACTCGCTCTCTCAGCTGCGATAGGTATCAAAGGGCTGGAGAATGCATATGTCGTTTCAATGGGAACGGATGGCGTTGACGGACCGACTAATGCTGCAGGTGCTCTGGTTGATTGGGAGACAGTTCACAAGGCGAGGAAATTGGGCTTAGATCCGGGTACTTTCCTACAGAATAATGACTCGAACACTTTTTTCAAGAGACTCGGGGGTCTAATAGTGACTGGTCCGACTGGAACGAACGTTAACGATATAATTATGGCTGTCGCCTGCGAGCAGCCCCATGTGAACGTTGGGAACCGGGTATTACCTGCGGTCTAATGGCAACGATGGCGGAGAGATTGATCCTATGGTTAGACCCTGCTTGTTTTCCCGCTTGCGGTCAGAACGGATAGGGAGAATGCCGGTTCGTTCGCTGACTCGGCGCCCCCACGGATTACTACTACGCTTTCGCCTTCTCTTACAAAATTATCCGCGAGGTGTTGCACTAGCTCAGCGGACGATCCGTAATCCCCCGCTTCTCTAGCTTCCATCTGATAGACACCCCAGATTATTTTTGATTTTCTCAACTTTTCTTCGCTCACCGACGCGAAGAGTATCGGTGCTCTTGGCCGGAACCGGGAGATCCTTGGAAGAATGGTTTCATCTTCGGATTGGACCGCGATAACATTTGCGCCTATGTCCAGTGAGACTCGGTAGGCAGCCTCGCTCAGGGCGTCAGCAGGGCCCTCACGTTGAGAGCTGTCCAGTCTTCCGATCGTCTCACCATCGAGCATCATCTCTTCCGCTTTGAGAGCCACACTGTTCATGACTTGGACGCATTCCACAGGATACCTTCCGACAGCCGTCTCCTCGGATAGCATTACGGCATCGGTACCATCGAAGATTGCGTTCGCCACATCCGTGACCTCCGCTCTGGTGGGCCTCGCGTTGTCGACCATTGATTCCAGCATCTGGGTGGCGGTGATTACCGGCACGCCCTTTGACCTGCACTTCGAGATTATCGATTTCTGCAGTTCGGGGACTTCCTCGATCGGGTTCTCTACACCCATGTCTCCCCTCGCGACCATCACCACATCTGTTGCTTCAATGATCTGGTCTATGTTATCCACCGCCTCCTTCTTCTCTATCTTGGCCACAATCATGGGTTTGCCCTTCTTCTTCCCCCTGATGAATGCCCCCACTTCCTCTATATCCCCGGCCGTCCTGACGAATGAGACAGCCACGAAGTCGACCCCGTGCTCGAGGCCGAGAGCAAGGTACCTCTTGTCGCGCTGCGTGAACGTCTTGAAGCCGTGCTTCAAGTCTGGGATGTTGATGCCCTTTTCCGACAGGAGAGTTCCCCCTATCTCGCACCTGCACCTGATATCAGTCTCCGTTGTGTCGAAAATCTTGAGCTTGATGGCACCGTCTGAGAGGAAGATCGTGCCATCGACCTTCACGTACTTCGGCAGGTCCTTCGACTGGATTGGTATCATCGAGGAGTCGCTCGACGCCGGTTTGGTGGTCAAAGAGACCGACGATCCCTTTGTTATCTGTAAGGAACCACCTCTCAATTTACCGACCCTGAGTTTCGGCCCGGGCAGGTCCTGCATAACCGCGACCCGTCTTCCAGTCACCCGGGACGCTCTCCTCACCTCCTCGATTAACCTGAAATGCTCGTCCGGTGTTCCGTGTGAGAAATTCAGCCTAGCGCAGTCCATCCCGGTCCTGACGAGCGTCCCAATCGTCGCCGCAGTGCTCGAGGCCGGGCCGAGGGTACAAACTATCTTCGTCCTCCTCCGCGATCCCAGCCTGTAGCGGCTACTCATGAGAGCCGCCTGGTGAGGTTCCGGATTCGCGTAACCAACGACTCAGCTCTTCCAGGTGCCCTTCACTACCCAGACCGGTTCGTCGGAGTTGAAGTATTCTTGTCCCTCGGCCACGTGCTCCTCGAGCACCTTCTCGTTCACTTCGACTCCGAGCCCCGGCCGGGTCGGGACCGTCGTATGTCCGTCCTTGATCTGCATCTGGTCGTTTATCAGGTCGCGTTTCCACTGAGGGAACACATCATAGAAGGACTCTTGTATCAGGAAGTTCGGAATTGCCGCGTCGAGCTGAACCGTTACGGCGTTCTGGATGGGGCCGAACGCGTTGTGAAAGGCCATTTCAACACCGTACGCTTCGGCAATTGCGCAGATCTTCTTGGCCTGGGTCACTCCGCCGATGTTCGTGATATCCGCTTGAAGAAAATCGGTCAGGTTGTTGGACATGACGTATGCGGCCTGCTCCTTGGTCAGGATTCTCTCGCCGAGTGCTACACGGACATCGGTGGCCGCGCGGTACTTCCTCAATCCCTCGATGTTGTCTGGGTGGATTGGCTCTTCCATGAACAGTGGATCGAATTCACGAAGAGTCTTCGCGATCATGATCGCAGAGTTTGGATTGAATCTCCCGTGGTGTTCAATCAGGAGCTGGACCTTTCCTTTGGTCTCATCCCTTACGGCCTTCACCCTATCGTACGCGAGCTTCAGACCCCTTCCGTCGATGTAATCGTAGTAATCTCCGAACACATCGAACTTCAGAGCAGTGTAGCCCATGGATGCAAACTTCTTGGCGCGCTTGCCGAACTGCTCGGGCGTGACGCAGCCATCATACCATCCGTTCGAATAGTGCCTCACCTTGTTCCTAAATGTTCCACCTATCAGCTGATGTATGGGAGCGCCATAATGCTTCCCCATTATGTCCCAGCACGCGATATCGAACGCGCTCACTGCCGTCGTAGATTCGAAGGAGACAGGCATGTAAAAGTCGTGCTTGTGCCACTCGTGCATGTTCGCCTCGACGTTCAGGGGGTCCTTGCCTTTGTAGATTCGTTCCACCTCGCGAATAGATTGTATAACGGGCTGGACTCTAAGGGTTGGCACTGCCTCTCCGTACCCGACGAGGCCATCGGAGGTAGTCAGCCTCACGATTATGGAGTTTGAAGCCCAAGTAGCGCTTCCTGGCTTAGAGGGCTCGCCGAGTTGATACACGTCCACATCTGTTATCTTCATTGGAATCCAAGGTACCTCTTTATCGGCGACTCATAAGAATTCTGAGTGCCTCGTGAGGCAGAACGCAGTAACCAAAGCTTAATTTGAGGTGGCCGATTTTCCTCGCCTAATTGATTCCAGCCTCAAGAAGGAGAGATGCTTCTGGGCCGATCATCGAGACAGCACGCGGTTCCAGTCGCATAAGAGCTGTCAGGGCGAGGCAGGTGCTCGATTCAAGGGGAAACCCTACCGTGGAGGCCGAGGTCGTGACGCAATCCGGGGCGGTGGGGCGTGCAATCGTTCCCTCCGGGGCCTCGACAGGAAAACACGAGGCTCTTGAGCTGAGGGATGGCGACAAGAGACTCTTCGGCGGTATGGGGGTGACCAAGGCGGTATCCAACGTATACGATAGGATTGGGCCGAGGATACTCGGACTTGACTGTACCAAGCAATCTTCGCTCGACGACCTTATGATCGACCTGGATGGGACGAGAGGGAAGGAGAAACTTGGCGCGAACGCGATCCTCGCCGTTTCTATGGCTCTCGCGAGAGCCGGTGCTGCAGTGGGGGGACTGCCCCTCTATAGGTACCTGCACCCGAGAAAGAGGTACAGGCTACCCGTCCCAATGATGAATATAATCAACGGTGGGGAACACGCAGGAAACAAACTCTCGGTTCAAGAGTTCTTGATCGAGCCTGTAGGCGCAGACAGTTGTTCCGAAGCGATCCGGTTTGGTGCTGAGATCTACCACGCCCTGAAAGGGGTTCTGAAACAGAGGTATGGTCCATCCTCAGTAAATGTAGGCGATGAGGGAGGATACGCACCTCCGCTGACCAAGACGAGGGAGGCTCTCGATGCGATAATGGCTGCAATATCTCGAGCAGGATACACAGAGTCGGAAATCAGGCTGGGCATCGATGCGGCGTCTTCAACCTTCTTCGATAACGAAAGCTCGCTCTACCAGATGGACGGTAGGACGTACACAAGCGAGGAGCTAGAAGATTACTATGTGAACCTGGTAGATTCATACCCGTTGGCGACCATCGAGGACCCGTTTGATGAAGAGGCCTTCTCGGACTTTCACAGGATTACGAGGCGGCTGGGTGGCCGGGTCAAAATAATTGGGGATGACCTTTACGTCACGAACCCAGAGCGGATAAGGAGAGGTATCAGAGAAAAATCCACGAACGCCGTTCTCATTAAACTGAACCAGATAGGCACCGTGACGGAAACGTTGAAGGCGATAAACATCTCGAGGGAGGCTGGATTTGAGATAATCGTCTCACACAGGTCGGGTGAAACTGAGGACGCGTTCATCTCGCACCTCGCCACCGCTATCGAAAGTACCTTCATCAAGGGCGGAGCGCCTGCCAGAGGCGAGAGGACGGCGAAGTACAACGAACTGCTGCGCATCGAAGACGAACTAGGCGAGGATGCTCTGTTCGCCGCGTCCAGATAGGTCGGACCTGACCGAACCAACCGTGGGCGTCAAACATCCCGGCCAAGTTGCCTCAGCCCGCACGACTCGAGCATCACCGATTAATAGGACGGCAGGCCGCACGCGATTGACAGTTATGGCGAAGAAAGTTGCAGACATCGTGGTCGAGTCGTTGATAGCGGCCGGAGTCAAGAGGATGTACGGTATCCCGGGCGATTCCCTGAACGGAATCATAGGCTCGGTTCGGGGACACGGTGGAGAGATCTCCTGGGTACATGTCCGGCATGAGGAAACGGCGGCGTTCGCGGCCGGAGCCGAAGCCCATCTAACGGGGAACCTGGCCGTCTGTGTCGGGAGCTCCGGTCCAGGCAACACCCACCTGATCAACGGTCTGTACGATTGTTACCGCAGCCGGGTGCCCGTCCTCGCGATCGCCGCGCACATACCGAGCAGGGAGATAGGAAGTACATATTTCCAGGAGACCCATCCCGAGCTAATCTTCAAGGAGTGCAGTCACTACTGCGAGCTCATATCGCACGCCGATCAGGTTCCCCGGATTCTCGAGGTCGCCATGAGGACGGCGCTCTCATTGCGCGGAGTATCCGTCGTCGTGCTTCCCGGAGACGTGGCGCTGCAGGAGGCCGTCTCTGGAAGACCCGTGATGCCGATGGTGCAGTCGAGGGTGACGGCCAGACCTTCTAGTGAAGAGGTGGCCAGATTGGCTGAGGCTCTCAACTCGGCCCGGAAGGTGACGATTCTGGCCGGGGCTGGTTGCGCAGACGCGCACTCCGAACTTGTGGAAACCGCCGCCCTCCTCAAGGCTCCGATAGTCCACGCCATGCGCGGGAAGGAGTTCATAGAATACGACAACCCCTACGACGTGGGCCTGACTGGTCTGCTGGGATTCTCGTCTGGATATTACGCGATGATGGACTCGGACCTATTGCTCATGCTGGGGACGGACTTTCCTTACCAGCAATTCTACCCCAAAGGCGCGAGGGTCGTCCAGGTGGACATCCGTGGGTCCCAGATTGGGCGGAGAACGAAGGTCGACCTTGGCGTTGAGGGGGATGTCCGGGAGACCCTCGCCGCCGTCAAGTCGGCCCTCCGTCAGAAGACCGACGATGCGCATCTGGAGGCTTCTCTCGACCACTACAAGAAGACGAGAAGCCAGCTGGACATTCTCGCCGTCGGAGAGACCGGACGGACCCCGATTCACCCCCAGTACGTCGCGAAGGTGGTCGATGAGGCCGCTTCGGAGGACGCTGTGTTCACGTGCGACGTCGGTACGCCGACAATCTGGGCTGCCCGCTATCTGCACATGAACGGCAAGCGTAGGCTGCTGGGCTCGTTTTCGCATGGCTCGATGGCGAACGCCCTGCCGCAGGCGATCGGTGCTCAGGAAGCGCTTCCGGGTCGGCAGGTGATCTCTCTGTCGGGGGATGGCGGTCTCTCGATGCTCCTGGGCGACCTACTTTCGCTGAAGCAGCTCAATCTGCCGGTCAAGGTCGTAGTCTTCAACAATGGAGCCCTGAGCTTCGTGGAACTCGAGATGAAGGCCGCCGGGATGCTCAACTATGGGACGGACTTTATCCCTACCGACTTCTCGCGGGTCGCCGAGGCAGCCGGCATCCTTGGACTGCGCGCGGAACATCCGGAGGAGGTGAAGCCGATGGTCGCCCAAGCTCTGGAGCATGACGGTCCCGCCCTGGTCGACGTGGTGGTGAACCGCCAGGAGCTCCTGATCCCGCCCAGCGTCGGGGTGGAGGTGGTGAAGGGATTCACGCTCTACATGATCAAAGCGGTGCTGAGCGGCAGAGGGGATGAGGTAGTGGACCTCGCCAAGACCAATCTCTTCCGGTAAAGTCGTTAAACTTCATCTCAGCTCGACCAGATAGTCGCGCCCCTCCCACCTGCTTCCTTCGTCCCAGCGGAACGTGAAGCGGAGCTGACCTTTCTGGCCGGGAGCCGGGTCTATGTCCACGTAATGGATGCCTAGAGGGGTCGTGACGGACGGCGTATCCACCACCGTCGCCCAGCCATCAAGCGACCAGTGCAGACGAAAAGCATGGGTGGTCTGTATCCTGATCGTGCAACCGCTTCTTACGGCCGCGACCTGCCGATTTGGCTTCCAGACCTCAAGTTTCTTGCACCTGGACCTATCCACGATGTAGCGCTGCGCCACCTCCGGAATCAGGTCGAAGACTTTCCCGTCGCGAGCCGAGCGGAGGAGCTTGACGTACTCTCCGTGAGCCCACATCAGGGGCATGGCTGAGCCTGTCGGCCTGCCGAAGTGCAAGTGCGCATCGTCGTTATCAGGTTCGTCCCATATCTGCTCCGGCAAGAGGCCTCCGGTCGACGCGAATCGCTCCATCGCCCGGATGTATTGCTTAGGGTCACGACCGGCAGCTATCTCGTAGTGGCCGCGTTCTCCGGTCAGGAGCGGCCAGGCTCTCCCCTTGCCCCATCCCTCGTAGGACCCTCCATCCCACCGCTGGCCGTAGCCGTCATGATTGTATCTGTGCCAGCAAGGCCCGAGGGGCGTGTCGACCTTCAGGACCTTGTCCACGACGCGGAGCGAATCGACTATCGTCGGGTCGCGCGCATCCCTTATCCCGTATCTCACCAGCTCGAGAAAGCCTCCGTCAACGACCTCCTTTGCCGGGAAGGTCGCCTGGTGCCCCGGTTCGATGTTCGCAATAGTCAGCCTGCCGGCGTTAGGATCTTCGACAGGAACCGGGTTGTTGACATCCGCTGGAAGGATGCGGACGTAGTGCTTCTTGACGCCCGGGACCAGCGTGCCCTGGGTGGTCACCGTCCAGTCCTCCAAGTGGCATTCGAGGAAGTCGGCATACTCCTCGAGGTACCGGGCCGTCTTCTC
>JAJYWC010000059.1 GCA_021791695.1 archaeon | reverse complement strand
GCCCGTCTTCAGCCGTGCCTATCATGCCCACCACACCCGATGGATACAGCTGCTGCGGGACGATTTCCTTTACGACCTTGATCTCGACGCCAGGGATGACCCTTGCCATGGGCCTGAAGGGAGTGAGTTTTGTATATAATGTTATAGTAGATATCAACAGAAGTGTCTTCCTTCTGAATCTACTCGCAGACTGGTGGTCCTGGATGGATTGGGATAGTTCGGAAGAGCACTCATTGGCGGCACAGGAGCCTTACCCCTCGTCTCGAAAACCTCCTTTCGAAAACCCGGTTTCGAATGAACTCTAGCTCCGCGGCCGGCCTATCGGCGGAAGTCAAACCGGCTAGAGAAGCTAGACTTTACCTATGCTTTGGGCGTCCTTCTCAAGAGATAGGAGACTACGATGACAACTACGCCCGCAACGACTGCAGCCAGACCAAGTTCGTATGTGGGAGGGAACAAATTCGAACCGGATTGTTGGGTCGAACTCAGTGCCGTCGACGCGGTCGCGCTCTGGGAAGGACTCGCCTGTACGGAGGAAGCCTGCTGCGTGGCGGGCGTGGGCTCCAGGACCACAACGCCATTGCCGCTCAGCGTTATCGGTGCTTTCAGAAGGACCCCATCGATTACCGCGGAGACCTGGTAGTAGGACCCGTATGTGAGGCCGGTGAAGCTCGCATCGCCACTCGAGTTGGTGGTGAGCTCCTGCGAGGAGGCGCCAGAAAGATAGACAGTCACACCAGGGATGGGCGTACCGCCGGAGGACATTGCGATTGCAAGGATGCTGTACTGACCAGTCGCGCTCTCTGACAGGGTAGCCGTTATTGTCGTCGGGCTGACCACCGTCGATGTGGACGTCGCAGTAGATGTCGCTGTGGACGTAAGGGTGGTCGGCACTACCTCCGTCTGCGTGCTCGTCTGAGTGATCGTGGCTGTGGGAGCGTTCGTAACGGTTGTCGTGTAGGTCGTCGTTGGGCCCGTGTACACGGTCGTCGACTGCGCGACGACCTCATAGCTCGTAGAAGTGACGGTGGTTGTCTCCGTCGTGGTCGGACCCGGGATATAGCTAGTGTAGGTGCTAGTCGAGGTGACCGTCGTAGTCTTCGTGGTCGAGGCGGTGGTGAGGGTCGACGTTGTCGTTGACGTCACCGTCTGCGTGACCGTGGTTGTGGTAGGGGGTAGAGTTGTCGTGGTCGTGCGTGTAACGGTGTCGGTGACTGTGCTCGTGCTAGGGGATTGCGTGACGGTCGAAGTCACCGTCGAGGTCTTGGTGGTCGTCGTAGTTGATGTCACCGTGGAGGTGATGGTCGTAGGGCTCGTAACGGTCGTGGTTACCGTGGAAGTCACAGTCACCGTGCCGCCACTCGTGATCGCGTCGTAGTACGTCTGCGATCCACTCCCGGAGGCCATGCAGTAGATGTCTGCGCCACTCGTCACGCACGACTCGATGGTGTTGTCCGGAAACGGGATGGTCTCGGTCCACGACCCAACCGTGCCTGAAGAGACACTCGCGTAGTAGACGAGCGCACCGCTGCTGACGCCGCCCACGCAGTAGAGATAGCCCGAGTTGGTCAGGCATGAGGCGAACGCCACACTCATCGGGTATGGGGAGTTCACCGTCTCGTTCTGCCAGGCACCGAAACCGGAAGCGGAGAGGCTGGCCGAATACACAGCTCTGCCGGTCGCGTCCACGGTGGGCGGACTCTCGTATCCCGCGGCGTTCCCGACGCAGTAGATGTACCCCGAATAAGCGGCGCACGACTGGCTGTTGACGGGTGAAGGATAGTCGTTCCCCGAAGCCCACGAGATTGTCCCGCCGCTGATCGCCCCGTAATACGTATGGGCCGAAGCTCCCAGCGTCCCGCTGTAGCTCTGCATCGCGCCGACGCAGTACACGTAGCTGCCAGAGACCACGCAAGTGTAGTTGTCAGACTCCGCGGGAAGGCTCGTAGCCTGGTTCCACGTACCTATTCCGTTCGACGAAAGAGGAGCATAATACACCGAAGCGGTATCTCCGCCTGCGACTTCACCTCCGAAGCAATAGATGTCGCCAGAGTAGACGGCACAGTTCGTGAACGTTACCGTGAACGGGTAAGACGTCGTTGCCTTCCACGAACCTATCCCCGAGCTGGATATGGGCGCATAGTACGTGGCTCCGCTGGTGTCCGAAGCGCCGACGCAGTAGACGTACCCTGAGTAGACGACGCACGAGGTGTCGGCCTGCGGGGTTATCGGGTATGTCGTTGTCTGGACCCATCCTCCGAGTGCCTCGCCCCTCACGGGTGTGTTCGACGCTGAGATAATCACCAAGAAAAGACCGAGCATAGCCAGCGTCGCGACGAGCGCCCTCGCTGTCTTCAAGCCTTGCGATGGCGAAGAAAACGAGATATAAAACCTTTGGAGGATCGGAGGATAGGTATGCGCTGATCGCGGCGACCTGCTCCTCAATGTACTTGCAGCGAGCGCCTACTTCTTTCTGTCCTTGCGTTGGATTGTCCTACATTGGGTGGGAAGTCTCGATACCTTAGGGGCAGCACGCGGCCGTTCTGTGTCCTGCTCATGTCTTGGAATGCATCCTTCGTGTGTGATGCTGGCAGCGAAGTGTGTGCGCTTCTCCGACGAGCCCCTCTCTTTCTTCTGGCATCTAGCCATTGGGGAGGATGACGAGGATGCAGGGCACGGCTACACCATCCTGTAAGATCCCGATATCTCCCGTCTGAAGGACGGGCGGAATTTCAGCCAGGACGTGTCGAGGCAGCAGTACGGACCGCTAAGACTGCATCCGATTCCGCATGTCACGATGTGCGGAACATCGCGTGTCGAGTGTTATCTGGGAAAGTTCCACTTCAACTGGTGCCGAAGTTTCCATCGGGCTGGAACTAGCTAAGTCTATATCATCGTCCGGGCCCAGACGGGAAGATGACCAGCATCGTCGAGATGAAGGGGCTCTTTGACATCACCGGAAAGGTAGGCGTTGTCACCGGTGCTGGCTCAGGTATTGGTCAGGCGATCGCCTACGCCTTTGCAGCCCACGGAGGGAAGGTCGTGGCGAGCGACAAGAACGGCGAGACGCTCGACAAGACAGTGAGAGAGATCAGGGCGAGTGGGAACAGCGCAATCGGCGTGGAGGCCGACTCCACCGCGGTTGAGGAGGTCAGGCGGCTCAGGGAGGAGGCGCTCGGGGCTTTCGGAAGGATAGACGTCCTCTATGCTGTCCCCGGGATCAACGTCAGGAAGAGGATAGCAGACTACGGTTACGACGAGTTCGACAGAGTGGTCCAGGTCAACCTCAAGGGGACGTTCATACTCATCAAGGAGATCGGAGGAGAGATTGCGAAGAACGGCGATGGTGGCTCGGTGGTCGTGATGTCCTCCATCAGGGGTTCCGTCATCGAGCAGGGCCAGGCGGCCTACGCGGCCACCAAAGCCGGAGTCGCGCTTCTCGCAAGGGTCCAGGCCGCGGAGCTGGCCGACAGGAATGTGAGGGTCAACGCGCTGGCTCCAGGCTACGTCGACACCCCTCTTGTGGCGAGAATCAAGAACGACCCCGAGTGGTATCGGCAGAGTACGCAGAGGAACGCCCTGAAGAGGTGGGCCTCTCCGAAGGAGATCGCAGGCCCCGCGATATTTCTGGCGTCGCCGGCCGCATCGTACATTACCGGGACGGTCCTGTACGTAGACGGAGGATGGACTGCGGTGGACGGGCGGTACGACCCCAAGCTCTGAAGCGAAGAAAGTTGAGAAACCGCGTGGTCTAGTCCGCGATCATCCAGCCCAGTTAAACTGAGGATGTTTCCTGTCACCCGGCCGTGCGTTGACCTCTATCGCTTATAGGACGACATCATGCCCGTCGATAGTGCCGTTGCGACCTTCTTCATTCGGACAAGCAGGGCCACAGGAAGGCGGGAGGAGCTAGCCCTGACGTTAGAAAGAGGCGTCGGAAGAAACTTTCATTCCTGTGAACGCACGACGTTGTACGGTGACGTGTCGAGCACGTCGTAGAGCTTGCGGGGGATCAGGATGAACGTCGGGAGCCCCGCCACCAGGATCAGACCCGAGGCCACGTCGGCGAGCACGGCCTGGAGCTGAGCAAACGCTGCGGGAGCCGTGCCGAAGTAGACACAAAGTCCGAGCGCGTACCCCAACGTCGGTATCCACCCGTAGAGCGTGGACCAGGTGTCCACGACTGCGTACCCGTCTATGCCCTGGCTGTAGAACACGCCTATCTCGTACTTCAGAGACTCCTCGCTCGCGCTGACCAGGGCGTACATACCTAGCGCAACAAAGAGCGCCGGCATCAGCGCCATTATGACTAGGATTACCGAGGGGATGAGGCCGGGCAAGGCCTCCGCCGAGACTGCGGCGGCGGTGTAGGAGGCGTACTCGAGGAAGCTCGAGACATAGCCGCCGAAGGCCATCGCGACGAAGCAGATAGCGACCGTGGGTGCGTGGCCGTAGAGCTCCGTCAGGAAAAGGCCCCTGACCTTCAGCCTATCCAATTCGGCCCCTCCTTTCCCTGAACCCGCGTTCTCCGAACATCCGGACGGTCAGAAAAACGACCCAGCCTACAATGAGCGTGGCGAAGCAGACAGCGAGGTCAAGGGGTATCTGCGCGTTGAGGCCAAAGAGTAGATCGCAGCCCACGGCGACTGCGGCGGCCCCCGCCAGCCAGGCAAGCGGTCGGACGGGATGATACTCGAGCATGAGGCGCATCGCCGAGTCGAGAGGGAGGCCGTTCGCCCTGTAGACGTCTATCTCCACGGAGAGCTTCTTCCTGGAGATCAGCAGGACTGCGCTCCCGAAGGCCAACCCCAGGACGGCCGCGCTTGCGGCGAGCGTCACGGAGACGCTTTGCACCTCCGCGAGGTCGGCGTTACCCTGCGGATGGTAGCTGAGTATCGCCTGGCCAAGGACGTGCGCGGAGAGCTGCGAGAGCAGCACCAGGAAGATGAACCCCGCGAAGACGATGGAGACCGAGTCGAGGGGTCTCGGTCTACGCACCCGTTATGCCCCTCCCCTCCAACCCTGACAGCTTCCCGTCCTGGAGGTGAACCACACCGTCGACCTGGTCGAGCACGCGGAGGTCGTGCGTCGCTATCAGCACGGTCTTGTGTCTCTCACGGCTCTCGGCGACGAGAAGTGAGACGATCTCAGAGCCCTTCTTCGAATCGAGGTTTCCGGTGGGCTCGTCGGCCAGGATGACCGACGCGTCGCCCACGAGGCCCCGAGCTATGGCAACCCGCTGCAGTTCGCCGCCGGAGAGCTCGGAAGGCAGCCTGTCTGCCTTGTCCGAGAGGCCGACCTTCGCTATCGACTCAAGTATCCGCCTGGACTTCTCTGAGGATGGGAGGTCTCTTGGTATCAGCGGTACCATCACGTTCTGGAACACAGAGAGATGGTCGATGAGGAAGAACTGTTGGAAGACTACGCCGACGGTCTCGTTCCTGAACCTCTGGAGCGGCTCACGTTCCAGGCTGGAGGTGAGGAATCCGGCGACCTTGACGGCACCCTCAGTCGGGAAGTCGAGCCCCGCAGCCATGTTGAGGAGCGTGGTCTTCCCGCTGCCGGATGGACCGACAACCGCGACCGTCGCACCGCGCTCGACCTTGAACGAGACCCCGTCCAGGGCGTTGACTGCCTCCGTCCTGGTCTGATAGGTCCTCTTCACCGAGGCGAAGGAGATGGCGAAGGAGTCTTCGGGCGTCTTCGCGCTCATGAGGAGGCCAGCACCGGCAA
>JAJYWC010000058.1 GCA_021791695.1 archaeon | reverse complement strand
CCGACCTGGTGACGACCGGCACAGGGAGGTACTCCTGCAGCTTCTCTGCGACTCCAACCGGACCGGCGCCCGGTCCTCCTCCGCCGTGCGGCGTCGCGAAGGTCTTGTGCAGGTTGAGGTGGACCACATCGAATCCCATGTCCCCGGGGCGGGCCTTGCCCAGCAGCGCGTTCATGTTGGCACCGTCGTAGTACATCAGGCCCCCCCCGTCGTGTATCATCGAGGCTATCTTACCGACGTCGCTCTCGAAGAGCCCGAGCGTGTTCGGGACGGTGAGCATCATCCCGGCGGTCTTCGGTGAGATGACCTTGCCGACCTGCTCGGGGCTCACGAGCCCCCTCTCGTCGGAGGGCACTTTGACGACCCTGAAGCCAGCCATCGCCGCGCTCGCCGGGTTGGTCCCGTGCGCCGAGTCTGGGACGAGTATCTCGTCCTTGTCGGCCCTCCCATGGTCGGAGAGATACTTCCTCATCATCAGGACCCCGGCGAACTCTCCCTGGGCCCCTGCAGCGGGGCTTAGGGAGAACGCCTTCATCCCGGTGATTTCGCGGAGCATGACCGAGAGGTCGTAGAATATACCCAGCAGCCCCTGGATGGTGGACTCGGGCTGGAACGGATGCGCCTCTCTCATCCCCGGAGACGATGCGATGAACTCCGAGACCTTTGGGTTGTATTTCATCGTGCAGCTCCCGAGGGGGTAGGTCCCGGACTCGACTGAAAAGTTCATCTGGGAAAGCCGGTTGAAGTGCCTGAGCACCTGGAGCTCGGCGACCTCGGGAAGCTTGACCTCGCTGGCTCGAAGCGATGCGGGGAGCAGCTCTTTCGAACCCTTCCACGCCTCAATCGAAGGGTCCTTCGGGGGCATGAACCCAGTCCTTCCCTTCTTGCTTATCTCCGAGAGCAGCGGTTCGTCCCAGCGGGCCTGCCTGTATCTTCTCGCCAACTCAGACGACCTCCTTGAGCGCGCCGGTCAATCTCGAGATGTCATCCGAGGAATGCACCTCGGTCACGCAGTAGCCTCCCGCCTCCCCTATCCCAGAGAAGTGCTCCGTCAGCGGATATCCAGCCATTATGCCCTTCGCCCCGAGCTTCTCATGGACATCCTTAGCCCTCGCTCCCTCGTACCCGACCACGAACTCCTTGAAGAAGTGGCCTTCGAAGAGGGGCGCCTTCACGCCCCTGAGCTCCCCGACCCTCCCCGCAGCGTAGTGTGAGTTGCCCAGGATGACCTCGCCCAGCCTCGTGAAACCGCCCTTGCCCAGGAGCGAGAGGTAGCAGGCAGCAGCCAGGGCGAGCAGTGCCTGGTTGGTGCATATGTTGGAGGAAGCGTTCTCCCTCCGTATGTGCTGCTCCCTGGTCTGGAGCACCATGCAGAAGGCCTTCTCGGCGCCGTCCTTGGTCGTGGTCATCCCTATGAGCCTGCCCGGCATGCTCCTCGCGAGGCTCATCTCCCTGACAGAAAATATCCCCACGTGAGGTCCGCCGTAGTTCATCGGTATCCCGAGAGGCTGGCCCTCTCCCACTACGATGTCTGCGCTGTAGCTACCGGGGTTCCTGAGCACCGATAGCGACATGGGGTCTATCCCGACCACGCCGAGGCCGCCGACCCTGTGGACGCCGTCCATCGTCGTCTCCGCGTCCTGCTCTATCACGCCGAAAAAGTTGGGGTTCTCCAGATACAGCCCAGCCACGTCCGCCGTCAGGCTCTTCGAGAGGGCGTCCTGGTCCAGCCTGCCCGTCTTCCTGTCGAAGGGCACAGTCTTGAGCGTAAGCCCGACCGGCTCCACGTACGTCTTGATGACCGCGAGGCGCTGGGGTCCTATGCTCTCCGCCACGAGGAAAGTCCTCCTTCCCTTGACCCTGGCTGCCATCCGCACGGCCTCTGCGGATGCGGACGCCCAGTCGTACATAGAGCTGTTGCAGACCTCCGTGCCCAGAAGGTCGCACATCAAGCTCTGGTACTCGAAGAGCGCCTGGAGCATCCCCTGGCTGATCTCCGGCTGGTAGGGCGTGTAGCTCGTGTAGAACTCCTGTCTCGAGAGGATCGATTCCACCGCGGCTGGGATGTAGTGGGGCCAAACACCACCGCCAAGGAAACAGAGGGAGTCGCCGCCGGCCCTGTTGATGCCGAGCCTCTTGGTAACCTCGCGCCTTACGGTCGCCTCGGGCTGCCCCTCCGGAATCGCCAGCCGCCTGTTCAGGGCGAACTCCTTCGGGATGTCTGAGAACAAGTCCGCTATCGACGACACGCCGACCTTGCGGAGCATCTCTTGCACAATTTCCTCATCCAGATTCGGCAGGAATGGATGGGGTTCCGTGGTGGTCACGTCAACGAGGCTAGAAAAATGGTTAAAATACGTATTCACGCGGGCTAGGAAATCCGTTGATCAGGAGATTACTCGCCCTGGCAGTGGTCTTGCTCCTGATGGCTCCGTTTATCCCAGCGGCGTCGGCCCAGGCGGGCACCGGTCCCAACGTAACGCTGACCAGCCAGTACATCCTGAACGGCTTCGGGTTCGTGGTCCTGAACGAGACGGTAACCTTCTCGAACAACGGCACGGCATCGGTCCAGATACCCGCCGTGCAGCTCGGGCTGCCCGACAGCGTAGCCGCGCACTCTCCGGGCTTCATACTCTCTTCCAACGACAAGTACTCGCTGAGCAGCTCGGACAGCGGCAACGTCACCACGTTCATGATTACCCCGCAGTCGCCGACGCTCGCTCCGGGAACCTCTAGCAGTGTCTCGGTCAAAGGATACGTCTCAAACCTGCTCAACATAAAGCCGGGGGTGGCCTCAAACATGACGGCGCTCGTCCTCCTGAGCCCATCCCTCAATCAGCAGGTAGTTACACTCAACCAGGACGTATTAGTTCCCTCGGGAGGTACGATAAAGCCGGTCCCCTCGGGATTCATTTCGGCGCCCGCGAGCAGCGCCCAGATATACGCGCTGACTCAGTCCAACGTCACCCCCACCATCCAGACTGACAATGTAACATTCGCGGACACCAGCCAGGCTACCTGGACGCCGGTCCAGCTCTACAGCGTGACCCGCACAATCGTGGCCAGTTCCAACGGAGTCCCGCTGGTCCAGGACAGGGTCTCCCTCAGGAACCTAGCCTCATACTCGATTACGAGCCTGCCTGTGAGGACCCTGGGTGCCGTCTCGAACGTCACCATCCTTCCGTCCAGCGCTGTCCCGACGATCAATCCGACCCCAATCTCGCTGACCGGGGGCGACCTGAACATCGCCAGCGTGCCCTTCTCGGCCCAGATCAAGGCAGGAGACAACTTCACCTTCACGTTGAGCTACGCACTGCCCAAGTCAGAAATCACGACCTCCGGCAGTACCGTGTCGGTCACGATACCCTACCTGCTCACCGTCCAGGCCATAGCCCAGAACTACATCGTCTCCCTCGCCCTGCCGAGCGGGATGCACGCCGTGGGGCCGAGCAAGGTCGTGACAGAGAACGCAACATCGCTGCAGCAGGGCACTTTGAGCCTGAAGTACACCATTAGCCCAGGTTGGGGTGCCGACCAGGCCGTCCCGGCCGCGGCACTGGTCTTCGCCGCGTCGTTCATTGTCCTCGCCTTCGCAGGGGCGCAGACGGCCACCAAGAAAGAGGAGGAGGATGAGGACGTTGAAGTATTAGGCGAGAGGCTGGGTGACCTGATAAAGGCCCTCGAGGAGAAGATCTCGCTCTTCCAGCAGTTCCAGGAGGATGTCGCCCGAAAGCCGCAGGGGACGGTCGCCCGGGCGGAGTTCAACAGGATAAAGAACGAGCTCGACGCTCTCAAGACGAGGGCGACGGGAAGGCTCAACTCCGTCCGGCTGGTCGCACAATCGCAGCGCTACATCGACCTCCTCAACCAGCTCCAGGAGGCGGAGAGAGAAGAGGACAGGGCCACCAAGGACCTCCTCAACCTCTATGACCAGTATCAGAGCAGGAGGATGAGGGAGGAGACATTCAGGCGCCTTCTTCCCAACTACAGGAAGCGGGTCGACTCGGCCACAAACCGCCTTTCCGACCTGCTGAACCTCGCGCAGCGCGAGGGCAAGCAGGCGTAGCCGACCTTTCACTGAATAGGTTTATCAATCGCCGGCGCGCGTTTCTCCCGTTTTGCGATGGAAGGAGTAGAGAAGGTAGTGATCATCGGGTCAGGACCGGCCGGTCTCACGGCGGGCATCTACTGTGCCCGCGCGGGGCTGGAGCCCGTCCTGTACATGGGCTCGAAGTTCGGCGGGCAGCTGATGGTGACGAGCGAGGTCGAGAACTTCCCGGGTTACAAGGACCCCGTGCTGGGTCCGGACCTGATGGAGCAGATGCGCGCCCAGGCGGAGAGGGTCGGTGCCAGGCTCATCCAGGACGACGTGACCGAGGTGGACTTTAGGAGCTACCCGTTCGTGGTCAAGACGACCAGCGAGGAGCGCCGCGCGCTGAGCGTGATAGTGGCAAGCGGAGCCAACCCGCGCAGGCTCGGGTTTCCCTCTGAGATGCGTCTGATGGGTAAGGGCGTGTCTAACTGCGCCGTCTGCGACGGTTTCTTCTTCAGGGGGAAGAAGCTGGCCGTGGTAGGGGGAGGTGACACGGCGATGGAAGAAGCGACCTACCTCTCGAAGCTCGCCAGCCGGGTCACGGTCATCCACAGGAGAGAATCTCTCCGCGCCAGCCACTCCCTCCAGAAGGAAGCACTGTCGGACCCGAAGATCGATTTCCTGTTCGACACTGTGGTCACGGAGGTGCTCGGGGAGAGGAAGGTGGAGGGCATCAGGGTCAAGAACGTGAAGACCGGGGAGGAGAAGACGCTAAGCCTCGACGGCCTGTTCGTTGCCATCGGGTACGACCCGAACACCCAGCTATTCAAGGGTCAGCTCGACCTCGACAACAACGGCTATCTTCTTGTGAAGAACGAGACGGAGACCAACGTCAAGGGCGTCTTCGCCGCCGGCGATGTAAGAGACTTCCGCTACAGACAGGCCGTCACGGCAGCGGCCGACGGTTGTAAGGCCGCCCTCGATGTCGAGCGCTTCCTGAAGGAGCCGCGCCAGCTCAGCCTACTACAAGCTTGAACCTGTCTTCGTGGGCGGAAGCGCTCAGCGGCCCGCGGACGGGCGTCTGGTAGCCGCAGAACTGGCATCTGTTCGCCACGTCTAGGTTGTAGGCGCCAAGCTCGTATCCGCCCCTCTCGATGAGGACCTTGCCGCAGCCGGGACAGTAGGTGTTCTCGGCTGGATGCCCGGGGACGTTCCCGATGTACACGTACCTCAGGCCCTCCTTCTTCGCGACCTTGACGTGCTTCTCCAGCGTCCCTACCGGCGTCACGGGTATGTCCACCATCTTGTAGTCTGGATGGAACCGCAGGAAGTGGATGGGGGTGTCGGGTCCCATGTTGTCGTACACCCACCTGGCCAGCTTGCGCGCGCTCGCCAGGTCGTCGCCGACCTTCGGTACTATCAGGTCAGTCACCTCCACGTGGATCTTGGTCTTCTGCTTGACTTCGAGCAGCGTCTGGAAGACCGGGTCCGCGTTGGGTATGCCTATGTATTTCCTCACGAACTCCGTCTCGCCGCTCCCCTTAAAGTCCACCGTGAGGCAGTCCAGGAACTCCCCCATCACTGAGACGGCCTCAGGAGTCTCAAAGCCGTTCGAGACGAAGACGTTGAAGATGCCCTTTTCGTGAGCCACCCTCCCCACATCTCTCGCGTACTCGATGAAGATGCTCGGCTCGTTGTAGGTGTAGGCTATCCCCTCGCAACCGTTCTGCAGCGCTAGCTCTACCACGCCCTTCGGAGCCATGTCGATTCCCTCGGTCTTCCTCCGCTGGCTGATGTCGTAGTTCTGACAGTTGCTAACCGCGACAAAACTGGCCGAGTAGGAGTGGTCGCCCTGCACTTCCATATTGAATACCGGCCCCTGATACTCTTCTTCTGAGATGGCTCTTATCGGGACGAGGGTGAAGTCTTCCATGTCCCTCAACTTGCTCGCAGCAAATTCGAGGTTGTCAGTCGAAGATTGCGT
>JAJYWC010000024.1 GCA_021791695.1 archaeon | reverse complement strand
TCTCGACGAAGAGCCGGTCGGTCAATGCCTGCGTTCCGGGCATGCGCCGTGTCTTAAGGATGGCCCCGGGCTTCGGTCGGGTGGGTCAGCAGTGGCTGTCCATGACCGAGTCGAGGAGCTCGTTCTGGGCCCTCAGCGACCCCTTCACAGCGGTCATGATGGTCTCATCTGAGCGTCCTGTCCTGGTGAGGAACGACCTCCATACGGCTGCGTGCCTAACGTCGGCCTCCTCGTGCAGTTCGAAGTAGTTCGTTGCGTCGCCGCCCTCCATTCCGTAGTGCTTCTTGAGACCGTCTATCTTGGACCGGCTTATCTCGGGAAGCTGCTTCTCGTAAGCGTACATCGCCGCCACGCCCTCCTCAAACGAAGAGGTAGTCAGTGAATTCAGGGCCCTGACCGACCGGGTGGTCGCGGGCGCCCCTGGATAACCCTCGAGCTTGCTCCTGTTGACCCCGAGCGACCCGGCGAACCTAACCCACGGGTCGATGTGGGTGAGCTCCTCTGCCGCATTGGCCCTTATCGCCCCCATTCGACTGGGCGCGGCGAACGACGCGACGTTGGTGACCATGCTCGGCACAGCCTTCACCAGCTGGAAATACTCCAGAGAGTAACCCGCGAGGTTCTGCCTCGTCAGCCCCCCTTCGGACCACTTTCGGTAGAAAGGGTGTTTGAGCAGGCTCTGTCTGTCTATCTCAGCGTCGACGTCAATCAGAAGAGACATGTGAGCCCAACGAGGCTTTTCAATTACATAAGGGTTCTTGTCGGACGAGGACCGCTGCGGGTTTTATTCCGACAAGAATTCAGAGCTTCGCGATGATGGCCTGCGCCATCTCCTTGGTGCCCGCCGTGCCTCCGAGGTCGTAGGTCACGTGCTTCCCTTCGCCGATGACCTTCATCGTGGCGTCGAAGACGGCCTTGCCCTGCTTCTCTTCGCCTATGTACTCGAGCATCCAAGAACCAGAGAGGATCGTCGCGGCCGGGTTCACTTTGTTCATCCCCCTGTACTTCGGGGTACTCCCGTGGGCCGGCTCGAACATGGCGTAGTTATCCCCGAAGTTCGCCGAGTAGATCATGGCGATGCTCCCGACGAGGCCGGCTGCCTCCTCGGAGAGGATGTCCATGAACAGGTTCGTCCCCAGCACTATTGTCTGGTTGAACCTCTGCGGGTTCTTGACGAGCTGCTGCGCGAAGTTGTCGATGAAGAGGTCCTCTATCTCCACCTCCGGGTAGTTCTTGCCCACGTCGTGGACCGATTCCAGGAAGAGGCCGTCGGTGACCTTCAGGATGTTGGCCTTGTTTATCGCGGCCAGCTTCTTCCAGCCGCGCCGTCTCGCCTCTTCGAAAGCGTACTTCGAGACCTTGGTCGACTTGCCGCGGCTTATGACCCTCACGGCGAGCGCGACGTCTTCGGTAGCCTTGTATTCGATCCCAGAGTAGAGGCCCTCGGTCCCTTCGCGGACACACAGAAAGTCCACATCTCCCATCGGTCCGACCCTGTTCGGGAACGTCTTTACCGGCCTGACGTTCGCGTAGAGGTTGAACTTCTGGCGGATGCTTATCGCGACCGACCGGGGGGTGCCGGCTATCGGGAGCGTGGTCGTCGGTCCCTTGAAGCAGCAGCTCGCCTCTTCGAGGACCTTCCACGTGGCGTCGGGCACGAAGGTCGGTCCTTTGTTCTTCTCCCACCAATCGGCACCCGCGTCACAACTCACGTACTCAGCTTTCGAGCCGCTCGCCTGAAGGACGGGCAGCATCGCATCAACGAGCTCGGGGCCCGTTCCGTCACCCCGAATCAGGGCGACCTTCTTCATGGCGCGGCGCTCTGCCGAGACTAATTTATGCTTTGCAGCATCAGCTGAGTATGGTGAATCCGGCCCTGTTGGGATGCGAATCCAGCCTCTTCTCTACGAGCGCGGAAACAGACGCGGACGGCGGGCCGCGACGCGCCCAGTCGACAACCTTCCTTACGGCTGGCTCTTCTCCCTGCAGCAGCGCCTCGACCGAGCCGTCGGTCGTGTTTCTGACCCATCCATCGACCCCGTGATGCATAGCCTTCTCCCTGAGGGTCGCTCGGAACGAGACGCCCTGGACGCGCCCAGAGACTACAATCTTGACGCTCACGCGCAAGGCTCCAACGCGCGCCTTTACGCAGCCGAATATTTATCCGACTCTCCGCGAAGGCGTCGCGCGTCGATGGGCAACCTCAAGAGAGCCGTGGACGGGCTGATCTTCGCGACGGTGGCTCTGGGGTTCGTGCTGCTCTACGTAGCGAGCGGAGTAGTGCCTGGCTGGCTGCTCGCAAGCCTGTTCGCAGGCGAGTTCGCCTACGCGGGCGCGAGCCTGGCGGTCGCGAAGAAGTACAGGTGGTCATACTACCTCATCATCGTTCTCGCGGTGCTCGTCCTCGCAGTCTCGCTTCCCCAGCCGGAGCACTACGCCTTCGCCGCAACGGGTCAGTACCTGCCGCTGGCCATATTCGCGCTGGGTTCGGTGTTCCAGGTCTGCCTGCTGGTGCTGGTCCCGGTCTACCTCTGGAGGACTAGGTCGAGACCGACCCCGCCGCCCGCCGGCCCTTCCCCTTCCCAGTGAAGAGGGTCTTTTCGATATTCGAGCCTAGAACTTCGGTATCGCTTTGGCGTGAGGATAAGCCAGCGCAACTGGACGAAACCACACGAGAAGTGGCGTTGGCGGGCCCGGCCGGATTTGAACCGGCGGCTTCTGGTCGTGAGATCTCCAGCTTCGCAGGCATGCACACCAAGCACGGTTTGATGCCCTGATCCGTACTAGGCTACGGGCCCCTTTCGGACCTCTTTGTCTAGGGTATTAAAAACATGGGAGCTTCAGCCGGCCGAGGCTGCGCGCTCGAGCGCCCTTTCGAGCTTCTCCCGCACCGTTCCCCGCCCCGCATCTATCACGTAGGGCCCCAGCCTCGGTCCTCTCTCGGTGCCGACCAGTATGCGGTAGACGGCAGAGAAGAACTGGGCCGTGGTAGTCCCGGACTTCTTCACGGCGTCGAATGCCGCTGCCTGAACGTCGTCCGGAGTGTTGCAACCGTCCAGGGCGTCCGCGAAGCGCCTCAGAGCGTCGGTCGTGCGAGCATCGATTGAGAGTTTTGTCTCCGCATTGACTGGAGCGGGACCGGATGCCCGAAGGGCGACCGCGTGGGCCCACTTGGAGGCCCAGCCTATCCGCTTCGCGAGGTCCGGCGACGCACCCTCGACGGCGCCGTTCGCCACCAGCCTCCTGGTGACGTAGTCGACGACCGTCCCTTCCGGTGCGGTAGCCGCCAGTTCTGCGACCTGCTTGTACGGTACGTGCACCGACGGTGCTGCAGGGGCCCGGGTGAGCACGGTGTACTCGTACAGGCCCCTGAGCCGCGCGTCCTTCAGCTGATTGGTCTCTCTGTCCTTCGAGAAGTAGTACGATTCGAGTTCGTCGAACTCGTCCATGTAGGTGGGGATGTCCTCTATCGAGATGTTCCTCGCCCCGACGATCCGTTTGAACATGAGCAGCCTGAGGCTCTCGGCTGAGGCGTAGGAGAGCCAGTCCTCGGGTGTCAGGACGTTGCCCACCGACTTGGATATCTTCTTGCCGCTCTTCTCCTGGAACATCTCGTACCGGGCATGGTGGGGGGGCGCCCTCTTCAGGATGTTCTCGCAGATCCAGTCGTTCACCTTCACGGAATCGGCGATGTCCTTGCCGTATGCCTCGAACCTGATGTCGAGCGCCGCCCAGCGCGCGGCGAACTCGCTCTTCCAGACGAGCTTCCCCTCCCCTTCGGTGATGTTCCGGTCGCCCTCGTAGCCGCAACCCTTCACGACCTTGTCCCTGATCTTCGCGCTTTCGCACCTGTAGTGGACGGTGTCGCGCGCCGCGTCGAAGCTCGTCACCACCGTGGTGTATAGCCTGCCGCAGTTCTTGCAGATGGGCGTGTAGGGGAACCTCTCGGTGTACTTGTCCTGGCCTGTGAACTCCTTGATCTTCTCGCCGACGAGGTCGGCGTTCTGCAGGATGGTCTTGATCTGCTCGTTGAGGAGGCCCTTCTTGTATACCTCGGCCCCGCTCATGAAGTTGTACTCGACCCCCAGCGCGTCGAGCGAGGAGCGGAGAAGGGAGCCGACGTGCGCGCCGAACGAGCTGTGGCACCCGAAGGGGTCGGGCACCCGGGTCACGGGGTGGGCCACGTAGTCGTTGAGCCACTCAGGGAATCCCGCAGGGACCTTCCTGAAGCCGTCGAGGTCGTCGGAGAATGCGACGAGCTCCGACCTGTACCCCAGCCCCTCGAGCGCCATCTTGACGCCGTATGACCGGATTGCGTCGCCGACGCTGCCGATGTGGGGCAGCCCAGACGCGCCCAGTCCGCTCTCGACCCTGATCAGTGAAAGGTCCCTTCCCAGCGACTTGTCCCTCTCTACGACCTCGCTGGCGACGCGGTCTAGCCAGGTCCCTCTACCGATTATCTTGACCTGCTGGGACAAGAGAAACGACGGTGCCGGCCTCGCGATTAAAGAGATTGCGGCGCCTACCTGTAGTACGGCACCGCGACCTTCTCCATCGGCTTGGACTCCCTCGAGGTGCGGACCTTCTTGACTGCTTCCTTGAAGTGGTCCATCGTGACTATCGCTTCCTTGATGTGCGCCTTGGCGTCGTCCGGCTTGGGGTACTTGGCGACGTAGTCCTGCAGGACTATGGAGACCGCCGTGTTGACCAGGGCCGCGACGTCCGCGCCGCTGAACCCTTCGGTCATCTCCACCAGCCTGTCAACGACCACATCCTTGTCCTTCTGCTTCCCTTCGAGGTTGATGCTGAGTATCTGGGCGCGCGCTTCCTTGTTCGGTAGCGGTATCCCGATGGTCTTGTCGAACCGTCCTGGTCTCACGAGCGCCGGGTCGACCATGTCGATCCTGTTGGTCGCCGCGAGGACGACAACGCCGTGCAGGGACTGGATGCCGTCGAGCTCCGTCAGGAGCTGGCTGACAACCCTCTCGGTCACCATACTGTCGCCTCCCATTCCCCTGGTCGGAGCCAGGGCGTCGATCTCATCGAAGAAGATGACGCACGGGGCCGCCTGGCGCGCCCTCCTGAAGACCTCTCGGACTCCTCTTTCTGACTCGCCTACCCACTTGCTGAGGAGCTCGGGGCCCCGGATGCTGATGAAGTTGGCCTCGCTCTCCGTAGCGACCGCCTTTGCGAGCAGGGTCTTGCCGGTGCCGGACGGGCCGAAGAGCATCACGCCCTTTGGCATGTTGTAGCCTATCGCCTTGTACAGGTCCGGGAACTTGAGCGGCCATTCCACCGCCTCCTGCAGCTCCTTCTTGACCTCCTCCAGGCCTCCGATGTCCGCCCACTTGACGTCGGGCGTCTCGAGATAGACCTCGCGCATCGCGGATGGCATGACATCCTTGAGCGCTTCTTCGAAGTCGCTCATGGTCACGATGAGCTTGTCCAAAATCTCAGGGCTGAGCCTCTCTTCTCCGAGCTTGAGTACCGGGAGCATCCTGCGCAGCGTCTTCATGGCAGCCTCCTTGCAGAGGTACTCGGTGTCAGCCCCCACGAAGCCGTGGGTCACGGAGGCGAGCCTCTCCAGGTCGACGTCAGGTGTGAGAGGCATGTGCCTCGTGTGTATCTGGAGTATCTCGTACCTGCCCTTCTTGTCGGGCACCTTGATCTCGATCTCTCTGTCGAAGCGTCCCGGCCTCCTGAGCGCCGGGTCGATGGCGTTGGGCCTGTTTGTCGCCGCGATGACGATGACCTTGCCCCTCGCCTCGAGTCCGTCCATTAGGGAGAGAAGCTGACTTACCACCCTGCGCTCGACCTCGCCCGTGACCTCTTCCCTCTTGGGCGCTATCGAGTCGATCTCGTCGATGAAAATGATGGTCGGAGCCTTCTCCTTCGCCTCCTTGAATATCTCCCTGAGCCTGGCCTCGGACTCGCCATAGAACTTGCTCATGATCTCGGGTCCGGAGATCGGTATGAAGTGCGCGTTGCTCTCAGTCGCGACCGCCTTTGCGAGCAGGGTCTTGCCCGTTCCCGGTGGACCATACAGGAGCACTCCCTTCGGTGCCTCCACGCCGAGCTTCTCGAAAATCTCTGGGTGACGCAGCGGGAGCTCTATCATCTCCCTGACCTTCTGTATCTCGTCCTTCAGGCCTCCGATGTCCTCGTAGGTGACCTGCGGGACGCCCCTGAGAGCCTCTCCCTTCTCGGAGATGACGAAGACGGTCCTCTGGGTGATGAGGGCAGCCTCGGCCGCCGGGCTGAGACCCACGACCTGGAAGGTCAGCCTTCCGCCGAAGTAGGGTATCATGACGTTGTCGCCCTTGGTGACGGGCACACTCTCGAGGGCGTCGGCGAGGTACCTCTCGTCGATTGGTGGGACGGCCTCGAGCGGCGCGACCACGACCTTCTCCGCTGGCGGAGCCTTAACCTTCTTGACCACGACCATGTCCCCTATCGCGACCCCGGCGTTGTTCCTGATCAGACCGTCTATCCTTACTATCCCGCGCCCTTCATCGGAAGGGTACAGCGGCAGGCACTTGGCCACCGTCCTCCGCTTTCCCTTGATCTCTATCACGTCACCGGTGGAGGCGTCGAGCGCATCCATCGCATCATAATCGATTCTGGCTACTCCGCGGCCTACATCTCTCGTGTAAGCTTCGAGTACCTTAAGCTGTACTTGTTGCTGGCTCACGCCTTTATCAGACAACTGTTACCCTCCTGTATCCCTTATTAGTCTTGTCCCTAGTTTTGAAGACCACCTCCAGTATCCCGTTCGCGTAAGAAGCGGTGCCGGACTCCGGGTCGATCGCGCTCTGCAGGGTGAGTTCCATCCTGTACTTTCTCTCGCCCCGCGCCGCCTCGAGAGACAACCGGTCCTCCAGCGCCGAGATCTGTACGTCCTCTTTCTCGACACCGGGCAGCTCCACGATGAGCCTCAGGCTACCCTCCTTCTCGTCCACGACCTGTTCGTAGATGGGCGCGCGGTAGCCATCCGGTCCTACTAAGTTGTCGCCGAAGAACTGTATCCTGGGCTTTCCCTCCGGTCCCAGCCCCATCGCCATGCCGGCCACAACCGGCTTCGAGAACGCCTTGGCTCCGGTGTTCACGCTGGACCTTACCGTCTGTTCAATCGCGCGCTCGAACTCTTCAAAGAAGCGGTCGAGCTCGTCGAGCATGTCACGCAGGTTCTTTCTCTCCTCAGACATATTAACTACTGGTTAATTAGCCAGAAGTTAAATGCTTATGAACCTTTCCCCGGACGAGAGTGTGTAATGGTCGCGATTGAGGAGCTTGCGAGCTCGAGGATAAGGCTCAAGATAGCCAACCTCCTCTCATCCAGACCAGCGACCTTGAGCGAGATGTCAGAGCTCACGGGGATCTCGGTCCAGGGTGTCCTGAAGCACCTGAAGAAGGTCAGGGACGAAGGGCTGCTGACGGAGAACAACATGAAGAGCGGGAAGTATCTCAGACAGAGGAAGCTGTACTTCATGCGGGGGCGGAAGGTCGCGGACTACTCGGAGGGCGACCTTCTCGTAGCGAGCGTTGGGATGTCCACGGACGACCTGGTGCGGCGGGTCGGGGATGTGTACGATGAGCTCGACTGGTTGGCTCAGGACATCGTTATACTCCGGAGGAGGGCGAGAGAACTCTCACACAGGATGCGGAGGGTACTCGACGAGGTGACGGAGGACGAAGCGAGGATCTCTGGGCTGGTGGACGGTCTGCCGCTCGCGGACGACGAGAAACAGATAGCTTACCTTATCTTCACTGAAGACACACCGGAGCGCGCGAGGGCTATCTTGAAGGACCACTACGGCTGCAGGGACCCCGAGGCGGGCCTGGCGGCCGTGGCCGCGAAGATAAGAGAGGGAAGGATGTGAAAGCAAGGTCCGCCGCGAGGAAGCCCCTCGTCATGGTCACAAACGACGACGGCGTGTTCAGTCCGGGAATCGTCGCCCTTTCCGACTCAATCTCTCCAAGGGTGAACGTCGCGGTCATCGCTCCGGAGGGCCAGCAGAGCGCCGCCGGAATGAGCCTGACGTTCCACAGACCGCTGCGGGTGGAGAAGGTGCTCGTGCACGGCCGGGTCTGCCACGCGGTCTCGGGGAGCCCGGCAGACTCCGTGATGGTGGGTGTCAACAAGATGCTCCCGCGCAGGCCGGACATGCTCGCCTCCGGAATCAACATAGGGGAGAACCTGACGATCCAGGACATCCTCGCCTCCGGGACCGTCGCAGCTGCGATGGAAGCGGCGCTGCTCGGCATACCATCCATCGCCTTCTCGATGGAGGTCCACCCCACGAGCAGGTTCAGCCACGGCCAGAAGGACTCGCGGTTCGACCTGCCGGCGCGCGTGGCGGCCGAGATCACCTTCGAGGTGCTCGAGAACGGGCTTCCCGAGGGGGTCAGCCTCCTGAACGTGAACTTCCCCTGGAACACGGTCGAAGGGACCAGGGTGAAACTCACCTCCATCGAGGTGAGGAAGTACCGCGACTACGTCATCGAGAGGAAGGACCCCAGAGGACGGCCCTACTACTGGGTCTGGGGGGCGCGCCTTCCCACCTTCCAGAAGGACTCCGACGTGTACGCCGTCCACAAGGAGGACGCGATATCGATATCTCCGCTCTCTCTCGACCTCACGCCTACCGTCGCCAAGGAGGTCAGGCAGTTCGGCGGTCGACTGGAGGAGCGAATCGGTACAATGTACCGTAACCTGGCTTCTTCGCATAAATAGGGAACCGGCGCGAAGGTACCGGCGGCCGGGTTGCGAGGCAGAATCTAGATGGTGGAGACACGTGTCCTGAAGACTGCGGGAGCGGGAGCCCCGGCACCGGACGTCAGGTTCGTCACACTTTCTCGTCTCGTAACGCTGTCGTTCCCTCCGCTGCTTCTTTCGTCCATCCCCAAACGGGCGATAGGTTTCTCGTATCCGAGCGGCAGGGAGGGACGACTGCTCGGAGTCGCCCTGCTCGCGATGACGGTCACGATAGGCTACCTGCTCTCGACGACGCTCGGGCCCCTCGCGTTCGCACTCATGGCGTGGCTCACGGGCGGGACCGCGGCGCTGATGCTCTACAACTCCACGGGAGGCAGGGTGGCTTTCGTAAAGAGCTACTGCTCCGGCTGCAGGCTGAGACCGCTCATCGAGGAGCACGAGACGATGCATCTGAACGGGGAGCACAGGGAGGACGCGGTCTGGGCCGAGGCGAGGAAGAAGTACAGCTACGAGGGCCTCTCCCTTGGGGGCGACCCGAAGATCTGCAGCTTCTGTCCAATCGCCAAAAGGCTAAGAACCGACTGACGCGCCGCTCCCGACGATGGTGCACAGGGTCGCGGTCCTGGACGATGACCTCTGCCACTCTGACAAGTGTGGCCTAGAGTGCATCAGGGACTGCCCCGTCAACATCAACGGCGAGGACTGCATCCACCTGGGAGAGGAGAAGCTTGCCGTGATCTCGGAGACGCTTTGCATCGGCTGCGGCATCTGCGTCAAGGTCTGCCCGTTCGACGCCATCACGATTCTCAACCTCGGCGAAGAGCTGACGAAGGACAAGGTCCACCAGTACGGCATAAACTCTTTCAGGCTCTACAGGCTCCCCACCCCGAGAAGAGGGCAGGTGGTCGGGCTGGTGGGAAGGAACGGAGTCGGCAAGTCGACCGCTCTACAGATCCTCTCGGGGCAGCTCATCCCGAACCTTGGGGACTACGAGCACGAACCGTCCTGGGACAAGTTCCTCGACTATCTGAGCGGGCGGGAGCTGAAGGAGCACTTCAAGCGCGTCTCGACGGGGGAGGTCCGCGTGTCGCTGAAGCCCCAGGCGGTCTACAAGCTGCCCGAGATATGGAGGAAGGACGTCAGGTCGCTGCTGGAGAAGGTCGACGAGACAGGGGAGAGCAAGAAGGTCATAGCGGAGCTGGGCCTCACTGAGGCGCTCCCCAAGAACGTCCCAGACCTTAGCGGCGGCGAGCTGCAGCGCGTGGCAGTGGCGGTTGCGGCACTCAAGAACGCCGACATCTACCTCTTCGACGAACCGTCTTCCTTCAACGACGTGTACCAGAGGATGGCCGTCTCCCGTCTCATCAGAGAGATCGCCGCCAAGGGCAAGTTCGTGGTCCTTGTCGAACACGATATCACGTTCCTGGACTACGCGAGCGACTATGTCCAGATAATCTACGGCGAGCCGGGCGCTTACGGTGTCGTCTCTTCCCTCTACCCGTCGCGTACCGGAATCAACTCGCTGCTGGAGGGGATGCTGCCCCAGGAGAACATCCGGTTCAGGGACAGAGCGGTGACTTTCCAGGCCCCGACGGCGGTCGAGAGCCAGCAGTCGACCGAGGTCGTGGCGAGCTATACGGACATCAAGAAGACCTACCCGGGATTCTCCCTCGACGCCAACGGGGGGGAGCTGACCCGGGGCATCGTCCTCGGGATCATCGGCGCGAACGCCCTGGGCAAGACGACCTTCCTGCGTATTCTCGCGGGCGAGGAAAAGCCCGACTCGGGCAGCGTCAACGTCGGGGCGAAGATAGCCTACAAGCCCCAGTACCTCAGGTCAGACTTTCCGGGCACCGTCCAGGAGTTCTTCACCGAGAAGGTCGGAAAGGGCTACGACGACCCCAACCTGCAGGCCTCGCTCGCGGCCCCGCTCAGGATGGAGAAGCTCCTGGCGAGGAACGTCTCGGAGCTCAGCGGAGGCGAGCTCCAGAAGGTCGCGATCGTCGCGACATTCGCCCAAGAGGCGGACATCTACGCGCTTGACGAACCGAGTGCGTTCGTGGATGTCGAGGATAGGTTCGTAATTGCCAAGGCGATCGGCAGGCTGGTCAAGGCGGTCGGCAAGAGCGCGATGGTCATCGACCACGACATACAGCTCCTGGACCTAGTCTCTGACCGCATGCTCGTGTTCACGGGTCGGCCCGGAAAGGTCGGCTCAGCAACAGCCCCCCTCGGAAAGGAGGACGGGATGAACATCTTCCTGAAGGAGGTCGGACTTACCTACCGGAGGGATATCAACAGCGGGAGGCCCAGGGTGAACAAGCCAGACGGCAAGCTGGATAGAGAGCAGAAGGAGAAGGGTCAGTACTACTACGTGACGCGGGGCGTGCCGAGGGAGGCCGCCGAGGAATGAGTCTCGGGAAAGGCGGTGAGACGGGACCTGGTCAGGCTGCTGCAAAAATCCCTTGAGGGGGTCCTCTCCGAGCGGGAGGCCAGGGCCGTCGAGACGGGAATAGACATCATAGGAGACATCGCAATAGTGAAGCTGGGCGAGTCGGTGAAGGAGCAGGGCGGCCGTGTCGGAGCGGCCATCCTCGCGTCGATGAAGAACGTGAAGGCGGTGTTCGACCAGGAGGGCGGCCTCGAGGGCGACTTCCGCCTCCGGAAGCTGAGGCACATCGCAGGCGAGCAGAGGACCCTCACGGTCCACAGAGAGAACCAGCTCCGATTTGCCGTCGACGTGGAGAAGTGCTACTTCTCTCCCAGACTCTCGACGGAGAGGCTGAGGATCGTCGAGATGTCGCGGCCTCAGGAGCTCGTCCTTAACATGTTCGCGGGAGTAGGGCCGTACTCCAACACGCTCTCCAAGAAGAGGGGGGCGACCGTCTACAGCAACGAGCTGAACGGGGTCGCGTTCCAGCTGCATCTCCGAAACAACAAGATGAACAAGGTCGAGGGCCTGACCACCACGCTCAACGAGGACGCGCGCAGGCTTCCCGAGCTGCTCGACATCAAATTCGATCGCGTGTTGATGCCGCACCCCTCTCAGTCCCACAGGTTCCTCGAGACTGCGGCGAAGATGACCAGGGGGAACGGCTGGGTCCACTACTACCGCCACGTCTCGGGGTACGACTACGGGGAGGCGGAGAGGGAGCTGTCTCAGGAGGTCTCGGGCATCCTCGGGACGGGGGGCAGGTTCAGCGTGCGCAAGGTCAGGGAGATCGGCCCCAGATACCTGGAGCTGGCCGCGGACATTCAGGTTGCAGCCTGATCCGCGTGCCTGGCCCTGGCGAGCAGACGCGCCACACGCACCGGTTCAGCGTATGAGCCCTGGAGGGCGAATGCGTCGACCACCATGCGGGCCTCGTCCCGACCTATCCCGGCGAGGCGAGCGTAGACCCTCCTGCCGGTCCTGAGGTCGAGTGGCGTCCTCGCGCCGAGCTTCTCGTAGAGCGCGAGCTTCACCTCCCAGTCCGCGAACCGCGTGCGGAGAGATTCGGCAATGCCCGACGAGGGCCTGTAGGTGAGGCAGACCACCGGCAGGCCGGTCTTCGCCGAGAGCTCGTCCACGTCGACCACGTTGTAGTAGCTGATTATCGCTCCGGAGAGAAGGAGCACGTTGACGTCGTCTCTGTGGAGCCTTCTGCACATCCGGGTAAGGGCGGACGTGGCGTCGTTCCCGCCGACGCGAGCCCTTCCGAAGACGAACCCGTCGACGACCAGGTCGGACCTCATCACGACCCCAGCGATGCGCGAGAACCTGTCCGTCCTCCTGAAGCTCTCCGCGATGCCGAGTGCCCTTATCGCCTTCTTGTTGGGATGGACGCGCACGGGAGTCGAAGAGGGAGCACATGCTTAATACGCTTAGGAGGGCGCTCGCCCCTGGCGTCGATGAAGTAACAGAGTTACGGATATTCAATATGACCTGAAGGCATTTGGCTGAGACGCCACTCAGACCATCCCGAGGCCCGGCTCGAACCGGTTCACCGAAGCGAGAAAGTCCCTCAGCGCGAACATAGGCACCACCGGGACGCCGCTGACGACCCTGGCGGGAGCATCCACGAGGGTGAGTATGACCGGAAGGACGGGTATCCTCACCGAACGCTTCGCCTTGTAGAGGATCGTACGCTCGACCTGGTCCGTTGCTATCCTGGCGAGCTCGGAGGGGGAAAACCCCTTCGCCCAGTGCTTGCAGTCGACCGAGAGCGCCAGCCCTGCCGATTCGGCGAACAGGTCCAGCTGCCTCCTGGGCTTCGTGATGACTATGTTCCGTGCGACCGAATAGCCGCTGGCCTCGAGGATCCCCGCGCAAAAGTCCTCGAACTCTCTCCACGACATCAACGTGCCGACCGATTCCGGCGGCTCTCCCGCCCTGACGAGCGCCACCGCGATGACGACCCTCTCATGGGAGGAGGAGCCCGCGCCGAGCTGCAGTGAGACCTCGTCTATCAGCGCCCGCGCCCGGGTCTCTCCCCTCGACCTGCGGACAAGAAGTTGGAAGAGAGGGTCAGCGGTTTGCGACACTGGGCGGACGCACGACACATTCCGCGCGCGTATATTTGCACAGTGGCACAGAACCGCATCTTTTCGGTTCTTGATGAAATAGTAGGAAGGACGAGCCTGGGCTCGTCCCATCACATTTTCTCTATCGGGACGCTGGTTGTACTGATGGAAGTCCGCTGCTGCGCCTGCGGCTCGAACCGAGCGCAAAGGCAGCGACGATGACGACCGTCACTATTGCTAGCCCGCCTAGCATCGCCGGTGAAAGGGAGATCGACGTGCTACTCGTGGACGACGACGCGGTCGTCGTTGTGGTCGTGCTCGAGGTCGTCGTCACGCTGGCCGCGCTCAACTCCACCGCCTGCGTGAGCGGGTTATAGAGCGTCGAAGCCTGTGTGGCTGTCCAGAGCGAGATGATGTAGGCTCCGAGCGGCAGCGTCGAGGGGACCGTGAAGGTCACCTGACCTGCGGAGTTGCTTGTCATGTTCGTCTGGTAGGCGACCTGGCCGTTGGAGATCATCTGCAGGGTGACGGCGGCGTCGGCAGCCGGAGTTGCCTGGCTGGAGCCGTCCGGTGTCTGGAGTGCTGTGACGGTTATTGTCTGCCCTGGGTTGATGATGCCTGGGATGGTCGCTTCCTGGCTCAGGAGAACCGCTGGCGCGCCCAGCTGCGGTGCCATCTGGTTGCCCCAGTTGAAGGCGGGGTTCTTGGTCAGTGTCATGAACGCCGGTGAGGTCGATGCCGAGTAGTCGGTGAGGATGAACGGCCCGTTCCCGATGACGCCATTCCCGTACTTGGTCATGAACTGGTCTGCAGCGGTGAAACCGCTGGCAGCCTGAGTCGGTGTGACCAGGGTTACTCCCGTTAGAGATTGCAGCGAAGCAAACTCCGGCGGGATGTAGGAACTGGACGCGTCGGCAGTGAGAGCCGCCTCGATGTTGGAGACGTCGGTCGGGTTGACGAGCGAGAGCCACGGGAGGTTGTCTGCGGAGGCTGTGGAACTCGACCAGACGTCCTTTCCTGAGGATACCAGCGAGGCCATGCCTGCGTAGACCTGCCACGGCAGCTGTCCGTCACCCCTGGTGCTCGGTGTGAAGGCGAAGAGAGCGCCCGCCGCGTTTATGCCCGAGTAGTACGTGTCGGGATAGTAGAAGGTCGAGTAGACTTCGATGGATGTGGAGTTGATGAATTGGAGGCCGAGGACCGTCTGCCAGCTGGGTCCGAAGACCGCCGACGAGTATCCGTCGTAGACGGGGCTGTGCGGATTCTGCGTCACTTCTCCCGCGAGGATGTACTGGTAGAGAAGGTCAGCGAGAGTGACCGGCTGTCCGTCCTGCCAGGATTCGGAGAGCATGGGTGCGAAGTTCGCGACGACGGCCGACTTGGCCATGGTGCCCGAGGGGACGTTGATGAACTTGTCCGCTGTCGCGTTCAGGACCACGGCGCTGGATGGGACGGGGACATCCGCAGCAGGGTCGTTAGCCTTCACGTTGAAACTCCACCCTGCAGGGTAGAGGTACCCGGTGGATGGTTGGTACTGGACTGGTGCGAACATCGTCGCCTCGGACCATGCCGCGCTGTAGGCGTCGTTCCACCCGCCGACCGGGTTGAGGGACGACTGGGCCAGGTGTCTGACCCCGATGTCAGCGGTTCCGGAGGGCGTGTTCATGGTGAGGAACGATAGCCCGTTGAGCAGCGGGTCTTCCACAAAGTTGGCTGAGACGCCGCTGAGAGAAGTGGACGCCGCGTACGGGGCCAGCGAGGTCGCTAGCCCGATGACGACGGCCGCCTTGATTCCAGCGACGGTCAGAGCGCTGAGGTCTGCGTTCCTCTGCGCGAAGCTTGTGAAGTTGGTGTTGAAGAAGTCGAGGGCATACTTGTCTGCAGTGTTCAGGAGGGCAACGGTAGATGGTTGCTCGTACTTTGTGTCGTTGTAGGTGCCGAAGGCGTCACCCTGGCTGCTGCTGGCAGGGATGGCCCCTGCTATCGGAGCGTAGAGCTCTGCGAACCCTTCGTCGTAGTAGCTGTAGACCGCTCCGTAGCTCGCTGGATAGATGTCCCATGTTGCGTTGACGGGGTCGGTAGAGAACACCGAGGTAAGCGCCGTGGCGAGGGTGCCTGGGATCAGGTTGACCTGGAACCCGACCTTCTGCAACTGGCTCGCCAGGAAGCCGTCGTACTGGTGCCTGACAGGGTCATCCGTCCTGTCGAAGATGGTGATGACAATCGGCTTGCCCTGGTAGGACCACTGCGGTGTCGCGGTGGACTTGAAGGTCGCTCCAGCTGCCGTCAGCGCCGTGTAGATCGTGCTGTTTGCGATGCTGATCGAGTCGGTGATGTTCGAGAATTGAGCCGTCGCAGCTGACGTTACAAGCTGGTCTGGCTCGCCACCGAAGACCGAGTAGGTCGCGATGCCTTCACCGCCCAGGATGTTGCCAACGAAGTAGTCCCTGTTGACGAGGTAGTTCAGTGCGTATCTTACCTGCTGGAACTGCAGGGGATTGAAGCCGTTGAGGGTCGCCGTTGGGTTGATCTCGAGCCCGTACCAGGAAGCCGGCGCTACGTACTGGTTGAAACCGGTGGAGGGAAGCGTGGACGCTTCGGTCGGCGTGAGCGCAAAGTCATACGCCTGGATCTTTCCGGCTCCCAGGTCAGCGATGCCACTCTGGTCGTTTCCGCCATAGTCCGTCAGAGTTATCGAGTTCAGAGCGGGGCTCGATGGTATCGTCGTCGAGGCAGTGCCCTGGGCACTGACGAACGGGACTGCGAAAAGAGAAGACAATGCCAAGACTGAAAGTATCATGAGAGAGCTGAGTATTTTCTGATTTGAGCTTAACTGCATGCTTTCGAGCTATTTTAGGCTCGAGTGCGATATATAACGGTTCTTCGGATTCTCGACCAACTTTAAATCCAGGGGGCGTCGCTTTCTCTGAAGGATGGGGTACGCCCGATTCCTCATAGGTAAGACGATATCCTATGTGCTGGCGTTGTTCGCGGCCGTGTCTTTGCTGTACGTAGGCATCTACCCCAGCCTCCAGCGCGTCATCGAAGGTTCGGCCGACGAGGCCGCGAGCGAGTTTCAGAGGAACCTTGTCAAGAGCCACACCGGCCTGACGCTTCCGCAGATAGCGGCAGCGGTGGCGACCTTCAAGTCGAACTACCTGGCGGCGTTCGGTTTCAACCAGCCGTATCCGGTGAAGTTCGGGCTGCAGATGCTGAACCTGTTCGAGTTCCACCTCGGGTCCGCCTACAACCTTCAGGCCCCCGACGGCTCGAAGCAGGTCGCCGACCTCATAATCGCGTACCTGCCGAACACGGTAGTGCTCTTCACGACGGGGACGCTTCTGGTCGTTGCTGTGGGAGCAATTCTCGGTCTTCTGGCCGCAAAGTCCGCCGGAGGAAAGTTCGACAAGTCGATCCCGATAATCGCTGTGATACACTCCAGCATCCCTGCCTTCTGGATAGGGTTCCTGCTCATCGCGTACTTCGCATATACCCTCAACTGGCTGCCGTCGGGTGGGATATCCTCCATCGACGTAGCCGCCGGGGTACTGCCTCACTTCACGGACTTCCTCTGGCATCTGACTCTCCCGCTCCTGTCGTTCTTTATCGTCTCGGTGGGGGGCTTCGCGTATGTGGTGAGAAGCCTGGTGATCTCCACCATGGGTGAGGACTTTGTCACCACGGCGCGCGCCCGCGGCATGACCGACCGGAGGCTCATCTTCAAGCACGTCCTGAGGACCGCTTCGCCTGGAATCGCCACGCAGTCGATACTCGCGGTCGCAGGGTCCTTCGGCGGGGCGATCACACTGGAGGTTGTCTTCAGATGGCCCGGTCTGGGCTTCCTGACCTTCGCGGCCATCCAGATCAGCGACCTGCCGGTCATCCTCGGGACCACCTTCATACTCACGATAATCCTCTTCCTGGGACTCTACATCGGCGAGATTGCGTACGGTTTTCTCGACCCGAGGATCAAGACAGGGGATTAGTATGGAAACCACGAGAACGGAGAGAAGCTACGCGAGGGAATTCCTGAAGTCTCGCTCCGGCGTCGCGGGCCTCGCAATCCTGATCATACTCCTCGCGACCTCCATCTACGTAGTCGCGGGAATTCCGTCTTCCCTCAACACAAAGTGGGAGAATTCGAAGGCCTGGGAGGGCAACCCGCAAGCAGCGCCTCCCGTCTGGGTCAACTATCTGGGCGTCGACGCGCCCCAGACCCTGGATGTGAACCTCGACAAGTTCACGGGTACCTCCGGGAGCAGCTCGGCATACAGCAGCACCCAGACGTTCACATGGAACAACGATGTCCCGCCCAGCAATCTCGTGCTTACCCCGAACTTCGGCGGGGCGGCCTATGAACTGGACGTCATCTGGACGAAGCCTGACGGCAACGTCGTTCAGATTGCGCTCTCGTTCCCGACCTCCGGGACGGAGTACGACATCCACACGGCGGCCGTCAGCCAATCCCTGACAAAGTACATCCAGTCGCAGACCGGCACCTTCGTCACCGTGGTGACCCCCAACGGCGAGCTCGCGGCCCTGTTCAGCAACGACGGGCCCCGGCTCCTGAACAACTCGGTGCAGAAGGGAACCTACTCCGTCACCCTTCAGATCCTGGGAGACCAGACGCTCAGCCCTTCCAGCTCCCAGGTGTCGCTTGTGGGCGACTCCTACGGGACCATGGGGACCGACAGCTACGGAAGGCCGATTGACCTCGGCGTTCTGGCCGGGCTCCCCTGGGCGCTCGAGCTCGGCACGATAGCCTCGGTGCTCTCGGTAGTCGGCGGCATCCTCTGGGGAGGCCTCGCCGGGTTCTACGGCGGGTGGAGGGACAAGGTGATGTCCTGGGGCACCCTGGTGATACTTGCGGTCCCCGGGATATCGTTCATCATCGCGCTCTCATTCTCGGTCCAGCTCTCGCTGCTCGTCGAGGCGCTGGTCATCGCCGCTCTCTCCTGGCCGGGCTTCGCCATAATCGCGCGCACCGTGACGCTCTCCATCCGGTCCCAGACATACATCGAAGCCGACCGGGCCATGGGCATATCCTCCACGAGGACGTTTCTGACGCACGTCCTGCCGAGGCTCACTCCCGTCACGATAGCCTTCACCGCGCTCAGCGTCTCCGGCGTCATCATCTTCGCCGAGACCCTTGCGTTTCTCGGGATAGAGCCGGGGAACGTCATCACCTGGGGAGGCATTCTGAACGAGGCCATCACAGCGGACTCCTCTTTGCACGGCTGGTGGTGGTGGACGCTCTTCCCTGGCATAATGATACTCGTCGCTTCTCTGCCCTTCGTACTGATAGGGTTCGCCGTCGACCGGATAGTGGCGCCAAGGGTCAGCGCGAAATGACCTCGCTGCTCGAAGCGAAGGGGCTGAAGATCTACTACGCGACCCCCCGCGGGGACGTGAGGGCCGCCGAGGAGGTCGACCTGCAGGTCGGCAGCCAGGAGATAGTCGGTCTCGCCGGGGAGAGCGGCTCCGGCAAGAGCACGCTGGCTCTCGGCATGATGCGCCTTATCACCAGCCCGGGGAGGATAGCGGGCGGGGAGGTGCTGTTCGAGGGGACGGACATACTAACCATCCCGGAGGAGAGGTTCAGGAAGGACTACAGGTGGAGCAAGATGGCAATGGTCTTCCAGGGGTCGATGAATGGTTTTACCCCGGTCTTCACCATCGGTGCCCAGATCGACGAGGTCATGAAGATCCACGGGAGGGACGGGGGCGAACTCGCCGTGCGGAAGCTGCTGCAGATGGTCGACCTGGATGATAGCATCGCCAGGCGTTACCCGCACGAGCTCTCGGGAGGGCAGAAGCAGAGGGCATTCATCGCAATGGCGCTGGCGCTGGAGCCTAAGATGCTCTTCGCGGACGAGCCGACGACGGCCCTCGACGTGGTGACCCAGGTCAGCGTCATCAACCTGCTCAAGAGGCTGAAGAACGACATGGGAATCTCGATCCTCTTCATCACCCACGACCTCGCGCTGCTCTCGGAGGTGGTGGACACCGCCTACATCATGTACGCCGGGAGGGTGGTGGAGACCGGCCCGGCGGACGTCGTCTTCAACAGACCCAGGCACCCCTACTCTCAGGGGCTCCTCGCGGCCACCCCCACGCTCCAGAGCAGGGAGATCAAGGGAATCCCGGGTTTCATGCCGGACCTCGCGAGGCCATCCGATATGTGCAGTTTCAGCGCGAGGTGCCAGTTCGTGATGGACAGGTGCACAGTGGAGAGGCCCGGGCTGAAGAGGACGGATGGAGAAGACGTTGCCTGCTGGCTCTACTGAGGCCGGCCCCGGGGTCGTTCTCCGGGCCCAGGACGTCAGGGTGTACTTCAGCAAGAAGGGGTTCCTCGAGAAGGGGACCGTCGTCAAGGCGGTGGACGGCGTCACGCTGAGCGTGAGGCGTGGGGAGATCCTGGCGCTGGTCGGCGAGAGCGGCTCGGGGAAGACGACGCTGGGGAGGGCCGCCATCGGCCTGGTCAGGCCGTCGAGCGGGACCATCATCCTTAACGACGGAGCGGAACAGGAGGTCGGTAGGGCCCGGGGACGGCAGTGGAAGGCGCTGCGCAAGAGGCTGCAGATGATATTCCAGGACCCGTTCTCTTCAATAGACCCGAATATGCGAGTCTACGACGCGCTCCGGATTCCGCTGGCTGCACAGGGCGTCAGGAGGAGGGAAGATGTCAGGGCGAGGATCTCGGATGTGATGAAGAGGGTGGGTCTGCCCGAGCAGATAATCAACAACTACGTCTTCCAGCTCTCGGGGGGGCAGCGCCAGAGGATCGGGATCGCGAGGGTGCTCATCTTCGACCCCGTTCTCGTCGTCGCGGACGAGCCAGTTTCGATGCTCGACGCCTCGCTGAAGGGGGACATCCTGCACATCATACAGAACGAGTCACGGACGAACAACGTGGCCTTCCTCTTCATCACGCACGACATGGCCGTCGCCAGGGTCATAGCCGACAGGATCGCCGTGATGTACCTGGGGCAGGTCGACGAGATAGGCGCAGCCGAAGCCACCGTGCTCGACCCTCTCCACCCCTACACCAAGGCGATGCTGCAGGCGTCGCCCGTGATAGACACTTCCCTGAAGGACAAGATCAAGAAGGTGAACATAATCGGGGAGCTCCCGCAGTCGACCGCTCATCCGAGCGGCTGCAAGTTCCATCCTCGCTGTCCGTACGCGATGGATGTCTGCAAGGAGCAGGTGCCGGCGCTGAAGGAGGTCAAGCCCGAGCACTACGTCGCCTGCTGGCTGTACTGATCATACCCGCTCGGCGATGAATTCGAGGACCCCTCGCAGGGCCACAAACGCCCCCGCAACGCCGAGTATCAGGGAGACGACGACGAGAGAGAGCGACTGGAGGTAGCTGCCGAGGGACGCGACCGCGAGCGAACTGATGAGGAAGACCACGCCGACGAAGAGCGCCCGGTAGGAGCGGTTCATCGAGGCCGGCCCCGGGTTCGGGACACGGCTTCTCACTTCCGCCTGTGCCTGATCGCGCTGAACGCGATGCCGCCGTCGATCACGGCCGCGACGACGATTATCACCTGGATCCAGTCGACGGTCAGGAGGCCCGGGATGGTCGTGCCGCCCCGGACGGCGGAGGTGACGTAGAAGAAAGGATAGTATGCTGTCGACGGGGTGAACCCGAGGGACTGCCAGTAGTCGAGCCTCCAGACCCGGTCGCTATAGACCAGGGCCGCGAGGATGAGCGCCATCCCATTGAAGACGATGATGTTGATGACCGACGTAATCTTCAATTGGAAGCGCGGCCGGTCATGTCTTTACTTAAGATTTCTCGCTTCTGGCTCTGCTATGGAACGTCCATCCGCGAACTTTAACAATCGAGCAGATTACACGTGGCCGCTTTGAGCTCCGGGTCGAAAGCGTCGAGGGCGGCGGCCTACGCCGTCCTCATACTACTCGTGGTCGCCGGGGCCTCCTTCCTCATCAACAGCCGGGTCGGAGGGGTGCAGGTCTACGACGTCTACCCGACCCCGAGCATGGTCCCGACCCTCGAGGTGGGCGACCTTGTCGTCGCACAGAGCGTCCCGTTCTCCAGTCTCCATGTGGGTGACGTCATCGTCTTCGCCAAACCCTCGTCAAGCGGTTTGTGTACAGACGTCGACATCGTACACAGGATAGTGGAGATCACGCCTCAGGGCCTGATAACGCAGGGAGACAACAGGCTGACCAATCCTTATCCGGACGAGCCCTCCGAATGGCCGCCGGTACCTGCTGATTGTGTGAAAGGAGAGGTGCTCTTCTCGCTTCCCTACCTCGGAGACGTCTCCCAGGCCTTCCCGCCGCCTCTCAACTACATTCTGGTAGCCATCATCATAGTGATCGTCTTCCTGATCGAGTTCGTCAGCGGAAGCAGGAGAGAAGAGGACGAACCTCCGCCGGCTGAGGGCTCCGCGAAGCCGTCGGCTTAAATACTCTTTATATACTGCACCGAATCTCGCGCCCGACTAATGCCTCAAACAAAGGCTATCGTCAGCATCGAGAACGTGGTCGCGTCGGCGTCGATCAATCAGAAGGTCGACCTGAACCAAATTACCAAGAATTTTGTAGATGTCGAGTATCACCCCGACCAGTTCCCGGGCCTGGTCTTCAGGCTGAAGACGCCCAAGACGGCGACGCTCATATTCAGCTCCGGCAAGATGGTCTGCACCGGTGCCAAGTCCGAAGACCAGGCGAGGAAGGCCGTCCAGGAAGTCGTCAGGAGACTGAAGAAGGGCAGCATCCCGATCAAGAACGAGGCCGAGATAGAGATCCAGAACATCGTCGCGTCTGCGAACCTGGGAGGGAAGGTGCACCTCGAGGAGGCCGCGCGGCAGCTTCCCAAGTCGATGTACGAGCCGGAGCAGTTCCCCGGTCTCATTCACAGGATGGCCGACCCCAAGACAGTCATACTTCTGTTCGCCTCGGGGAAGCTCGTCTGCACCGGCGCCAAGAGGGAGAGCGAGGTCTACCGAGCGGTGAACAACCTTCACGTCCTGCTCGAAGAGAAGAACCTGATGGTCTACTGACGGCCCGAGACCTGGGCCCGGATCGCCTTCATGGCGTCGTCGGGTATCTCGTCCCTCTCGTGCAGCGTCCTCACCAGCTCGAGTATGTCCGTTAGTGAGTGCAGCGTGACGCCGGCCTTCTTCAGGTTCGACCTCCCCCCTTCCAGCCTGTCTATCAGCACCACAACGTCCTTCACCTCCGCACCCTCCTCCCTGATCGCCTCTATGCCGCCGAGGACCGAGTGGCCCGTCGTTATCAGGTCGTCCATCACCAGGACGCGTGAACCAGGGTTCACAGAACCTTCGATCCGTCTCTTCCTGCCGTAGTCCTTCTCCTCCTTGCGGACGTATATCATCGGCTTGCCCAGTTCGAGGGCGACCGGCGACGAGAAGGCTAGCCCGGCCGTGGGTATCCCGGCTATCTCGTCGAACTTCTTGAGCCCGACTCCGTTCTTTATCAGCGCGAGGTAGGCGTCTATCACGTATCTGTAGGCTCCCGGGAAGCTCGGGACTGCCCTTAGGTCGACGTAGTATGAACTCAGCTTGCCGCTGGAAAGTGTGAAGGTGCCCACCTGCAGGGCCCTGACCTTGACAAGGACCATAGCGAGCTCTTCGATAAGCTTCTTCCTACCCTTCCAGCTCATGCACGCCCGACGCCAAAGGCATGTAATAAGGACTAAGCCGGCTCCCGGGAAAGGTTCATAGAAGCCGCGGCGCGGGGATTGGCAGGAACGTCGTTTGGAGATCTGGGTCCCCTACGGAGATGTGGAGTCGCTCTTGACGCTTCAAGCGGAGAACCTCGGGGAGCTGGTCGACCCTGTCCCGGAGGGGCACGCAGAGGAACTCGCCCAGATTCTGAAGGAGAGGCTCAAGGGGTTCCAGCGGCTCGTAGTGTGCGACTCCAGGCCCGCGACGCTGAAACTGATGAGGTCCCTGGCCCAGCACCTGCCGTCCGATGGAACCATGGCCGTCAACGCGCCGTCCCCGAAGTCGGTCGAGGAGGGGGTCTCCGAAATCAAGGGTCGGGTCACGAAGCTCTCTCCCCCTTCGTCCGTGGTCGCGTCGGGGACGAACGAGCTAAGGCTCCCCCCCGAGCTGGTCGAGGGAAAGAACATGTTCATCGCGACCGGGGCGCCCGACCCACTTTTCGGATACTCCGACGCGCGAGTCTCTGCCGCGCTCTCCTACATGCCGGGCGGCAGGAGGCTTGCGTACGAGGCGAGGGATGGCGACACCCCCATGATGCTCCAGGAGACCAAGTCATACTCCGCGCTGGCCACGCTGATGGACGGCCTCAAGGACAACGCCTACGTCACGGTGGTGACGAGGGGAGGGGAGCCGTTCTCGCTCATCGACGGGGGCGCAAAGGACGCGAAGGGTCACTTCTTCCCTCAGCAGCCGAGCCCGGCGAAGGGGATAGTCGTCGGTGGCGGAGGCCGGGGGTACGACGACACATTCTCGAGCCTCCTCAGGCTCGCGATAGGGGCGCTGGGCGCGGTCCGGCGAGGAGGGGACGTGCTGCTCGTGGGAGAATGTGGGAACGGCATCGGCACTGACGCGCTCCAGATGCAGGCACAGAGGAGGGTAAGCGACAACAGTCTCCGAAGAGGGTTCTACGCTGACGGCATAGAGGAGCTGTCCTACCTGAACAGACTGAAGGAGGACTATTCCGTCACGCTGCTCTCCTCTCTCCCCGACCTCTACGCGAACGGCCGGTTCAAGTTCAGGGCGGCGAAGAGCGCGAGCGAGGCGCTCCAGAAGGTCTTCTCGTCGGCCGGACGGGGAGCGAAGCTTCACGTGTTCACGCGGGCGTGCGAGACCCTCCTGGCTTAGACCGGAAAGGTCAGTATGCTCTGTGGAATCGGGATGCAGAGCAGGACGAGGAGCATGGCGACGACGAAAAGGAACTTGCGCGACCTCGAGATCGCCGTCACAGAGTCCAGAGTCTCGTTCGAAGGCTGAACGGCCGCGAGCAGGAATATCAGAAGGAAAAGCACCCAGTAGTTCGGGACGTCCACGATCACGAGCAGGAAGGCGGTCACCATCGTCGTTATCCTGCTGCCGCGCTCTCCCAGGACCAGGGTGGACAGCCTGCCGCCGTCCAGGAGCGCCGCAGGCACCAGGCTGAAGAACGAGATGATGAAGCCGATCCAGGCCGCTATCTCCACGGGCGAGAGGACGGCCATGTCTCCCTTCGGGACGACGGTCGACGCGTTGCCCAGCAGGTCCAGCGCCAGCGTCTGGAGGACCGACTGGTTGCTGCTCACGGCCCCGGCCTGGGCGGGGGCGAGGACGATCGCGCCGGGCGCCCCGATCAGCGCAACGGCCAGCGCCACGAGTATCCCCGCGGCTGCGCCAAAGAAGTAGAAATCGAAGAGCGAGTCACGGTCGACCATCGGGGCCCGGAGGAACGTGATCGAGCCGAAGGTCGGAAGGAAGTAGAGCACCGGAAGGGGGACGAACAGCGGTATGTTGGGCAGGTAGTACTGGAGCGTCGCCGCCTTTCCCCGCCTTCGTGCTACGAACCGCTGAGCGAGGTCGCGGGCAATGAGGACCCCGGTCACGCCGAGGACGAAGCTGGCCCCGGTGAGGAGGACGCTGGCGCCCACCGCCTGCGCGTAGATCAGGCCGACACCCCACCCGGTCGCGAGGATCGCGACTGCGGAGAGCAGGACCAGGAAGACGGGCGTCCTGGCAGTCGTCTTGGATGGCTCGACGTCCTTCGTCACCAGCAGCGTGGCGTCTTCGGGGGTCCCCGAGAGGCGCGGGGTGTAGCCCATGGGCCTGAGCTTGAGGTGGAGGGCCTTGAAGGCGGCCCTGGAACCCCCGTCGTAGATGACGGAGTACTCCGTCGAGCCGTCGTCTCTCATGAAACTGTCCTTCACCGTGAAGGACGAACGGATGAGGGACTCCAGCTCAGGGTTCTCCGACAACGGGCCGAAGCGAACCTCCGGAGCCGCTTTAAGTCTTGGGACGATTCTGAACGATTAAGGGACATGACAAAAGTGATATAAATTTGATATCCATAGGTCTATTCGGTCTGACAAAGGTGGTTAAGCTAGCGGTCCCACTGATAGCTCAAGATGAAGAGTTCTGGTGTGTCCCGGCTTGCATAAAGATGGTTATCGAATACATGAACGGCGGGGGTAGGATGACGGTTCCAATCCCTAGCCTTACCCTTCGCGAAATAGCAAGAATCGTGAAGACAGAGGATGGGACACGTGCGCATCAAGTGCCGTTGATGAATCCGCGAATGGAAGAAGCGGTGCCGTCGGTGGAGTTCGAAGACGATTACAAGGTCAGAATGGTTGACGAAATAGAAGATGAAAACAAGAATCTTAGGCCAACCATAGCTTGGATGACTCTGACAGATGGCATTCATCGTAACTGGGGACACGCAGTTGTCATCACGGACATAGATAGAGCCATGAACCGAATAACCTACAATGACCCCGGTCCCCCAAGGGAAAATACTCAGCCGCTAAGCGCATTCGAAACAGTGTGGGAACGTTCCTACACCACGCTCGTGAAAATTCAAATAGGGAAGAAGACCAGAACTGTATTGACACAATTCACGGAGCAAGAGAAACAGTGAAAGCCAGAGAAGTCATTGAGAAGTATGTCTTCAAGCAGTATGGCAACTTGACCTCAGTAGGTAGCGTCGGCTATGAGCAGGAATCTGGTAAGTGGATTGCGGAATTGAAGTGTGATTACCCGCGCTGGATTACGGATGATAAGACAATGGCTGCCCCAATACTGCGCTTCATTTCGATGGACAATATAGGGAAGATTGTCTTCGATGACAACATGAATGTAATGGATGCGACTCCCAGAAGCGAATGTGGCGAGAGAATTTGGGAAAGGCTAGACCTTTGGAGAGATGCAGCAGAGAGAATAATGGTTGAAGCATCCGCCGACCAGCTTGCAATGGCGAGAGGCGCGGACCAGTTTCTTTCTCCAATCGTTACCATTCTAGACAACTTGCGTGACTCACTTCATGGCAAACCAATCATTACCAGAGATGACATTAGCGTAAGCGGTCCGGATTGGTTCAAGTATCTCTCTTTGTTAGAGGATTTGGAGATAGTAAAGGCAATTCCAGAAGAGGGGATTTGGTCCTACGGTCCAATGTTCACAACCTTGGAAGAGGCCTCGCGAAAGAAAGGCGTTCCTTTCGAAAGAGTGGTCATTGCGCACATACTCAAGCACAGATACCCCGCGATTAGAGACATACTACGTGTCAATGTCTTTGAGAAAGTCATCCATTTGGACAGCGCGTACTATTGGCAAGCCCTAGAAGCAGAAGAGCCCGTTGCAATAGAAAGAAGGAATGTCTTCCAACGGTACAAGGTACAATATGAAGACGAAGAAGCAGACAATTTCACTCTGAATGCCAGACTCCTAGAGCTTTCGCATGTTCATGCGATTAAGGTAGAGAACAGCTATTGCATAGCAGAACCCGAAATACTAGAGCGGATGATAACTCTCAAGCACGCGACAGCTCGGAATATTCCAAGTGCATAAAGTCATTCTTTCTTCCGTGTCTTCTCTTTAGCCAGATTGCGTTTGATTCGTCTTTCCCAATCAGTATAGGTTAGCTCACCTTTCTCTTCTAAGAGTTCCACGAGTGAGTTAATCATCGTATCGTGCATGTCGAGTTCTCCTGCAACGCCTTCTGTGACAGGTCCAAGTCCTCCTGCTTTTGGAGGAAGAAGATACCCTTTCTCCATCAAGTGACTAATCACTATGTTTCTTATGACTTCCGAGTCACCATCTCCTAGCTTCCCCTTCAATTCCTTGTCAATAATCTCCCAAACACCATCAGGCAGAGACACTAGTGCTCGTCTCAATCTGATTTCACCTCCACTACGATTTCTCGATTCTGTCGTATTTCCTCTACTGTCTTACTGGCTTGAGCGTTCTCGATTAGTTGTTTCCATTCCTTGATTTCGATTTCTGCCGCTTGTGCCGGCGTCTTACCGATGCTTGAGTGTGTCCGGCGGAAGTTGTAATTCACAACATATCCGTCAAGAAGTTCTTGGCTTGATTCCATATTCTTGAGGCCCCGCATTGGGCGAAGGCGATCCTTGAGGGTGCCGTGAAGTCTTTCCACGATGTTGTTTGTTTCTCTCGCTTGGATTCCCACTCTGCGAACCCATTCGACCTTGTTAGCCTTGTATCTTGTGTAGAAGACTTTCTTCATTGCCTCGTCATAAGCAAAGGACCCATCAGTAAAGAACGCAGTAGGTCTTTGCTTCTCAAGTGCTTGGGTAAAGACCTTCTTCGCATCCTCACTAGTCCTTGAGGCGCTTAGCATATGAGCGACAAGGAACCTTGTGTCCTCGTCGATTGTCTCCCAGAACCATTTTTCTTCGCCGCCAACCTTCAACGCTGTCTCGTCGTGGTGATACTTGCCGCTTAGCTCCGGCATGAGAGTCTCGACATACGCTCTCACCATACTACCGTATTTGTGAATCCAATAGAGAACTGTCGATTGAGCGACTGTTTCTCCGAAGATATCTGAAAGTTGTTCTCTCACCTTGCGAGTCGAAAGACCGCCGTAGTAGAGATTTAGTGCGGTCACGATAACATGGTCATTGACTCGCATCCTTGCGAAATTGACTTTATCGTAGAACTTGTGGCCGCAGTCGTTGCAGAGGAATCTTTGCACTCCGCCACGCGTCCCATGTTTGACGACGTTTCCGCTTTGGCACCACTTGCATGCGTTCATTTGCCGACGTATATCATATGTATATCAGAGTATATAGGTATATCGAATCTATCGCGGAACTATATCGCCCATGTCCCTTAATCGTTCAGAATCCTTGGGTGTACTATCCCGAAATTAGTTCGCCCCTTTCTAGCTCTTCTGGGCATGGTATCTCTCTCCCGCTTCTTCGTCCTCTACGATGCCCTCCCCGTCGGGCATGTTCCTCAGGTACGCCTGGTAGGGCGTCTCGATGACGTCCAGGTTCAGCGACATGTGGGGCCTTACCGTGTTGTACCACTCCATCAGCTCGTCGATGCTCTTGAAGAACGCGAGCTTGTCCTTCACGGTCCTGAAGAACCGTTCTACCTTCCCGTTGGTCTGCGGGTGCGATACCCTCGATAGGACCTGCCTGATCTCGTTCTCGATCAGGTACTTCTCGAAGAGAGTCAGTCCCCTCAGCCTGTCGTCCGCCTCGACCGCGTAGAACTGTACTCCCCTGTCGGTGAGTATCGATGCCGGCTTCCCGTGCTTCGCCATCGCCTTCTTCAGCACCTCCACCGCGCGCTCGGAGGTCGCCTCGGGGAAGAGACCGTATCCCACGACGAACCTTGACGCGTCGTCCAGGTATGCGATGAGCCACCCCGCCCCCTCGATCAGGGTCCAGTCCGTGTGCCACATCGAGTTCGAGTACCTCCTCTCGTACCGCACCCATTTCCTCCTTCTCTGCTTCCTCGGCTCGTCTCTGGCCAGTCCCATCGATCTCATCACTCTGTGGATGCGGTTGTGAGGGATGTGCGTCGCGTAGTTAACCTCGATGACGCGCTCGAGCACGACGGCCCCTGCTCGATGCTTCGAGTAGGCCTCTGCTACGACCCTCGACTCTTCACTGGATGCATCGACGCGCTTCCTGCCCGGCCTCTTCAGCTCGGGTATCGCTCCGGTCGTACGGTAGGCCGACCAGAGCTCCTGGACCCTCCTCACAGAGATTCCCATCGAGCTCGCTATCGCGGGGTTCGTCATACCGTTCTCCTTCTGCCTGACGATCCACGCCACCTTCACTGGATCGAGCTTCATGTAGACGTAGAAGCGCCTTCCCCTGTTCCATACCCACCTCGCTCTAATTCTGATGGCCAGGGGATGAACTAATTTCAGGATAACAGAAAATAGGTTCAGAGGTCTGCTGTGTGGGACAATTACCTTTCAGTCTAGGTGATTACGCTTCGATGGATGTATTCATGCGCTGTCCTCTCTCGTGCCATGGCGCAGATGAGAAGGTGGGGGAGGGAGTACGTCGATAACAGGAACTGGAAGGAGTACAACGAATCGCTGGTCAGACGAGGAGAGATACTGCTCGACTTCGACCTGCTCGACGAGTGGGGCGAGGAACTGAAGAAGGCCAACCAGCGGAAGGTCGGTGCACCATACAGGTACCCGGAAGCTTACATGAGGCTCCTCGCATACCTTCACGTCCTCTTCCACCTCCCATTCAGGCAGGAGGAGGGATTCGTCAAATCCCTCTCCAAATATGTTGATGGCCTGAAGGCTCCGGACTGGTCCACGATCTGGGAGAGGACCAAGAACCTCGACATGAAGCTGGACGGCGTGAGGACGGACCAGCCCATCTCGATCGCAATCGACTCGTCCGGAATCAAGGTCACGAACTCAGGCGACTGGATGAGGAAGAAGTGGAAGGTGAAGCGGGGATACCTGAAGGTCCACCTCGCGGTGGACGCGAGGAGCAAGCAGGCGGTCTCGATGCAGGTCACGGAGGAGACGGTCAGCAAGAACGACGTGGAGAGAGCGTACGCGGACGGAGCCTATGACAGGAGGGCGAACTTCAACCTCCTCGCCTCCTGCGGCATCGACCCTGTGATCAAGGTGAGGAAGAACGCGTCTAGGAAGGCGAAGGGGAGCTACGGGAGAAAGGTATCGGTCATCGCGCAGCAGACAGATTTCGAGCAATGGAAGAAGGAGAAGAAGTACGGGGACAGGTGGGCGGTCGAGGGAGCGTACTCTTCCATCAAGCGAATCTTCGGCGAGTACGTCTCAGCGAAGAAGTTCGTCAACATGGCCAAGGAGATGACCACAAAGATATCACTCTACAACCTATTCATGCAGATGACGCCCCACGGTGGAGGATGATAATCCCACACAGCACAGAGGTCCAAAGGCGTAAATATCACGAAAAAGGTTTTTTGTTCATGAGTGACAAATCCAAAGGCGAACAGGTTGCTGGACTCTTCGAGGACATCCTTGACGCTCTCGCAGACAAGCATTCACAGCT
>JAJYWC010000001.1:53456-105410 GCA_021791695.1 archaeon | reverse complement strand
AGGCCTCACGCTTCCTCGTGGATGTGCTCCACTCGACCCTTATCAGAATCCGCGGGCCCCTCGGGGTCCGGTCGTCGTAGGGGTACCTGCGCTTCCCGAGGTACTTCATGCTCATCCTGCCGATGTACTCCTCCGCGCCCTTCTCAGAGACTCCGACGGTGCTCCCCTTATCGAGACGCTCGAGTACGGGTTGTCCTAGTCAAAGATGGAGATTGCGACCCGCTGGTCGCGCTTCAGATTCTTGGTCCGCTGCCTGCTTCTGGTCGTGTTGAGGACGATAGTGTCTCCCTCGCGGTCTACCCAGAGGGATGCGACCTGGGGCGAGCCGTCTGCCATCAGCGTAGCTACGCTCGCGAAACTCTTTCCGTCGATGAGTTCCTTCGCTCTGGCCGATAATCTCATTTCTGAGACAGGTCCATCTTGGGTCCCAGTGTATGGTCTGTTGTCGAGCATTTCAAGCTTCCCCGCCTGGATATCGGGCAGACCGGAGTCGGAAGACAGTGCCCGCGGAGATTTCGCGGCTCAGGCCTCAACGTTCTCACTCCACCTTCAAGAGCTTAACGTGCAATCATCACAGCCGCGAAGGCCCGGGTACCCTCCCCTCGCTGTTGGCGAAGGGGACATCCGCGAAGACCGACAGACTGAAGCGGTTAAGCCCAGCGGGGCAGTACGTAAGCGTTGGTGAGCGTGGCGAATGTGCCCTTGCTATAACGACGGCCATCACAAGGATGACCACGGCAGCGAGTGTCGTCCCAAGGCGCGACATCCCTGAGGTCCGCTCCAAAAAAAGCCTTGCCCGCTTGTGGGACTACAAGACGACGGCTGAACAGGCGCCACCGGGAGAGGCTGGGAGTTATCTTTTTGCTCAGCTGAAGAACTCTTTCTCGAGCTCCTCGAGGATTGTCCTTACCGCGGCCTCCCGCAGGTTCAACGACTCTGAGATACCCTCCGCGGTCTTGTCGTGCTCGTCGAGTATGTGGAACAGCACGCGCCGCTTGTCCAGCTCGAGCTTGACGGCTATGGCGGCCGCCTCCTGCATCGCCTGGTCCCTGATTGCGAGCAGCTCGAGCCGTTCCTTCTCGACCTCCCTCATCTTCGAGTCGACCTCCTGGAGGATTTCCGAGAGCCGGGCGAGCTTGTCGCCGTCGTCTCTCTGGTCGATCGCCGTCCGCATCCGGTCACGAAGCTGGCTTGGACTCCTGCCCTCGGGGCCCTGGTCCAGCGCGATCCCCCTCTCGATGAAGGTGTTCGGCGCTAGGTCCATGGTTATCGATATGCTCCTCGCGAGGGAATACCTCTTCCTGTGGGGACCGGTCGAGCTGCTCTCCATCGAGGAGGTTACCAGCCCGGCGCCTTCCATGATCGCGAGGTGCTTTGCGACCAGCGGCTGTCCGAGCCCGAGCTCCTTCGAGAGCTGCAGGGCGTAGCCCGGCTCGCGGCTGAGCCTCTTGATTATCCTACGCCTTACGGGGTTCTCGATCACCTGGAGGATCGAGTCGAGCTCTTTCTGCTCCATGGTCGCTTAACCTGAACAAAAAAAGGGGGCACCTAGTTAAGGTGCACCCTTCGGGCGGCGTCCTTCCGCTTCTGCTCCACCTTTGGGAGCTTCAGCGATAGGATGCCGTTCTTCATGGTCCCGTCAACCTTTCCGGAAACGACCGGCTCCGGGAGTGTCAGATATCTGTGGAAGTACGCGTACGTGCTGTGCGCGCTGCCTGTCTTCCTCTCGTCCGACCTCTTCTCAGCCTTCAGCTCGACGACGTTTGAGCTGGTGCGGACCTCGACGTCCTTCTTGTCGAAGCCCGGAAGCTCGGCCGTGAGCACGAAGTGGTCGCCGCGGTCCTGGACCTCGGCATTCGGTTCGTTCCTCCTGAACTCGCTCAGCAGTGGACTCGAGTTGCGGAAGAAGGACCCAATGAGTTCGTCGAATGGCGTGACGAGCTCCTGGAAGCCGCTTGGGATACCCAGGCTGGGTATCGCGAGTGATGTTGAGTTCGTTCCCTTCTGACTTCGGGACCTTTCTTTGTTGTTCTTTTCGGTCATGCATATCACCGTTGGTATACTACGGGCCGTAATATACCTATATAAATATTGCTGGGTACTGGCCAGATACACGTTGCAAAGAGAAAGGTGGCCGCACATCTCTTGCTATCTTCCTTGTCACTTCCCAGGAAGCGATGACGCTCCTCTCGGGACCCCTTCCGATGAAAGACGAGCCCATCCAGAGGGCCTTGACGGCCACTGCCGGTGACAGGGTTTCATGATGCTTTGCGACCAGGCGCTTGCTTTGATGATCGAAGCGACCGAGCGCGGCTGCGCTAGGCGTTTATTACGTGGGGCTCGACAGTTCGCGACCCCTTGTCACTCGCCGAGAAGGTCAGGATAGGCTGCAGTGGTTGGTCCTACAAGGACTGGGCTGGACCCTTCTACGCCAAGGACCTACCGGCGGGGGACTATCTCAAGTTCTACTCCAGAATCTTCGACTGCGTCGAGGTCGACTCGAGCTTCTACCGGATACCGAACCAGGCCCTGATACAGCGATGGAAGACGGTGACACCTGACGGGTTCGTCTTCTCCCCGAAGATGCCCAAGAAGATCACCCACGAAAACAAGCTGGAGAACTTCGAGAGCACGCTGACCTACTTCTACTCGGTGGTGGGCAAGCTCGGGACCAAACTGGGTCCCATAGTCGCCCAGCTCCCTCCCTCGATCAAGGTCGATAAGCACAGGGCCGTGATGGAGAAGTTCATCGACGCTCTCAACCCGAAGTATCAGCACGCTGTTGAGTTCAGGCACAAGTCGTGGTTCACACCCGAGACATACAAGCTGCTGGAGGACCACGGAGTGGCTATGGTCTGGTCGCTCAACATGTATCTGGAGACCCCTGCGGAGGTAACTACCAAGTTCACCTACCTGAGGATGGTCGGCGAACGAGACATAACCGAGTTCGGCGGGATCCAGAAAGAGCGCAAGGAGGAGATGGAGAAGTGGGTGCACAACCTAGAGGAGAAGAGTGGCTCCTTCGACAGGGGCTACGTCTTCTTCAACAACCACTTCGCCGGCTTTGGGCCCGAGTCCGTCAACGAGTTCAGGCGGCTTCTCGGCATGATGGAGGCCGACTGGAAGGAGAAGCGGGACGCCGAGCCCGAACAGGGGAAGCTGACAGGGTTCTAGGTATGCAGGCCGACGAGCCGAGGACGATCTTCCATGTCGACCTCGACGCTTTCTACGTCTCCGTGGAGACGAAAGAGAATCCCAAGCTGCGCGGGCTGCCCGTCGTCGTCGGCGCCGACCCCGAGAACGGCAGGGGCCGCGGCGTCGTTGTGACCTGCTCGTACGAGGCGAGGAAGTTCGGCCTGAAATCGGGCATGCCCATATCGCGCGCTTGGAAGCTCTGCCCGACGGCGGTTTACCTCAGGCCCAGCTTCGAGCTGTACGAGCGAGTCTCCAGGGAGGTCATGGACACGTTGAGGGGGTTCGCCGACGCTTTCGAACAGACCGGTATAGACGAGGCGTTCCTGGACGTGAGCGGAAGGGTTGACAACGCCGAAGAAGCGAAGCAGCTTGCCATTATCATCAAGAGGGCTGTCAGGGACGTGCACTCGCTCACCTGCTCGGTCGGGATAGGACCGAACAAGTCCACGGCCAAGATAGCGTCAGACATGCAGAAGCCCGATGGCCTCACCGTCGTCCCCGCAGGCTTCGCAGCGGAGTTCCTCGCGCCCCTGCCCGTCTCCGTCATACCCGGAGTGGGCAGGAAGACGCAGGCTTTCCTCAGGGAACGCAACGTCGTGAAGGTAGCTGACCTTCAGGCACTGCCGGGCAAGGAGCTGATGCAGTGGTTCGGGAAGACCGGTGTCTGGCTCTGGGGGGTCGTCCATGCGCAGGAGCGGATTCCCGTCGTCGCTAGGGAGATGCCCAAGTCCCTCAGCGTCGAGAGAACCTTCAGGGAGGACGTCGCCGACTTCGGCAGGGTCTACGCCGAGGCCGACGACGCGGCCCGCGAGCTGTCGGAACGCTTGCGCGAGGGCCCGTTCAGGTACAAGGTCGCCGGTATCAAGATACGGTTCCATCACTTCGAGACCCACACGAGGGAACGGACTCTCTCGGAGTACACCGACAGCGCGGAGGTCCTTCGCGATACGGCGAGGACGCTGCTGAAGGAGTTCGAGGAGAGGGACGAGCTGGTCCGGCTGGTCGGCGTCAGGGTCGCGACTTTGGTGAGAGAAAACCCCGGGTTGTGATTGCGCTTCAGAAGGACGCCCCCGATGAACAATGGTGTGTCGAAGGTCAGCTGCGCGCTGTAATCCGTATCTCACGTGCCATCTCCGCTGTGACTGATTTGGGGCTTTTCCCGTCAACATATACGCCGATTGACCGTCCCCGACACGTGGTAGCATGTTCTCAGAATCTGAGGTACAATACATACGGAGCCAACCGCTAGGAAGGCTCGCGACCGTCTCCAGTGACGGGCAGCCCGATGTCGTCCCGGTGGGCTTCGAGTTCGACGGGAGGGACTTCTACATCGGGAGTATCATGATGAGGAAGACGAGGAAGTTCTGGAACGTCAGCAGAGGGAACTCCAAGGCATCCTTCGTGATAGACGACATCAAGTCGTTGCGTCCGTGGAAGGTCAGAGGCCTGAAGGTGACGGGGAGGGTCGAGATAGTGGAGGTGGATGGAGATGGAGGAAGGGACATCAACCTGCGCATCAAGCCCGAGAAGCACACGAGCTGGGGCCTGAATGGCAAGTAAAAGGGAAGAAAGAACCCCGCCCCTGAGGGGCTCACTCGGTTGTCCCTGTGCCATGAGCTTCGCAGAACTTCTGCTCTTCGCCCCTCTTGTGATGTCGATCGGCTCTTCTGAACCGTGACGCGTAGGCCGACGCTGCAGAACCAATAAGCCACTCGGCCGAGGGCAGGGACGTGCGCCCGATAGACGAAATCACGAAGGACCTCGGCATACCAGATGATGAGGTAACCCGGTTCGGAAAGTGGAAGGCCAAGCTCTCATTCGCTGTGCCTCAGGGGAGCAGCAGGGGGAAGCTTATACTCGTCACTGGCATGACGCCGACTCCCCGCGGTGAAGGGAAGACGGTCACCTCGATCGGACTGGCGATGGGGCTTTGCAGGGCGGGAAGGAGCGCCATCGCCTGCATCAGGCAGCCCTCGCTTGGCCCGGTGTTCGGCATCAAGGGAGGAGGAGCGGGTGGCGGAAGGTCGACTCTCGAGCCGATGCTGGATGTCAACATGCGCCTTACGGGTGACTTCGACGCAATCGCCGCTGCGCACAATCTCCTGGCCGCCATGGTCGACAATCATTTGTTCCACGGAAATGAGCTCGGGATAGACCCTTCGTCTGTTGTCTGGCCTAGGACGGTGGACGTCAACGACAGAGCCCTCCGGCAGATTACCGTCGCGCAGGGGGCGAAGAACGGTCCCACGCACCCGTCGAAGTTCCTGATAACCGCGGCCTCCGAGGTCATGGCGGTCGTATGCCTGAGCTCGGGCTACGCCGACCTTAAGGCGCGGCTGGGGAGTATCGTTGTGGCTTACACGAAGGGACGGGCTCCCGTCACCGTAGAGCAGGTCGGAGCGGTCGGCTCGATGGGTGCGTTGCTCCGCGACGCCCTTTTCCCCAATCTGGTCCAGACGAGCGAGGGAACGCCGGCGCTCGTCCATGGAGGGCCCTTCGGCAACATCGCCCATGGCACCTGCAGTCTCCTCTCTATTCGGAGGGCGCTGGGTCTCGCCGAGTACACCGTGGTCGAGGCGGGCTTCGGCTCGGACCTAGGAGCCGAGAAGTTCGTCGACATCGCTTCGTATGTAGGGGCGCTCCACGTAGACGCCGCGGTCATAGTCGCGACGGTGCGCGGGTTGCGATATCAGGGAGGACTCGACCGCTTCGACGTGCCGGACGCTGCGGCCGTGGAACGGGGACTGGAGAACCTCTTCAAGCACATCGAGAACGTCCGGGTGCTGGGGATACGCCCCGTGGTCGCCCTCAACCGCTTCGCCGATGACGCCGAGGATGAGGTCTCGCTCGTGAGAGACTTCTGCACGACGGTGGGCGTGCCGTTCGAGATAAGCACGTCCTTCCTCGAGGGGAGCCAGGGCTCGCTGGGGCTCGCCCAGCTGGTGATAGAGGAGTCCGGCAAGGGCTCCGACCCGAAACCGCTCTACGATGCTCGCGCCTCCGTGGAGGAGAAGGTCCTGGCCCTCACGTCGAAGCTCTACGGCGGCGACGGAGCAACGTTCACAGAGTCCGCTACCGCAGACTCGAAGATTGTCGAGGCACTCGGGCTCTCGGCCAATCCCATCTGCGTGGCCAAAACGGCGCTTTCACTCTCCGACGACGCCACGAAGCGAGGCCGGCCCAGAGGCTTCTCCGTCGCGGTGCGCGCCGTCGAGGTCGCTGCGGGAGCCGGGTTCAACATAGTCCACATGGGCGACATCGAACGTATGCCCGGCCTTCCCAAGGTCCCCGCCGCTCTCAGGATACACCTTAGCGACGAGGGTTCGATATCCGGTGTCTACTAGCGCGTCGTTTCGGTTGCAATTGCGGCTTCAGCGGCCCCGCCCTCGACGAAGCTGTCCGCTATACTGATGGTGCTGCACCCATCTCAGAACGTAGTCGAGCACCTCTACGGCCTCTACATGTACGCTGAAATGGTGTACACCCAAGACGAACCCGCCAGCGCCTGACAAAGGGTCTCAGGTTCGTGTCGCTCAACGAGTCTCCGGTCAACCCTCCCGGGGCTCGACCCTCGTCTATGACGACGCGTCTGGCAAGAGAGTCCGCAAGGAGATTGGCATCAGGCTTCCTGAACTGGAAGATACCATTTCAGCGATCGACCACGACGACATGGCGGAGTATCTTCTCAAGTGAGTGCGACCAAGGGCTCACTTGTTCCGATGCAGCATGTCGAACTTCTTCTTGGGCCCCTTGTAGTGCTCGTTCCGCGGGCAGTATGGCCCACACTCCTCGCGCGCCGGATGGTTGTGCCCCTTCACCTGTTCTTTCTCCTCTCTCTTGTGGTAGGCAGACAACTCCGAGCGTTGATGGCCGGACCCGCCCCTAATAAGTCACATCCAGCCAGCGGAAACGACGTAGGCGGGGTCGAAGTCGGTCGGTGACTTGTGCCCCTTCTCGACGTCCGTGATTGCAGCATCAAGGATATCGAGTCCTTCGTCTAGCTGTTCCCTTGTGACAAAGTAGTTCGGATAGAGTTTGATCACATTGCCCTTCAAACCGAACCACTCGAAGATGAGCCCCTTCTGGACCGACCTCCAGGCGATGTCCCTAACCTCCTTTCGCAGAGGTTCCTTGGTCTTCCTATCCTTTACAAATTCCAATCCTATCATGAGCCCCTTTCCGCGGACATCGCCGATCCACGGGTGCTTCTCCTGTAGCTCAAGGCACCTCTTCATCAGGTACTCGCCTTCTTTGGCATTCCTCGCGAGCAACCCGTTGCCCTGGATGGTCTCTATGACCTTGGTTGCCACGGCCGCTCCTAGCGGATAACCGTGGAGCGTGCTCGATGTTGCGCCCGGCTCGATGCTCAGTGCAACCTCTTCCTTCATCAGCACGGCGCTCATGGGAATGAGGCCGCCGCCAAGCGTCTTTCCTATGACCATCATGTCGGGGTCAATGCCTGGGTCCGCCTCGATTGCAAACATCCTACCTGTCCTCCCAAGTCCAGCGAAGACCTCATCATCGATGTACAGGATCCCGTTCCTCTTGCAGATATCGTAGACCTTCTGGAGCCAGCCGGAGGGTGGCGGGATAATGCCCGCAGGTCCTTGGATGGGCTCGACGATTAGGCCGGCCGTGTTCTCTGGCGGCGAAATAGTGGTGAGCAGGGTCTCTTCGATGTAATCAGCGCAGGCCATGCCGCAGCTTGGGTACTCCAGCTTGAAGGGACACCTGTAACAGTAGGCGTAGGGCGTGTGGGTGACACCCGGGACCAGGTGCGGGTGGTTGCGAAACATGGCAGCGTAGTGGCCTGATAGCGCGAGAGCACCTAGCGAGAAGCCGTGATGGCCGCCTATGAAGCTGATGAATTGAGGCTTGCGCTTGAACCCCCTCCCCACCCTAAAGGCGAAGTCGGCCGCTTCACTGCCCGTCGAGAGCATGGCGACCATCTTCCTGCTGTCTCCCGGGGCGACCGATGAGAGTTTCTCCGCGAATTCGATTACCGCGGGATTGAGGTATGGATAAGACCCATGGCCGAGCTCCTTCGCCCTCTCGGTGATCGTGTTGACCAGCACTTCCGGCGCACCACCGAGTGACATGCTGCCCGAACCGATGGCGAAATCCAAGTAACGATTCCCGTCTACGTCCTCGACGACGGCTCCGTCTATAGTCTTGGTGAAGATAGGATAGACGCGGTCTATCGACGGCTGATGCATGAGTTTGAGTTCCCTTTCGATGAGCTTCCTTGCCTTCGGACCAGGAGGAGCCGTCAGTATCTTAGAATCGCCCATGTTGTGATGCCGTCTGGCGCGACCCAGCCACAATCCTTAAACTTTTATCAGAACGCATCTGCTCCCTGTCCTTTCTTCATGAAGTACTCGCTGCCAGCGATGAGAGTAAGACCTCCAGGACCCCGCGCTAAGAAGGTTATCGCCAGGGACGAGAGGATACTCTCTCAATCAAACTGGAGATACCTCCCACTCGTCATCAAGGATGGGGAAGGTTCCTTCATCGAAGACATAGACGGCAACGTCTATCTCGACTTCAACTCAGGTGCTGCGACCCAGTCGGTGGGAATAGATCACCCAGAGATCCTGAGGGCCCTGAAGCGGCAGATCGCAGGCCTGGCCACATATCAACCAATCCCGGGTTACTTTTACAGCGAGCTCGTGGTCCGTCTCTGCGAGAAACTGGAACAGATAACGCCCGGCCATCACCAAAAGAAGGTCGTGCTGGGCCTGTCAGGGTCCGACGCGACTGACGCAGCGATGAAGCTGGCCAGGTGGCACACCAAACGTAGGCGCTTCATCTCATTTACCGGCTCGAACCACGGTCTCGCCACCTATGGCGCTCTCTCGGTCTCCGGCTACGGCGCCGGAATGGTCAGAGGCTTCTCCCCGCTTGTCCCCGAGGTGACTCATATCCCGTTCCCCTACCAGTACCGTTGGGAGGGCCCCAAGGACATGGGAGACTGGGTCCTCGATTATCTGGAAGGACATGTGTTCAGGACCATCGCGCCGGCAGACGAAGTGGCGGGATTACTCGTAGAGCCTATTCAGGGCGATGGTGGCGTGCTCGTCCCACCTCGTGGTTTCCTTGAGCGCCTCGCCGAAATATGCAGGTCGCACGGAATACTGTTGATCGTTGACGAGGTGCAGACGGGGTTTGGCAGGACGGGCAGGATGTTCGCTTCCGAACACTGGGGGATTGAGCCTGATATGATACTGCTGGGTAAGCCTCTAGGGGGAGGACTGCCCGTCAGCGCGTGCGTCACCAAGTCCGAGTTGATGGACTGGCCGCATGGTAGTCATGTGCTCACCGGGGCGGGATACGCGCTCGGATGCGCAGGCGCGCTTTCTATGATCAATGTCCTGGAGAATCAGAAGCTCTGTGTACATGCCTCTCAGGTCGGTTCCATGATGAAGCGAAGTTATGAGAGGATGCAGCACGAGTATGACATTGTAGGAGATGTGAGGGGAATGGGTCTCCTGATTGGAGTCGAGTTTGTCCGTTCGAAGAGATCCAAGGAATCTTCGGCGGATGCCGCTAAAAGCGTCTGCGAACTCGCTTTTCAGCAGGGTCTCCTGACAGCCTACGACGGGCTATACGGGAACGTCTCGCGGATAACGCCAGCGCTAAACATCTCTGCGAAACTCGCCAGGGTTGGTCTCGGGATCATGGAAGACGCGATAGCCGAGACGCAAAAAGCCCAAAACCGTTTGTAACTTGAGTGCGGCTCGGATTTAAATAACTATCCAGGGGACGGCGGGAAAGATGACTGCTTCGATTCAGATTGGTGACGTGAAGAGTTCGCCGGGGCACTCGGTCCACGGCAGCTTCAAAGTGGCGGAGCGCGCGGCGAGCAGCATCGAGTTACCTATCTCAATCATTCAGGGCAAGAGCGAAGGACCAACATTGGTCATAGTAGCGGGGGAACACGGCTGTGAATATTCAGGTATAGTTGCGGCGGTTAAGCTGGCACACGAGCTCAATGCGTCCGAGATGATGGGGACAGTAATAATCCTGCCACTTGCAAATCCAGTAGCCTTCGATACGAGGTCTCTCTTCGTGAATCCTATCGACCAGGTGAACCCATACGGCGCATACCCGGGCGACCCTGGCGCGACGGTCACATTCCAGATAGCCCACAAAATCCTCAACGAAGTCGCGCTCAAGGGCGACGCCGTCGTACACCTGCACGGTGCTGACTACAACGAGGCTCTTGTCCCTTTCAACTATGTCCCGATTACCGGGAATGGTCTTGTTGACAGCAGATCGTCGCAGTTGGCCTCCTGCTTCCCGGTATCATATCATCTCAACGCCCTGCCGGCGGCGAAGAGCAACAGTGTGCCGCCTGTGGGGACTACCTATGCGGTCACTGCGGACGGTACGCTTTACTGGGAGGTCGCGACCCGCGGAATCCCCGCCACGATGCTCGAGGCGGGCAAGGAAGGTAAGGCTGACAAAGAGACCGTCTCAATCCACTACGACGGCTTGATCAATGTAATGAAGCACTTGGGCATTTTAGCCGGGACGCCTCGCTACCACCGGTCCGTGAAGACTCTGAAGAACCCGGTGCTGGTAGCGAACAGGCGCGCCGGGCTATTCATCCCGAAGACAGAATACGGGGATGTGGTCAAGAGAGGACAGGCCCTCGGCGAAATCTGGAATTTTCGAGGCGAGGTCATAGAGACCATCAAGTCGCCAATAGACGGGATGGTGGTGTGTCGCATCAACTTCGCCGCAGCAGATTCCTATCCCACGCAAACGCAACCATACCTCTTCTACATCACCGAGGTTGAATAGGAGTTCGGCGACCTTTCAAGGTCGCAAGATTTTGGCTGATTCCACCAAAGCCATCTCAATGCCTTGCATAGCAGCATCGCACATATCAGATGGAATAGTCCCGAGTATGCCTCTGGGGTCTTTCGTATCTAATGGCAGCTCGCTCCGGGTTCTTCCTGGGCCTCCCCTTATCGTGCCTGATGCTGATGGCCTTCAGGAGCGGGATGAACTCGCTTCCCTCGTGTTTCGCTCCCGCTGCCGATCGCGACTGATACGGGGAGCGGCTACCCATTCAAAGTGGCGTGTATCTTGGCTGGTCCCCTCAACCTTCTTGTGCAGGTCGTAGTCGGCAAGAGCTCCCATTTTTTTCGCCGGTATCGCGTCACTGTCGATGGAGAGGTCGTCGATGCTCGGGCTTCCATAGGAGTAACCGTTCCACGACATGCCCCGGTCCTCAGGACGTAGAGTATACCGTTGACCGTCTACCTGTCATCGGACATCGGCTTCTCCTCCCTTCCATAAGGAGGAAGGAGAGCCTCGAGGGCCCCACACTGTTCGTTTGTGAGAGGCTTGAACCTCATGAATCGGGTGAAGGAGAGAATTGTCGGAAGAAGCAAGTGTCAAAGACTCCAGGCGATACGGTCAATCTGGGTACTGAGATTGCTTCGCCGAGTATCTTTTCGAGATTAATGCTTAAATAATGCAAAAAATCACTTTGTATTATCCTTGGCCGTTAAGGCGCCATTATTCGTCCGAGAAGCTACGGGCCTAATCCGTCAGTTAACCGCCCGGGACGTGCTCATGTTTAATCTTCTGAACATGGGACTGCCATGGCCTCTTCTGTATATCTACTTCGCCGGCGCTACCTATCAGGGAATCGACACGCCGCTGACCGTCATCCTTGCGTTCGCCCCTAACCTTCTCATCGCCGGCCTCTACTACTACATGACTTCCGCCTTCCCAAGGACTGGAGGGGACTATGTGTGGGTGAGTAGGATCATCCACCCCGCAGTGGGATTCATGGAGAGTTTCGGCGTCGTCGTGTTCTTCCTTTCCTTTATCGGCCCAGTATCAGGCTGGCTCATGACATATGGACTCGGTACAATGTTGCTAAACCTCTCGGTTGTCACTGGGAATGCTGGATACCTGACACTCGCAAGAGACGTTACCAGCACGAACGCGGTGCTGCTTGGCAGCCTGATGGTCCTCGTCATAGTCGTGTTGGCCGCCGCTATCGGTATCAAGAACACGTTCCGATACACCTGGGTTACGTTCCTCGTGGTCATAACGGGTCTGACGGTCTTCCTAGTGGCGCTGGCCACTTCGTCGCCTTCGACTTTTCAGAACAACTTCAATACGCTCTCGGGTGCGAGCTACGACGGGATCATCGCCGCAGCAACAAAAGCCGGATACGTGACGACCTTCACGATCGCCGGGATAGCGTTGGGCACTTTCTACAGCTTCCTGAACTATCTCGGTTACAACTTTTCAACATACATGGGTGGTGAGGTTAAGCAGAACCAGAGGTCTCAGCTCATAGGCGTGGTCGGGTCGGTCGTCGTCTTCGCCGTCGTGGTCTTCTTGGTCTTTGAGGCTCCTTTCGCAGTCATGGGAGGGCAGTTCATTAACGACGCTTCCCTCCTCGCGGCGAGCGGAAACTCCGCTTGGACTCTCCCTTCAGCCCCTGTCACCTCGTTCTTGGTAATATTCGCCAATCCAAGCCCGATTGTGGCCATACTGGTTCCGCTGGCAATAATCGCCTCTGTCCTTGGCTCCCTGGAAACGATTGTGCTCGCCACCGTCAGGATAGTCTTCGCCTGGAGCTTCGACGGGGTGGTGCCTTCGAAGTTCTCCCAACTGAGCAAGAGAGGTTCGCCAAACTTCGCTCTCTCTCTCATCGCTGTCATAGGTCTCATCTACATCCTCCTTTCGATCTTCTTCGCAAACGTCCTTACCTTCCTCGCGTACACGACCTCAGGGCTCTATCTGTCCATTGCGTTCGTCGGCCTGGCAGGAGTGATATTCCCGTTCAGGAAGAAGGCTCTCTTCAATGAAACCTCGACCGCAGTCCAGAAGCGGATAGGCGGCGCGCCGGTGATGGCAATTCTCGGAGCAGCGACGTTCATCATCGGGGTCTTTGTAGCAATCGCAGCTGCGAGCCCGGCCTACACAGGGGCACCTGTTGACGCCTACTACATCGCTGGTCTCTTGGCTGTGTTCGTCGGAGGTCTCGTGATATACGCCATCTCGTACTACGTCAACAAGAGCAGAGGTGTAGACCTGATGCTCAGATTCAAGGAAATCCCACCGGAGTAAGGGAAAGCAGCTTCGGTGACACGCGAGAATTCTGGATGGACGCGAGACGAAACTACAAGTTCGTTTCCTGCCCCTGCATTCGATCCCGACACCCTTCTTACCGCCGCGGCCACTGAAGCACCTCTAATTGCTGCGGAGTACCGCTCGCTTTACAAAGTGCGAAGCCGAGTATGGATTGTTAGAACCTTCGTCGATTTCGGAAGAAATTCTTTATACGCACGCGCAGTGATGACCAACTGAGGAACGTGGAAAGAGTACCTACAGGCATTTCAGGCTTTGACCAGCTGATAGAGGGAGGTTTTCCCAGGGGCAATCTCATCATTCTCTCGGGACCGCCCGGGTCGGGGAAGACTATCTTCAGATTCCAGTTCCTCTACGAGGGAGTCAGGAGAGGGGAGAACGTGATGTTCGTCACCTTCCTCGAAGACAAAAATTCGTTCTATTCCAACTTCCGGCATCTAGGATTCAACCTGGAGGAGCTGGAGAAGACGCACCGCTTCCACCTGATGAGCCTTCTCACCACGATGGAGGGGGCGTATCCGAATCGCTGAACATGGTGCTTAAGCAGATCTCCGACCTGAAGATTACCCTCCTAGTGATTGACTCTTTCACGGCGATGAGAGACGCGTTCAAGGAGCCGATGGAGGCTAGGATAGTCCTCAACACAATCTTGGGCAAGGTGGTCAGGCTCCTTGGCTGCACGACCCTACTCATCGTCGAGAAGCCCGCCCGTGGGTCCGACCACGGGTCGAGTATGGAGGAGTTCGTCGCCGACGGAGTGGTTAACCTGGAATCCTTCATGGACCGGATGGAAATGCGGAGACGCGTCCTGGTCTCGAAGATGAGAGGCACTGACCACAACCTGAAGTACCAGGGAGTTGTCCTTGGCGAGAAGGGCATGCGCGTAACCCCAATAGTCGGATAGCCGTGATGCATCGAGGAGTAGACAACTGACCTCCGTCCCTCCCACCGCCATTATCGGCATACTGAGCATCGGGATAATCGTGGGGTGGGCGTACTACGCCATACGGCTCCTGGCCCTGAGCCGCAGGGGTGCCTTCGAGAGCTCCTGGCGGAACATAGCGCTGGGGGCACTCGCTACCGCAACCGGGATAGCGCTTCTGACCGCGGCCACCTACGTCGGCGGGTCCTTCGTGGGTATCGCTGGCAGTGCGATGATCGCGATAGGCGGCGCCTTCATGTTCCTCGCGCTCGTCTCGCAGTACTCGATATGGAACAGGATGCTCTCGTCCGAGGATTCGAAGAAGGTCCTCGAGAGCTTCGCCATGAGGCCCGTCGGCAGGGTGGTGACCAAGACTCCCTACCAGAGCCAGAGCCAGAGCCAGACGACGGGTGCGCCGGGCCCGACGATATCAGGGGACGGGAAGAAGACGCTGCTCGAGTTCGACCCCGTCTCGGGGTACGAAGGCTACGTCGCCCAGATGATCAGGGAGGCGATCTCGAAGGGTTCTGCCGTTGCGCTATTCACCAAGCCGGGGAGCACCCTCTCCGGCCTGAAGGACGTCAGGATGGTCTTCCTCTCATACTCGGAGCAGAGCATACGCCTGAGCCAGGAAGAAGGCACCCTCTGGGTTTCGATAACGAATCCGTCACTCATACTCGACGCCTTCGCCACAGTCACCAAAGCGGACCCGGGCGGGAGGGTTGTCATCGACAACCTCACTGACATCACCCTTAACCTCGGCTTCGAGAGAGCCTACGACCTGCTGCAGCGGATGAACGACGTGGCCGGGGTAAGGTCAAGCCTGTTCCTGCTTCTCAACATCAAAGCTCACAGCGGGCAGGTGAGGGCCGCCTTCGAGGGGTATGGAAACGCGATCCTGCGCTACGACGCAGACGGCCTGCACGTGCAGAAGGACGCATCGCTATAGAGCCGTGCTGTAACGCCTATTACAGAGTCCTCCGCGCCTATTCGTAGGATGCCGAAGAAGAACCACGGACCGAGCACGAGGACGAGAGACCTGATGGAGGTGCCAGCGGTCGTGATACCCCGTGGGGCTACCGTCGACGAGGCGGCGAGTATCATGTGGGAGAAGAACATCGGGAGCGTGATCGTAGTGGACGAATCGGGCACGATGGCTGGCATAGTGACCGAAAGGGACATGCTCTTTGCGATAACCAAGGGACTCACGGGCAAGGGCATACCTGTATCGAGTATAACCTCCAAGACCGACCTGATAGCAACGCCGTTGCAGAGCATAGCTACTGCGGTCGAGACGATGAGGAAGGGTGGGGTCAGGCACCTCCCGGTCGTCGACAAAAACGGAAAGCCGGTAGGTATGATATCGATGAGGGATGCGCTTGACATCACGGGACCGATACTCGGACAGGTCCTGCGCAAGATATCCAAGACCTGACCGGTGGTAGCGATCCCAGCGCACGAGGTCGTCCGTCTGGACGAGAACGACGCCGAGGAGGTCCACGGGATGCTGAAGGTGACCTGGTGGGATACCTACAAGGGGCTCTTACCGGACTCGGTGATTTCGGAGGTGGAGAAGACCTGGCACAGCGTCGATACTCTTCGCCGACAGATGAAGAACAAGTCAGTGCTCTTCGCAGGCTACAAGGAGGACGGAAAGATTCTCGGCTTGGCAAGGGCCGCAATGGCCGACACCGAGACGATGAGGCTCTACCAGCTCTATGTCCTGCCGTCCCAGCAGGGAAGGGGAATCGGCAGCGCGCTGATGGCGTACGCAAAGAACAGCTTCCCGAACGTGAAGAGGGTCGCGCTGAGCGTGGCCAAGGTGAACGACAAGGCGATCTCCTTCTACAGGCGGCGCGGATTCGTCTTCCTGAAGGAGAGCAGCCTCAAGCTCGGCGGCTTTGAGATCCGCGAGCTCGAGGGAACCTGGAGCCCTGACTCCCGTTAGCGCGTTTTGGATGTCGTCAGACTGACGCTGGCCTCCCATAGCTTCTTCGCCTCCAGCTCGTCGTACGACTCGTGAGACGAGACCTGCTGTCTCTTGTCCACGAAGTACTTCCCTGTCACGCCGAGCAGCTCTGGGGCCGACGCGACAAAGACGGGCGTCTCTGCGCCCTTCTCTGGGGGGTTGAAGAATGGGCTCGCCGCGAGCATGACCGCTCCCAGCAGTCCGGCGCCGTCTCGACCGAGGTTGGTCGCAACCGCCCCGGGATTGACACAGTTCACAGTAACTCCTGTGGACTTGAGCCTGCGGGCCAGCTCGTACGTGAACATCACCATGGCCAGCTTCGCGCACGCATAGGAAGTGGACGCCTTGTACTGCTTCTTGGACTGCAGGTCGTCGAAGTCCAGGTGCGCCTTGAAGTGAAGTGCAGAGGTGATGTTTACGACCCTGGACGGCGCGCTGGCCACAAGCCTTGGAAGGAGGAGGTTCGTCAGGAGGAACTGGGACAGGTAGTTGACAGCGAACATGGTCACCACCTTGTCCTCCGTCATCTCCCTTTTTGGTAGGACGACCCCCGCGTTGTTGACCAGGACGTCGAGTCTTCGGTACCGGCTCTCGAACTCCCTGGCGAACGCCCTCACCGAGGCCTGGGAAGACAGGTCGAGCAACAACAGGTGAACCTCGGGGTTCTTGCTCGCCGCCTTGAGCTCGTCAAGGGCCGCCAGGCCTCTCCCTCTGTCTCGGCATGCCAGCACTGTTGTCGCTCCCATCTTCGCCAGTTGGAGCGCGGTCTCCTTACCTATCCCGGAGTTGGCCCCCGTCACGACGACCGTCTTGCCCGCCATCAGGCGCGACTGGCTCATGGATCGCGATTCCCTGCAAAAGGCGAGTTAAGTTTTACCGCGCCACACTAGCCTTAAATCCAAAGCAACGAATTCGGGGACAATGACCGACGATGTCGCGGGAAGTCGGAGAAGGCTCGCCGCGATCATGTTCAGTGATGTCGTCGGCTACACGGCGATGATCCAGAGCAATGAGAAGCTGGCTCTCGACGTCCTCGAGGACCACCGGAGGCTCTTGAGGCCTCTCTTCGTGAAACATATGGGCAGAGAAGTGAAAACGATCGGCGATGCATTTCTCATCGAGTTCGGGAGCGCGCTCGACGCAGTGAACTGTGCCATCGAGATGCAGCAGGCCATCCAGAAACGCAACCAGGACAGGACGGCCCTGACGCGAATCCAGATACGTATCGGCATACACGTCGGGGATGTCGTGGAGCGGGGCGGCGACGTCTACGGTGACACGGTCAACGTAGCCTCTCGCATTGAAAAACTTGCGGACTCGGGCGGGATCGCCGTCTCGGGACAGGTCTACGAACAGGTGAGGAACAAGGTCAACTTCCCCATCGCCAAGAAGGGCGATTTTCAGCTCAAGAACGTGGAGTCCCCGGCCCCCGTGTACACCGTGAGCGCAGTCTGGCGCGGCGTCCTGACACCGAAGAGCGACGGCGCGAAAAGGGTCGCCGTACTTCCTTTCAGGACCATCGGCGGCAATCAGGAGGACGAGTATCTCGCTGACGGTCTCACAGAGGAACTCGTCTCCTCCTTCTCGTCGGTTCCCGGCCTGAAGGTGATAGCCCGGACGTCCGCCATGAGATTCAAGGGCTCGGACAAGAGCGTTTCCGAGATTGGGAAAGAGCTGAACGCGGGCAACATCCTCGAGGGAACGATAAGGAGGTCGGGAGAGAGGCTGCGGATTTCCGTCCAACTCGTCGAGACGGAAAGCGAGGACATCCTATGGGCCGGAAAGTACGACAAGAGACTCGAGGACGCGCTCGCTATCGAGGAGCAGATAGCGGAGGACGCGACGACCGCCCTGAAATCGAGACTGGGCGAGCAGCACGGTCCTGAGGCCCGGAGGAACATCACCAATAGCGGGGAGGCGTTCCTGCTCTACCTGAAGGGCCGCTACAGGCTTGCCAGGCACGGCCAGAGCGAGGTCGAGGCGGCATCGAAGTTTTTCGAGGAGGCCATCGAAAAAGACCCCCAGTTCGCCTCTGCATACGCGATGCTGGCACAATGCCACCTTTTCCTGGGGTTCTTCGGCTTCATCCCCACGAAGAAGGCGTTCGAAGAGGCGCAGCCCCTGCTGAGTCGCGCCATCGAGATCGACGCCGACTTGGACACGGCACACATGATAATGGGGCGGCTGCTCATGGACAGAGACTGGGACTGGTCGGGTGCCGAAGCGGAATTCCGTCGTGCTATAGAGCTGAGCCCCAACCGAGCGGAAGCCCACTATCGCTATGCCCTGCTTCTTCATGACATGGGTAGGAGCGACGAAGCCGTGGCGGAGCTCGAGGCTGCAGATGAGCTCGACCCTCTCTCGGTTGCGGTCAACGCGGTGGCGGGAACCGTTCTCTATTACATCGGAAGGAACAAGGAGGCGAAGGAAAGGTTCCTGCGCGTCATCGAGATAGAGCCGAAGGCAACCCTCGCCCATACGAACCTAGGTCTGGTCTACTTCGAGGAGGGGGACCTCGAGTCGTCGCTTCGGGAACTGCAACTCGCGCTCGAACTCGACCCGAACAACTACTTCTACAAGGCCGACCTGTGCTACGTATATTCACGCGCCGGGATGAAGAAGGAAGCCCGTGAGGTGCTATCGCAGGCCGAAGCTGACTCAGGGTCGAAGGAGGTGCCTCTAGTACCGATGGCGGGCATGCTCGCGTCCGTCGCCGAGAATGACAGCGCCATAGACCTTCTAGAACAGGCTTACCTGCAGCACTCCGCGTACCTTACATCCCTGAAGGTCGAGCGATGGTTCGACGGGCTGCGTACAGACGCGCGATTCATGGAGCTCCTGCGCAAAATGAGGCTGGCCTAGCTCATCGTATCAGGCGGAGCGTCCAAAAGTCGTGTGCGAGCTTTGGGTCCAGGAGGTATGTGTATGGTATCGTGAAGTACCCTTCCAACCCCCAGTCCGCGCCGTAGGAGTTCCTGACGAGGAACCGATTGGTGGAGTCGTCATACCCGCAGGCTAGTACGGCGTGTAGGCCAGCCACTTTCTCTCCCTTCTTCGGCATCTCCACGATTCCCGTGTTTGCCACCCGCTGCCCCACGAAGCTCGCATACACCTTGATCCCAAATACGAACGGGAAGCCCGAAGCCAGGCAAGACTTTAGCTCGTCGAGATGGTGCATCATTCGAAAATAGCTGACGGTACGATACCTCTTCGCCTGCGTGTAACAGAGCGATTTCGGCTTGACCGTTACCAGCTTGACCTCATACGGCCACATCTCTTCATGCGGAGCGCCCAGCCCGGCGATGCTCTTGATACCGTCCCTAATCTGACCGCCGGCGTCTTTGTCGACGGTGCCCTCCCTCTCCCGCTCGTTGTAATAGATGAAGAGCCTTGCGGGAATGAACCGGTCCTTCATTCCCTGATGAATCTCATCGAACTCGACTGCAGCGGCTATCGCGTTGGCGGTGCACCCGTTGATATTGCCTTGGTCGTACACGGGTGGGAGCCCCTTCCTGAGGTCGACCGCTTTGGGAAGCTTCTTCTTTACCTTTAGCGAGACTGAAAACAACTTGTCCCGCCTGTCGCGAGAGTCCTTTACCCAGCCGAACTTCCTCTTCACGCGGACGAGACGCCCTCTGCCAGTTATAAGGCTTGGACCTGCAATCGTCTTCAGTCACGGCAGGGCAACGGTCAGTGAACGCGTGCCAGGACGTAAGAGGAAGGGCGACGAGTGCCAGATTCATCACGTCCACGCCCCTTCAGTTTGAATCTCGCAGACAGACACCGACAGCCACGATTTTAAGAAGCGCGTACGCTTCCCGTCGCGGCGTACTGCGACTCGGGTGGCACCTATTCGCTAAGGGCCTTGTTGCTTTTCCTCAGCCTTTCGGCGAGGACCTTCATCATTCCCATCGCGATGTCGGGGTTGCCTTTCACGATCCCGGCGAACGTCCACTGACTGATGCAGAGTGTCGATGTCGGGGTCGTCGCGACCACGTCGGCCGACCTTGGTTGGTCGTCGATAAGTCCCATCTCGCCGAAGAAATCGCCTGCCGAGAGCGTGGAGAGGATTTTCCTCTTCTTGCGGACTTCGACGTTCCCATCAAGGATGAGATAGAATCCGACCCCCGTCTCGCCTTCCCTGACGATTGCGTGGCCGGCATCGAAGCTGCGCTCGACTCCGCTCTTGGCAACGTTCTTGCGCTGCTTTTCTGAAAGCTCTGAGAAGAGCGACACCCTGCCGATGAGCTTTCCGAGCCGCTCCTCGGACTCTTTCGTCAACAGAATTCAATCCTTTGTAGAAGATTTAAGCTATTCGTAGTGGCGGCAGCGGCGATACTAAATAGGCCCCGTGAGACGGCACCAGCAAATGTCTTCTCCGGACGAGACAGAGCTCGACGCAAAACTCAGAGAAGTCGACAGGTCTATCGCCGAGCTGCAGGGGCTCAGGAGGGAGCTGCTCAAGTCCAAGAACGCTTTGCACTCGAAAGCTGATGCGCATCCCTCCGAGGCGCCAAAATCCGGTACAGGCGACAGGGCGATTGAAAGGGCGCTAAACATGCTCGAGTGGCGGAGCTTCAAGAAGAGGGAGGGAGAGTGGACATTCATGAGGGACATGAAGGGCAATCTGGTGGAGGACCTCAAGGACGTGACCGGGTTTGTCGACGAGCTCCGGAGGGGCAAGCAGGTCGTCGTCGGGAAGTACAGGTACAGCGCATCCGAGGACAAGTTCCTCAACCGATATCCCGCCTGAGGCGGAGCTTTCCGAGAGAGGACATCTATCGGTTAAATACCACGCGACGACGAATCCTCCAGAGAGCTGGACCTGCCTGACAAGCAAGAAGACGGCCGCAATCCTCACGATAGCTGGCGGCGTCTTTTACATCATCGGAGGAGCTGTCCTCGCGGGTCTGGTGGGGCTGGTCAGCGGCCTAGGCTCTGGGTTAGGTGGCAACTCTCTCGGCGTGTGTTCTTTCGTGGCACCTTTTCCGTGCGACACCAACAGCACGGTCCCGGGGCTCGGAGCGGGCCTGGGCGGCTTCAATACCGCCGGAATCGCCGACCTCCTCCTGGCAATAGGATTGGTCACCGGAGGCTTGATCATCTTTGGCGGCATCTTGATCAACTCTGAAAGCTCAGGACGTAGGAAGACCGGGTGCGTGCTCGTCATCGTGATGATACTGATTGGCGGTCTTACCACCCTTGGTGGGCTGCTGATCGGCTTCGTACTCGCTGCAATAGGGGTCTACCTCGGACTCACCTACAGGTCGGGCGGCCGCCCTATGGTGTTCGGGCTCGGCCCGGTCGGCACCGTTACCCTGGGCACCCCCGGGGCTGCGCCCTCCACCAATGTCCCCGCAGGAACGGGGCCACTGAACTACTGCATCAAGTGCGGCTCCCAACTTCGCGAAGGTTCCGTCTTCTGCGGAGCGTGCGGCGCGAGAATCGCCGACTAGGTCTTGGATGTCAAGCAAGACCGAAGACGGTCGAGACGACCACCACCGAACCTATAACGAGGAAGACGAGGACCGAGAGGTACCTGACGTTCCTCGAAGACAGGAGCCTCCCGAGTCGGTTGCCGAGGACTGTTTCCAACGCGCTCGCCGCCACGAGAGCGGCGACGGCTCCCGCCAGTACTAGCAGCGCGTCCCCGTACTGGGCGACGAACACTATCGTCAGGAGCTCGGTGGTGTCTCCTGCGAGGTCCAAGAGTATCAGGGAACCTACGATGCCCAGCAAGACATGGAGTTCGTTCTTCCCGATGTGCTTGATGAAGCGTCTTTCGTCGTCTTCTAGCCTGGCATCCACCTGGAGTCCGCGCAGGTACTCCAGCACGGCGTAGGCCAGCATGATGGTCCCTCCGGCGAGCTTTATCCAGTAGATGGGGATGTAGACCACCAGTACCGAGCCGAAGGTCACGATGATAGCCGATGTTATCGTGAAAGCGATGGCTCCGCCGACGAAGACGAGCAGGGGCCTCGTCTTCGTCGCCAGTGAAAGCAAAAGCAGCGCGTCCTTGTCTGTCAGCTCCGCTATGAAGATGGTCCCGAACACGGTCAGAAATCCTCCGAGCAGCGCGTTGGTGTCCATCGAGAGCAACCTCCTGCCCGAAATGGACAAAGCCTTAATTATTGTTGTATCATTCGTACAATAAAGTGCGGCCCGAATGGTATCAAATTACATGAGCGACGCCAATGCCGTGGCGCGAATCAGACCCGACTCTCTCGACCTCGAGATAATGCGCTTGCTCGCGGATGACGGGAGCCTCACCTACAAGGAACTGGCGGACAAGCTCGGAGTCGACAAGAGGACGGTCGCCAGGCACCTAGAGAGCCTGAAGGAGAGGGGGGCGCTCAGGATTACCGCGGACATAGACTGGTCACTGATCGGGGTCGACGCGTTCGCCTTCGTCGGGACGATGACCGCTCTTGGCGAGAGTGATGTCGCGAAGCTCTACGAGTACATCAGGAGTGAGCCGAGGGTGATCGAGGCATACTCGACGCTCGGTTCTGACGAGTACTTCCTGACAGTCGTCGACACGGACCTCCAGACCCTGAGAGAGGAGGTGCTCAGGAGGCTGGAGCCGCTCACCGCAGACCTGTCGACCGCGATAGTATCGAAGAAGATCAAGACGAAAAACCAGGCTGCGTTTCTCTCCTTGCTGATCGAACGCTCTAGACGCCTGGACACGAAAGACGCCCGCCGCTGAGGCACCTGCTGGTTTATACGCCAGCATCCGTTCCGCGTGCTGACTCATGAATCCCAAGGTCGTGGTCATAACGGGAGCCAGCAGCGGCATAGGAGCCTCTCTGGCGAGAACCCTCGGGGCGAAGGGCCATCGTCTGGTCCTTGCAGCCAGAAGGGAGGAGCTTCTCAAGTCCGTCGCCAACGAGACGGGAACAGACACCCTCACGGTGGTCACCGACGTCACGAAGAGGAACGACGTGGAACATCTCAGGGACGCGGCCATCGAGAGGTTCGGTCAGGTCGACGTCTGGGTAAACAATGCCGGTCGCGGAACGGGCAAGACGGTCATGGAGGTGACCGACGAAGAATTCCAGAGCATAGTCGACGTCGTGCTCAAGTCGACACTTTATGGGATGCAGGCGATAGTCCCGCACTTCCAGGCAAGGGGGACTGGACTTCTGATCAACGTCTCCTCGACACTCGGCCGCGTGCCATTCGTCACCTACCGCTCTGTGTACAGCGCAGCCAAGAGTGCAGTGAACATCCTGACCGCCAATCTGCGCGTCGACCTCGCCTCGAAATATCCGGGTATCAGGGTCTCGCTCGTCCTGCCCGGGATGGTCGACACCGACTTCCACAGGGTCGCGCGGACTCCGATGAGGATGAAGGCCGGCGAGCGCGTCGGGACCGCCGTCGTACTATCTGCCCAGGAGGTCGCGGAACAAATCGCCTCGCTTCTCGAGAAACCCGTCCCAGAGATGTACATCCCCGCTGGCGCTGCGGAACTTGCGAAGCAGTACTACCAGGACGTCGGCGCCTTCGAGGCTCGCATGGCCCGATGGTGACGCAACCATGCTCGCCTCTCCGTTGGAGAGACACGCAAACTCGTCTGGCTCAGCTGAGATGAACGCGTGGTGACCACAATCCCCTTTTTCGTGCGGAGATCTGCACCGCGCGGTTGGTGTTAATCTACATCCGCGTGTGCCTATACTTCGGATGATGCTGTCCTTCTCGCTCCACGATGTCCTTTTGTGGCTATCTGCGCTCACCGTCCTTGGCGTCGCCGCTATGGGTGTCGACAAGGTGTCAGCGCGGCTCAGGGGCGAAAGGCTCAGCGAGCGCTCCCTCTGGCTCATCGCGCTGGCGGGCGGGTTCCTTGGCATAATCCTTGGGGCACTCCTCTTCCATCACAAGACTTCCAAGGGGTCGTTCTGGCCACCAGTTGTCCTGACGGTGGTGCTCTGGGCTGCCGTGGGCGCCATCCTTCTTTCGCACGCCGCCTGATCCGACGCTAGAGTTAAGGATTCAATAGTTCGCCTCCCACCGAAAGCGATGAGCGCATCAACGGGAAAGCCTCAGTGGAGAAATCTGAGAATACTAATCGTCCTGACGCTCATAGTCTTGACCGTGCAGGGATGGACCGGCGATACTACGAACCTTTTCGTGGTCACCTACACCGCGGCGGCCGCAAACTCGTTCCGTGGGGTCATCCAGAACATCTCAGGCGGAGGTCCGATACTCGTATGGCACGCTGCTGAGGGGGTTGCCATCTTCGCCTTCTCCCTCGCTGTCCTTACGATGTCGCTGAAGTCAAAGCCGAAGAGCATCAGGATACTCGCAATCCTGGGCACTTTCATGGTGGCCTCGGCGGTCATGGGCGCATATCTCTTTGTCCTCTCGGGATTCCAGGACAATGCCGCTTCGGCACAAATGGGTGGGAGCTTCATCGGCGTCTACGCGTTCTACTTTATGGAGCTCTACTACGCGAAGTAAGACTTTCGGAAAGGGCGCCGGATGCTGCCGTCTCGCAGAAATAGTTCGTCTGCAGGCCGGCCTGAGAGCATCTGTGGATGGGTTTCTGCCATGTGGGCCGGCAGCCGGCCAACGGGCCGCAGGTGCCATCGGTGTTCCGGGTCCCCCCTGGGGCCGGCCTTTAGTACAACCGGAACTTGATTGTTAACAACCGTCAAGTTGAACATCAAATAGATGGGCAAGTCAGAATCTATATATTTATACTGCAAGTCCAGTTGTGCTGTTGATATTTATAGGGCAGACGCATCTGTAAGTATTGAGACAAGCCTTAAGTACGATCGCCGCCAACTTGATGCATCGGTAACCTTGAAGAAGATAGAGGCGGTCATTCGGAAGGAAAGGTTCGAAGAGGTGGACGCAGCTCTGAAGGCGAATGGGGTCGGTGGCTTGACGGTGGAGGAGGTCAGGGGTCGAGGCCGGACGAGGATCGTAACAAAGGTCTATTCAAGAGGCGTGTTCACGAAAGAAGAAGAGTACATCAGACACCTGAAGCTCGAGATTATAGTCAAGGATGAGGACGCTGCCAAGGTCGTAGATGCCATCATGAAGAGCGCTAGCACCGGCGGGGCTGGCGACGGGAAAATCTTCGTCATACCGATCGAGGAGATCATCGATATCGGGTCAAGGGAGACAGGGAAGGTTGCTGTGGACATCGAGAATTCCCCTCCTGTTACCGTCCATAATTCGATGCCAAACAAGAACTAGCGCTGCCCTGGTTCAATCGTTTATTAGCCCACTCCGCTACGGACCGGAAGGCTTGTCGGGGCAGAACAATGGCTCCAGGACCGGGGGTGCCGAAGGACTGGGGTTCGTCGCGTTATTCGCAGCCTGCCTCCTGCTCCTTAGCACTCCAGCAGCACTGGGCCTGAGCAGCCAGCCCGCCCCGCTCCCTTTCAGCACGCTCGTCTATCCCGGTTACTTCGCATACTACCCGATCACGGCAGACTCGAGCAAGTCCATAGTCACCTTCACCGTCTCGAGCGATGCGCCTGTCTCGACTGCGCTGATGAGCTCGTCGCAGTTCAGCACATTCAACAACAGCCAGACGGACCTCTCCGCCTCGCTATATATCAAGAACGCAACGACGGCCCAGGCGAGCCTTAGCGAACCGGCCGGTGCCTACTGGCTGGTCTTCTATGCCTACGGTGGCACGGCCAACGTGAGCTACAACTTCCAGACCTATCCCGTCGACCCGTACTACGCTGACCCTTTGCCGACGCCCCAGCCGACCGGCGTCGCTTCCTTCGGGCTCTACAACTCTTCGGGAAACGCCGTGTCGTACCAGATCGAGACGCCGGAGGTGGTCGGTGTGGCCAACATCACCGCACTGCGGGCCTTCAACGCGACAGCCAGCGTGGACCAGAGCAACATCTCGGGGGCAACGCTCCAGCTGAACTCGGTCCTGGTAGTGAACGAGGCGGGTGGCTACCAGCAGTCATACTGGGTCCAGAATACGCCCGACTTTGTTACCAGCGCGTCGCAGCTCGCGTACGGAGACAACGTATGGAACTTCAGCGTCTCCGGTTATCTCGACAACAACACGATCACCTCTCCGGATGGCGGGACAACCTCGACCTTCCCCAACGGTGCGACTACAGGATACTACTACTCGGTAGAGGACAGCAACGCGACCTACTCCCTGCCGATGTCGCTCGTCTTGCTAATGAACGAGACTGTGGTCCGGGGCGAAGGTGTGATAGTTGGCTTGGGAGCCCAGCTGCTGAACTCGACGGGGCAGGTATCCTCTCCAGTGGACTGGTTCGACAAGGTGACGATCCACGACCCGACCGCGCAGAGCGCCTACTACTTCGTGTCTGGTAACCAGACTGCGCCCGACGGGTTGTTCTACGACACGGAGCTCGTCTTCGGAGGCGAGAACAACGGAGAGGCCACGGACTTCACGCAGATGAACGCGTCGCTCGGAGTGTTCTATGCCAACGCAACTAGCGGCACGCTGCAGTCCTTCCCCTCGCTGTACAGCTTCGGTGGTGACACGGCAGAGGCAGCGGACAACCTTCAGGTCTCGTACACGGGAGGTGGGTTCGCCCATGTAACAACCGGCACTCCGAACTACGTGTACCTTGGCACGGCCTCAGGGACCCTGGGCCTGCCGCTCACGATCTCCAACTCGACGACGACCGGCTCCTCTTCCAGCTCCTCTTCCAGCCAGGGTACGACGACGACAACGCAGACTGGACAGACAACCACCAGTTCCATGACGGTCCACTCTTCCTCATCTTCCCCTTCCTCAAGCTCGCTGTCGCTTCCAGTCTCGTACGTCGTGGTCATCCTGTTAGTCGCGTCGATCGCCGGCCTCGCACTCGGGCAGGGAGGTCGAAGAAGAGACGGCGCGGGGACCCGCTCTCTTTTTAGTTAAAACTGGGGGAGTCCGGTCTTACTGCGGGTGACCTTAGCGGGCCGGTAGCTACCGCGTGGCCAGTGACCTCGATTCCCAGGGTGGTCACCCTCTCCGACCTTCAATCTCTCTCCCCTCGTCTGGGAGTCCTCCGTGCTCCGGACCCTGGCTGTGCGAAGATATTCGTCGGCATGCTTCTTATGCGTCATCTATATGGTCCACCTAGAAAACATGGGGACTCTATTGCTTGGCAGGTGGATGACTTAATTCCCTCGCCGAACTAGGCCGACCCGATAGCCTGGTGGCTCACGACAGGCAGACTCAGAACGTGCTCGTGCTCGAGCTCGCGACGATGGTCGTCGCAATCGCGCTGGCCCTCGCCGCCAACTACCTGGTGGCCTTCGACTTCCGCACCATCCTGAGCTTCGTCTTCGCCACGGGCATCGTCATCTGGTTCTGGTGGGGTTACGTGATGGACCGTCTGGCCTACCCACAGAGGAGCGGCAAGTTCCCGCTCGAGGACGTCTTCGTCCTAATCTTTATCTCGCTCATACCATTCTCTCTGAGACAGGGGGAGGTGTATGCGCTCTCTACCACCCTCGCAGCGGTCCTGCTCGCCTGGGCTCTCATGATATACGGGATAATCAGAGAGAACAGGGACAAGCTCCTGCACGAGGCGAGGAGGAAGCTCTCCCTGGAGGTGGAGCAGAGGGTCATAGTAGGTCTTCTGCTCATCGCAGATGCCATCATCGACCTCGTAAGGCCCGACATCGGGTTCATACTGCTGTTCGTCCCGGGTGTATTCGCGATCGTGTGGAGCCTCGTCGCGTACTTCGCCGACGTCACTCACACACACGCAGACCAGAGCCTTCTGTCCCACCACACCTGACGCTATCCTACCGTTGGAATCTTCAGCATCGGACCCGTCTTGCCTATCACCCAAATCTCCCAACCGCGACGAAGCGTCAGGTCGAGCGCGGAGAGCTTACCACGGGGGACCGCGAGGATTCTTCTAATCGAGCCCTCACGCAGTACCGACGGTTCGAACCACAGGCTCCCGTAGTGCTTCGCACTGAACCTCCTCATGTTCGGGTGGGTCTCACACTCTGCTATGACAAGGCTCTCCGACGTCTCGTCAGACCTCAGGCCCAAGAGGTCCGGCCTGTAGCTTTCCCAGTGTATCCAGTTCGCGGGAGGGAACGCAGGCTCAGCCATCACCTGATAGTCCTCCGACTCGAGCTCGGCCTTCACTATCGCCTTCATCGAGCGATGGAGCCCGGACTCGGTCATACGAACATTCAAGCTGACGATTGGATTTCTGCCCCTTGCTCAGAAAGATTCGAGCCGATGTGAAGTATTCGCCCCGAAGTTACTTTCAGATTACCCTCGGGTACGCCACGCGTTGCTCCCTACCTGGAATAAATAGACCGGGACGCCAAGTACGGGTATGGACTCGGTCGTACGCTTCGAGATTCCAGCCGACGACGTGTGAAGAGTGCGTCAGCCTTCAACAAGAAAGCGTTTGGATGGGCCGCGGAGTAGGTCGACGCATGGGCTATTGGATGCTAGGTACGACGGAATCCAACGAGCAGGGCATGCCAAAGATTTCTGGCGTCATCAATGGAGGGATGGGCAAGAGAGAAGACCCCTCAAGTGTGTCGTCATCACGATCTCGGTGAAGGACATCGACAAGGCACTCGATAAGATTGAAAGGCTCGGCGGCAAGACGGCGCAGAAGAAGCAGCCGATCGGCGAGATGGGCTTCACGGCCTATTTCAAGGACAGCGAAGGCAACACCGAAGGTCTCTGGCAGTCGCGAAGCTGACCGCTGCTCCAGTCTCCACGGGGATGAGGAGCCCCACGCCGGCGTCATTTTCTTGAGCCACCGACCATCCTTAAATCCTCGGCAGATACGTGGGCTCTATGGCGCTGGGAATCGCCGGGATCTTCATCGTACTCATCGCCCTCATAGTCCTTTGGGTCGTCGTCTCGATTCCCGTCTACATCGCGGCCAGGGTCGTCACTTCTGAGCGACCTAGGAAGGCCAGCTTTGGCCAGGCCATGGGCGCGACGCTGGGCGGCGCAATAGTCTACGCCATAGTCCTCGTCGGGGCGTCGTTCTTCCTCAGCTTCCTTCTCGGTCCGGCCGCAGTGATACTTGCCCTGCTCCTCGCGGTGATAGCGTGGCTGGCGGTCTACCGCTCTGTGTTCGGTGTGGGCTGGCTGGGAGCCCTCGGCATAGCAATCCTTGCGGCCATCGTGCTCATTATCATCAACGTTATACTCGTGGCGCTTCTGGGAGTGCAGTTGCCGAGCTTCTTCCATCCCTTCTGAGGCCTTCTTCGGTGGCCGACCGGGCAACATATCATCATAAGAATAATTTTTAATTCAAACAATTAAAATATTACATCTTCACCTGCGGTCCGGATGGCAAAGTCGCCCGCCACGTTCGTAAGGGAGGCAACTGGACTTACCAAGCAGATTTCGGGACTCGAAGCTCTTGGCATGGCCCTGTCGGGGATGGGCATCCTGTATGTGTTCAACGCTACCGTCTTTACGCCGGCATTCTATCCTGACGCGAACCCGCTGGTCGGGCCTCTGATAGGCCTTCTCCTCATCCTTCCTGTTGCTGGGATGTACGCGCTGTTGTCGATAGCGATGCCGAGGACGGGAGGAGACTACGTCTGGACGAGCAGGATCCTAAATTCGGGCCTGGGCTTCACGGTCAATTTCGCGCTCACGCTCCTTGCGCTGGCGGTGATCGGTTCCGTCAGCCCCTGGCTTTCCCAGTGGTCGTTCTCCCCCATGTTCTACGACCTTGGGATACTCCTGAACAACCCCTCCTACACGAGCCTGTCCACCTACCTGAACGGTAGCACCCCTACCTTCTGGATCGCAGCGGTGTCGATCATCGCGTCGGGTGCGATAGTGGCCGGGAGCACTAAGCTAGCCGGCGAGATCGTCAAGTACTGGACGGTAGTTGCGGTGATTATCGGTGTAATCTTCATGGCTGTGGTCCTCTCCGCTGGTAACTCCACCTTCATAGCCAACTTCGACGCTCAGTACGGTTCCGGGGCCTATCAGGCCGTCATCGCCGCTGGACAGTCTCAGTACCAGTCGTACCCAGGTGTGCCCCCTGTCTTCACCGAGACGACGCTCGCGGCTGGAGCGCTAGGGCTCCTCGGATACCTGGGGTTCTACTACCCAGCATACTTCGCGGGGGAGGTTAAGCAGAACAGGCGGAGCCAGATACTCTCACAGGTAGGCGGCAGCATCATCTTCATGGTCGTCGTCACGGTCATCTTCGCGGTGGCCTACTTCGGAGAAGGGCCCGCCTTCGTCAACGCAATTGCGGGCCTCTGGCTCATAGGTTCTTCAGCCAACCCCTACCCGACCATCCCTCTCTCTTCGGGCCTGTCGCTGTTCTGGACGAACAACGCCGCCCTGGTCTCCCTATTCAACCTCGCATTCGCCGGAACCATCATCGTGATGTTCATCTCCGAGCTATTCGTGCTCAGCAGGAACATCTTCGCGTGGTCCTTTGACCGCGTCCTCCCGAGTGCTTTCGCGTCGGTCAACTCCCGGACCAGGACCCCGGTCAACGCCATAATCCTGATGGTCGTCGCGTCACTCGTCTATCTCTATATCTCAGTCTTCAACACGAGCTACCTCAGCGTGCTCTTCTCGTACGGCACTGCCGGAACCTTCCTGGCGTTCGTATTCGTAGCCGTGGCCGCCATAGTTTACCCGTACCGCCGGAAACAGATGTTCGACAGCGCGGACGAGCTTGCCAAGAAGAAGTTCGGGGGAGTGCCCTTCATCAGCATCCTGGGCGTTCTGAGCCTCATCATCTCGGTTTACGTTGTGTACGCGCTCGTCTCGCCCGCCATCGGCGGCCCCACCTTCGGCAGCGTGCTGGCCTACGGAATCGTCCCGACCTTCTTGCTCGGCATCGTCGTCTACGCGGTCGCATACGCGGCTAGACGTAGTCAGAGCATCGACCTGAGCATGATCGCCAAAGAGATCCCGCCGGAGTGAGCAGTCCTCATGGTATTGCGAGGGCCGTTGCCTGTCAAGGTTGAGCTCGGAACAAAGCAGAGGATGAGGGACGGAGTCAAGCTTTCCGCCGACATCTTCAGGCCGGACGTCAAGGGAAAATTCCCCGTCATACTGACCCGCACGCCCTACCGCACCGTCGAGGGATTCCAGGACGCGCAGAACGAGGAGGCGCGGTTCTTCGCTCAGCACGGGTACGCGTACGTCATACAGGACTGCCGCGGCAAGAACGACTCCGAGGGTGTCTACCGGCCGTTCCTGGATGACGACCGCGTCGACGGATACGACACGGTGGTCTGGGCCACCAAGCAACCATGGTCGAACGGAAAGGTCGGAACAGTGGGTGCCTCATACGCCGCGTGGAACCAGTGGCAGACTGCCACGCTGAGACCACCGGGCCTCAAAACCATGGTGTGCACGGTCGCGCTCCCGGACCCGGTGCTCAATGTCCCGTATCAGAACGGAGCCCTGGTGCTCTGGATGTCGGAGTGGATGGCGCTCATAGAGGGTCGCAGGAACACGAAGACCACCTCGGTCAACGACCCCAGGAAGAACTTCTGGCATCTCCCGGTAAGGTCCATCGACGAGCAGTTCGGGAGGAAGGACTCGCGCATCTGGCAAGAATGGGTCGCTCACCCCTCTGCGGACCGCTACTGGCGGGCGGCGTTCTACCAAGACAAGCTCGACCGTGTCAGGCTGCCCGTCCTGCACATTACGGGTTGGTACGACGACGACATCATCGGTACCCACATCAACTATCTAGCGATGACCGACTCGTCGAGGGACGAGAAGACCCGCAAGAGCCAGAAGCTCATCATCGGTCCATGGCAGCACACGGTCAACGTGAAGCGCAAGCTTGGTGAGGTCGACTTCGGGGAGTCTGCCCTCGTAGACCTGAGGGGGACGAAACTGCGATGGTTCGACCGCTGGCTCAAGGGAGCCGACAACGGGATTGACAAGGAGCCGCTCGTCGACATCTTCACTACTGGCAGGAACTCCTGGAGCAAGGGCCCGCTATGGCCCTACCCTAACGCGAGGCCCACCCGCTTCTATCTTCACAGCAAGGGGCGCGCCAACACGTGCAGCGGCGACGGAACGCTCAGCACCGCGAAGCCCGCCTCCGAACCTGATGACGCCTACGCCTATGACCCCGGGGACCCAGCTCCGAACATCGACGACGACGGGAACCTCGCCGAAGGACCATTCGACCAAAGACCCGTCGAGAGGAGAAACGACGTGCTCGTCTACTCGACTCCTCCCCTTGCCGACGAGGTGGAGGTGAGCGGGCGGATAACCGTCAGCCTATTCGCGTCGACCTCCAGAAGAGACACCGATTTCTGGGCCCAGCTCACCGATGTATACCCGAACGGGTTCTCGATGCATCTGACAGAGGGCATCATCCGCGGCCGCTACAGGAAGAGTCTCGAGAACGCTCAGCTGCTCAGGCCGGGTGAAGTCAACGAGTTCCCGATTGACCTCTGGATAATCAGCAACGCGTTCCAGCGGGGGCACAGGATACGCCTCGATATCTCCAGCAGCTCGTTCCCCAAGTACGACAGGAATCCCAACACGGGGAACGCGTTCGGGCAGGACTCCGAGCTACTCATCGCGGAGCAGAGAATCTTCCACGACCTGAAGCATCCCTCCAGCGTCACACTCCCGATTGTCGGCTGACAGGAACGGTTGCTTCGGCGCTCACAATGACTCCAAGCTATCGGTCGCAGGTGCCCTACGACTGGAAGACACGGAGGATGTATCAGGACCTGCCGTTTCCCGTCAGCGAATACGCGTCACGCGTCAAGAGGATGAAAGCAGCGATGCAGACGGCGGACCTCGACGCCATCCTCGTCTTCGGGAGCGCAGGCGACCCTGGAGACGTCGTCTATCTCTCCAACTTCATACCGTTCAGCGGCAACGCGGCCGTCTTCCTCCCCGTTGACGGCGAGCCGACGATAATCACGGACGCCGTCCTCCACGGAGAGCCGATCAATTCGTTCGCTTGGATGACGTGGATGGAGGACTTTCTGCCTGTCCACCGCAGCCCCGGGGAGTTCGCGAGCGCGATAAAGTCGGTACTGAAAAGGAAGCCCCACGCAAGGGTCGGCCTGGTGGGGCGAGACATCGTGTCGATGTCCGTATGGTCGGAGATGGATGGTCTCGGGACGGAATGGAAGGACTTCTGGTTCGAGTTCACGTCGGTGAAGAGCATCAGGAGCCCTCGTGAGATATCCCTTCTGCGAGAGGTCGGGCGTATCACGGCTTCAGCCATGTCCTCAGCCGTCGAGCGAACGAAGACCGGCATCACCGAGTCGGAGGTTGCGGCAGTCGCGACAGGAGCGCTCCTGAGGGAAGGCGCCCACGACCGCGCGTTCGGCACGATCGTGAGTTCCGGCCCGCGTTCGGGGATCAAGCACAGCTATCCGACGGGCCGGAGGCTCCGCAGAGGGGACATGGTCTACCTCGACATGGGAGCCGCCAAGTACGGTTACCAGAGCGACATGTCCCGGACCGTGGTCGTTGGAGGGGCGAGCAACGAGCAGCGGAGGGTCCTCGACACGGTCCAGGAGGCCTTCGACACGCTCAGCGGTATGATGCGCCCCGGCACCAGGACCTCTGAGTTGATGGCAAAGGCTGAGGAGATCGCTGGCCGTTCGGGCCTGAGGGAGCGGTACGAGGGCAGGATCTACCTGGGCCTGTACGTCCACCACGCCATAGCGACCTCCTTCTTCGAGATACCGTCTCTCGGACTACCCGACACAGTCCTAAGGAAAAACATGACATTCGCGTTCGAGCCGATGGCCCATATCCTCGACTTCGGGACGGCCGTGATAGAGGACTGCTTGCTGGTCACCAGGAGCGGGGCGGAGTCGCTAACGCCCTACGAACGCGTCCACTGGTAGACTAGGAGAACGAAGGGAGGATCTCTTTGCTGAACTTCTTCAGCTGTTTTATCTGGTCCCAGCCGACGAACCTGATGTTGAAGTCCTCGACGCCTGCATCTACGAAAGCCTCCAACTTCCTCATCACGTCGGCCCGGGTACCGAATGCGACCCACTTGTCGAGGATGCCTGACGCATCCTCCCTGTAGTACTTGGTGAGGAAGTCGTTCGCCTCGGTTGCTGTCTTCTTCTTGTCACCCATGTTTACGTTGTAGTACAGGGACGCCTTGAACTTCGACCTACCCTTCCCGTACTTCTTCGCATAGCTCAGCACCTTGGTCAGGTCATCCCGATACTCATCCGGCGTCACCATCGTCGTCATCCAACCGTCAGCGTACTTCCCCACCCTCTCGAAGTTACCCTCGATGTTCCCGGGTGCTCCTTCGAGCTCCCCCGTCGACCTGGGGTTTGAGGCGATCCAGATGGGACAGTTCTTCTGGACGGGCTTCGGGAGCACCGTCACGTCCCTGAACTTGAAGATCTTGCCGTCGTAGCTGACCTCGTTCTCCTTCCAGACCTTCCTCAGGATCTCGATCCCTTCGTTGACCCGCTCCACCTTTTCTACCGGCGCGATGCCGAAGGCGTCGTACTCGTTCCTGTAGATCTTTCCGTGCTTGGTGGGGGTGCCCTGACAGACGACCAGGATTGTCCTGCCTCCCGAGAGCTGGTCGAGCGTGGCCCACTGGTAGGCGAGGAGGATCGGGTGCCTGAGGGGGAAGCTCGCAAAGCACGAAGTACCGAGCTTTACCCGTTCCGTGACGCCAGCGACCGCTGACAGCACCGCTATCGAGTCCAGGCGCGGCTTGGCGAGGATGCTGTCCCCCGCCCACACGGCGTAGTAGCCGTACTCCTCAGTGAGCTTGCTGAGCTCGATCACGTCTTTCCTCGGGTCTGCGCCGGAGAACAGGACGCCCCTGGTGGGGAGGACGATACCGAAGGTGGTCTTTGGCAACGGATTGCCTCGAAGCCGGTGAGATATTATCCGTTTCTAAAGCTCGGCGCAGCGGTTCTTATCCGAATATGCTCCGCCCGGCCAGGAATGGAACTACTTGCCCGATATCCCCACCATTATCCCCTGCTTCTTAAGAGGTGCGACCCAGCCAACCTGTTCCCCATCGAACCAAGGACGACTCTCCTCCAGTGGGTATCGCTTCGACGCCGTCGAAAGGTCATCGGCGGATACGATGAAGGCACAGGGAGATGGTCCGAACCTTCCGAGCCTGTCGTTAAGCCACCCTTTGCCCAGGGGAGCCGCTAGGGTGACCGGCGAGCCCGCGAAGCGCGCTAACTCCACTCCTTCCCAGAGGTCCTTCCTGACCTGTGGCTCTCCCCAGCCGTACCGTCCGTAGAGCCTCCTGAAGACCTTGGTTGTCGCCGGGATGTCCGAGACGCCGATAACCACCATCGTGACCCCTCTCAAGACTCTGTCATCTCCCGAAACGCTGGCAGAGGGCTTTACGCGGTACTCCCGAGGGGTGATGTCCTTAATCAGGAACGGCAGGACCGCTCCCGGCTCGTCACCACCCAGAAAGCCCAGCTTCCACCTCACCACCACGCCGTCGGGGCGGGTCCTGCTGTAATCGTCAGGGCCAGTCGCAGGGATCCCGGCGTCTTTCGCGGCAGCCACCTCTGCGCCGATGTCGTCCACCTCTATGGCCCACGCGCACGGACCACCGTCCTCCTCTATCTGCTTCCTCCAGATATCAGGCCTAGAATCGGGCTGCGTCGGGGAGATGAGCTCTATGTAAGAGCCGTTCCTGAAACCCAGCAGAGACATCTTGGTCAGCCCGCTGGAGTGCGGCCCACCGTAATCTGTCCTCATGCCAGCGTCTGCAAATGCCTCCTCGAGCCTGTGAAGGTCCCTGCCTCCCACCGAGACGTGGTCTATCTTCATCCGTCCGCCGCGACCGGTGATTTGAGATAAGCGTTTTTGCGCAGCTTCGTCGGTCTGCCGCGATTTGCCACCCAAGCGAGAGACATTTTAGCAACCTCGACTGGCGAATCACCGGCCATGGTCCTCAACCCACAGGTGCTTCCGCCGGGCCGTGAGAGAAGGTTCGTTCCATCCCCAGTCGACATGGGCGACTGGACCCAGGGTGAGCGCTTCTTCAAGGAACTTGAGAACAGGCGGGTCGGCTCGAAGAACGACCTCGAGGCCTGGCTCAAGGACTACTCGGAGCTGCTCGGGGTGCTCTCGGAGGCAGGAGCAATGCGCTATATCCGGATGACGGAGCAGACTGACAACGAGTCTTTCAGGACCGACTACCTCATGTTCATAGAGAGGGTGGCGCCGATGGCCAAGCGCGCTGAGTTCAACCTGAATCGGAAGTTCGCCAATTCACCGTTCACCAGGGAGCTCCCTGACGCCGAATACCAGATGATGAAGAAGCGCGTGCAGAACCGCATCGTCCTCTTCCGCGAGGAGAACGTGGAGCTCGAAAAGGAGGACGAGAAACTCGGCCAGCAGTTCGAGGGCATCACCGGAGCGATGACGGTCCAGTATGAAGGCCGCACGCGGACCATGAGCGAGATGGGACTCTATCTCGAGGAGCAGGACAGGAAGAAGCGGGAGGACGCCTGGCGGCTCATCCAGTCTCGCCGGCTGGCGGACGAGTCCAAGCTCGACGGAGTATACGAGGAGATGGTAAGAATAAGGAGCCAGATAGCCAAGAACGCAGGTTTCGAGAATTACAGGGATTACAGCTTCCTGGACCGCGAGAGGTTCGACTACACCCCTGCCGACTGCTACCGGTTCCACGAAGCCGTCGAGAAGCACATTGTGCCCCTCGTCAGGGATGTGCAGAAGCGCAGACTGGAGGAGATGAAGCTCGAGGAGCTCCGTCCCTGGGACATGGCAGTAGATGCGGAGGGGCGACCCCCACTCAAGCCGTTCAGCAGCACGGAGGACCTGGTCCGAAAGGGCCGCGATACCCTGACGAAGGTCGACCACATTTTCGGCGAAAACTTCCAGATGATGGTGGACCTCGACCTCTTCGACCTCGCGAGTAGGCCCGGGAAGGCTCCTGGAGGCTACAACGCAGAGCTCTCAGACCACATGCTCCCTTTCACCTTTATGAACGCGGTCGGACGCGACCAGGATATGTGGACGTTGCTACACGAGTCAGGACACGCCTTCCACATCTTCGAGATGCGTGGGAAGCAGCTTCCCTATCTCTATCGCGGTGACAATCTCCCCTCGGAAATGGCGGAGGTCGCTTCCATGAGCATGGAGCTCATGGCGAGCAGCCACATAGAGGGGACCTTCTACGGTGCCGAGGACGCGCGCAGGTCGATACGCGACCACCTCAGGTCGGTATCCGTCTTGCTCCCCTGGATAGCAACCATCGACGCGTTCCAGCACTGGGTCTACACGCATCCCGGGCACACGCTGTCCGAGAGGCGCGAAGCCTGGGTGAGAACGGATTCGAGGTTCAACCTCGGGGACAACTGGACCGGCCTCGAGGACATAAGAAAGTCATACTGGCACAGGCAACTGCACATCTTCCTCATTCCATTCTACTACTTCGAGTACGGCGTCGCGCAGCTAGGCGCCCTCGGTATCTGGTCGAGGTACAAGGACAACCCCAAGGACACCGTCGAGGCGTACAAAAGCGCCCTTTCGCTGGGATCCTCGAAGCCTCTACCCGAACTGTTCCAGAAGGCTGGCCTGCCCTGGGACTTCGGTGAATCGGTCGTGGAGAAGTGCGCGGCAGACCTGAGACGCGAGCTGCTAGCCTGACCGGGCTAGACGGCGGCCCTGAGCGCGACCAAGAGGACCCCTCCAACGACGAAGACGACGAAGACGACCGCTGCGCCGGCGAATATCGTGAACAGGAGAAGCCGGCTGATCGTCTCCTTGAACAGTGGGACAGTCAGAAGCCCGACCAGTATGAGCAAGACGCCAACGGGAGCGGAGCCTTTCATGGAGGAACCAAGAACTCCCTCAGGTATCTAAACCGTTACCTTCAGCAGGGCGACAAGACCGCCGAACTCGCAGACGGTGATGCCGACCAGGATCGGATACAGCTGGTCTCCGAAGAAGCCCCCCATGAAGGCGTAGCCGAAGACAGTCACGGCGTTGTGCAGCAGAAGGAGCACCGCGAACACCAGCAGCCCGATGGAGTATCCCGCCCGCGTCTTCGCAACGATCCTCGCGTAGAGGTAGATGAGCCCGACCAGGAGGATGACGTTGAAGGACGCGAAGAGCGTCGCGACCAGGATCAGCAGCTCCATGCAATTCTCATGGAACTTTGCGCTGGTTTAACTCTTTTTCCAACTAAACTTCTCAATCGATAAATACCGTTCGGCATAGTTCATCACGAATGTCCGACGACCCCGACCTTCGCAGGTTGCTCTTCTTCCTGCTGGGGGGTAGCCGCGGCGGAGAGAATCGGGCCCGGATAATTCGTCGTATACGGGAGAAGCCGAGCAACATGAACCAGCTCGCTGGGCACCTGAACCTGCAGTACAAGGCGGTACAGCATCACATCCGCATCCTGATGAACAACTCCCTCCTCGCCACGTCTGGTGAGAAGTACGGCACCGTATACTCGCTCACCCCGTGGTTCGAGGCGCACATCGAGATCTTCAACCAGGTGTGTGCGAAGCTCGGACTGTCGGGGTGATTCGGAAGGTTTAGAACTTCCGACGGGCAGCCGGGTCATGACAATGGGTTCAGCCTATGGTAGCAGCGCACCGAACCGGAGGTTCGTCTCAGGAGGTCTCGGGTCGATTCCTGAGGGCGCCCACCTGGTATCAATGCAGGCCAAGGCAGAGTACGAGAGCATCCCGTTCCACGTTTACCATCCTTCTCCTCACGACGCGATAACGATACTCAGGAGCAGGAAGAACCCGCACGAATGGTTGGTCTGCGGATGGTACGTCGACACGCTGCGCGAGGGCGGTGCTGTGAAGGGCCTGGTCTACAGGAGCGTCTCTTCAGGACCCGACAAGGAGGTGGTTCTTCTCGAGCTGAAGAAGCACGACAAGGAAGCCACCGCGAGGTTCGAGCCATGATCAGGGACAAGCAGAACAAAGCGTAAATACGTCAAATCCGGGATTTTTGAGTGACCGATTTGGAAGGTAGCGCTGTTGTTCAACTGCAGGGTAAGGATTTCGAGAAGGAAGTGATTCAGTCGGGCCTGCCTACGGTTGTGGACTTCTACGCAGATTGGTGCGGACCCTGCAGGATGGTCTCGCCGATAATCGAGTCGCTCTCCAAGGATTACACGGGTAGGGTCAAGTTCGTAAAGGTGAACACTGACGACAACCCCGAGCTCGCACAGAGGTTCGGCATCATGAGCATCCCCACCGTGATGGTCTTCAAGGACGGGAAGGTCGCGTCGACGACCATCGGCGCCGGGCCCGCGACCATGTACAAACAGAAGATCGACGCGGCTCTGAAGTAAGTCCACGGCGCGCTGGAGCCGTCAGGTCTCCTTCGCTATGATGACTTCGGTGGACTTTACTATTGCGTCCACTTCGTCTCCGGCCTTCAGCTCGAGGTCCTCGACCGCCTCCTTGGAGATTATCGCCGTCATCGTCGCCGGCGTTGTGATGGTCAGCTTTACCGACGCCGTTATCGGCCCCTTCTCTACCTTCGTAATCTTGGCCCTGAGCTTGTTCCTGGCGCTGAGCTTGTAGCTTGCGTGGGCCATGTAGTCCCTGTCCTCGAGCGCGTTAAATAGATATTTCCTGACCCTACGGAACTCGTGCAACAGGGACGCACCCTCGGGTGTCAGTCTGGCACCGCCGCCGCTCGCCCCTCCGACCTTGGTCTCGACGATCTTCACGCCAAGGCCCGCCTGAATTGTCTGGACTCTGTCCCATGCGCTCCTGTACGACATCCCCGCCAGTTTCGCGCCTTCTGTGAGCGAGTTGGTCTCTGAGATTCTTCGGAGCAGCAACGCGTCCTTCTGGTCCAGGACCGCATGCTTGTTCTCCTCCAGAGATAACCTGAAGACGGGCTGGAGGCTCGTCTTCTTGGCCGATGGCAACTCTCTCCTCGTCGCTCGTGTGGACGCCGAACGCATAAATATTGCGTTATGCAGGTGGTTGCATAACGTAAATTGAGAATCGCTAGAAAATATGGGATCTCCGGCGTCGTAGTTGCCGCCGTCATGATAGTGATAGCGGTCATAGCGGTCGCTGCGTACGATGTGTCGACGGTGTCGCCCTCCACCACGACCTCCACCAGCACGCTGGTTACCACCTCTCGCCTGGTCACGACAGAGACGACGACCACCACTTCCACGTCCGTCGTGTTGGCACCTCTGATCTCGTACTCTGCCGATGCGTATGCCACTGAGGCGACGGCCCTGCTTGCAGGATTCTCGGCGACGACAGGGACTCCAGTCGCGCCCGTCGTATCCGGCGGCGCGAACGCTGACGCAAGCTCGATAGCCGCAGGCGCTCCGGACGATGTCTTCATCTCAGTCTCGCTCTCTGCCACAGCCCCGTCGCACCTCGGCAGCCTCTCCTCCAACTGGGCGATTGGGATAGCCTCGGACCAGATGGTGCTGGCCTACTCCAACGCCACGCTCACAGATTCTGCCGCATCAGCCATCGTGAAAGACGGACAGGCCGCAGCGAGCTCCAACGCCACTTCGGCATGGAACACGTTCTACACCTCTCTGACCTCCGGTTCGGTTAAGGTCGGGGTCTCGTCTCCGGTGGCCGACCCCGCAGGACTCAGGGCCTGGCTGGTGCTCGAAGCTGCCGGCTATCTCTACTCGGGAGGGAACCAGCAGACATACGCTTCGTCCCTGCTCGGGTCCGGGAGCAACGTGACGGCGAGCAGCGCGGCGAACCTGGTTGCTCCCCTGCAGTCAGGACAGATACAGTTCCTGTTCATCTACAAGTCCGCAGCCATCACTGACGGCCTGGGCTACCTTAGCCTCGACACGCACGTGAACCTCTCCGACCCAAGCCTGGCGAGCTTCTACTCCCAGTTCTCCTACACGGACGCCGCCGGCAGGACGACCGGAGCCCCGATCGTAATCGTGGTCACGGTGCCTCTGAGCAGTGTCAACACGGCTGAGGCGCTGGAATTCGTCCAGTACGTTGTGAAGAACATGTCGAGCCTCTCCTCCTACGGGCTGGTGGTCCCGCATACCGCGCTGCTGTACAGCAGCGTCACGGCACCCCAGACGCTCCCTCAGCCCATCCAGCTGATGCTGTCGCAGGGCCTCCTGGTTCAAGCGGGGCCCATATAGCCGGGGCCAATGGCGGGTACGGGCGCAGTTGGGTTGAACTGGCTCAGGACCGTCTCGATAGCGGCGCTGGCGCTCCTGCTCATCCCGATCGTCGTCCTCCTGTACTACGGACTCGGGCCGTTCCGTAACCCCGCCGGCTACAGCGCAGCGGTCTTCAGCTCCATCGGGCTCTCGTTGTTCTCCTCTGCGGTCGCTGTGGTCATCGATATCCTGTTGTTCACCCCGCTTGCCTACTATCTCGCGAGAAGCAAGGACCGCATCGCGGAATCGCTCGTCGACATCCCGATCAGCGTCCCGCATCCCATCATAGGGGTCGCGCTCCTCATCCTGGACAGCCCGATAACGGCCTCGGGAAAGTTTCTTCTAGGCCTTCACATCAATTTCTACGACACGATACTTGGACTGGTCATCGCACTCGTGATAATGTCAGCGCCAATCTACGTGAAGTCTATGCAGCCGTACTTCGAGTCCAGGGATATCGCTTCGGAAGACTTTGCGATGGGACTTGGAGCCTCAAGGCTACGCACGCTCTACGCCGTGGTCCTGCCCGACTCCTACGATGGCCTCTCCAGCGCCTCGCTCATCTCCATGAGCAGGGCCCTCAGTGAGTTCGGGTCTATCTCGGTCATCGCCTTCTACGTGCTGCAGTATCCCTTCTACGGCGTCAGTCCCGCCTCGGTTACGATCTTCCAGCTCTACAGCGGCGCGATGCAAGGGGGCCTTCAGGCGGCGGTTACCGCCTCGGCCGCTATGATACTGGTCGCCCTGCCGATCGCGCTGGCAGGACACTTCGTCCGGAAGAGGGTGCGCCGCCAGTGATAGAGACGAGAGTGAAGAAGAAGCTCGGTACTTTCCTGCTCTCCGTGGAGCTGGCTGACGAGGGATTCATCTGTCTCATCGGGAGGAACGGCTCGGGCAAGTCGACCTTCATGAAGGTCGTAGCGGGTCAGCTTCCGATTGACGAAGGCTTCGTCAAGGTGGACGGCGTAGAGGTCTCGAAGATGCCCGTGGAGCGAAGAGGCGTCGTACTGGTCACACCCGGCTCGTCCATCCCGCATCTGGAGGTCGACAAACATCTCGTATGGGGCGCAAGACACCGGAGGGTCCGAGTCGACCTTGCGCGCGTTGCGCTCGTCAAGGAACGGCTCGGCATCGACTTCACTGGTAGAGCTTCCGCCCTGAGCCTCGGGATGAAAGAGAGACTCGCCCTCGCGACGGCCCTCCTCTCTGAGCCTAGAGTTATCCTTGTGGACGAGGCGTTCTCGAACCTTCACGATAGGCGCGGATTTATCTCGTCCTATCGCACGCTTGCGACCGAGGCTGGCATCGACGTAATCTTCTCGACACAAGACGAGGCCGACGCGTCGCTGGCGGACCATGTCTACAGCATGTCAGAGGGCGTGCTCACCCGCTGTCCCTGACTTATGGCCCGTCCTCGGCGTCAGACCTATTAGTCGATGATGTTACGAACCTCGCATGACTCTGCTCTCGTCTTCGAGGTCCACAGGTGTCATCGGTTCGATACTCGCGCTCCTGATAATCATCCCGGGTGTCGGAACGGTCCTAGCGATAATCGGATGGATCCTTGTGCTCGTCGCGGTGAACCAGCTCTCCCACCTGGTGGGCGACCGCAGCATAGTCAACAACGTGCTCATCTCGACCATACTCACGATAGTGGGTCTGGTCGCCGGTGCCGTCGCTGCCCTGGGCAGCGTCTTCCGCTTCCTGAACCTGAACGGTATGACCGGGTTCGGCCCGTTCAGCATGGGCGTCAATGCCACGGCCTTCGTCAGCACCTCCGACATTCAAGGGTTCGGGGGCCTCGTCGTCGGGATACTGGTCGGTCTGGCGGTACTGTGGGTCTGTCTGCTCGCGGCGGCGCTCTTCCTGAGGAGAGGCTACGACAGGCTCGCAGCCACGCTGAATACCAGGATGTTCAACACTTCTGCGCTGATATTCCTCATCGGTGCAGCGCTGACGATAGTCGGTATAGGACTGGTCATCGTGTTCATCGCCGAGATACTGCAGGCCATCGCCTTCTACACCATCCCCGACGAGGTGCCCGGCCAGAGCGTCCGTCCGGTCCCGATGACGGTGCCGCCCCCTCCACCACAGGTCTGAGTCTCCCGCAGGTCCCGATTAGTCGGAGAGATAGTACTCTCTGTCGCCTTCAGAGGGTGTCTCCTTCTCTCCGACGCTCTTCAGCAGAAACCTCGTGCCCTTGCCCTCGGTCCAGTTCTCGGGCCTTATCCCTCCGTTGTGGATGCGCTCGTACTCCTCGATGCTCAGCTTCTTCCTAGAATGCAGGTGCTCCATCAGGTCGAGCTTCTTCGCCACCTCCCTGTAGCCTTCGGGGACCCTGCTTCCCTGGATGACCGCGTGGCTGCCGCTGCCGTAGCCACAGAGCACGACGTTCATCCCTGTGAGGTCCGCCTTGTCGTTCTCCAGAAGGCTGTCGAGCCCCACGAAGACCGAGACAGAGTACGAGTTGCCCACCAGCTCCGGGGCCACTATCGAGCTCCCGACGTGCTTCTCGAAGTTCTCCATGAATACGCTAGACTTCATGAACTTCCTCCTGTACTCTTTGTAGGAGTCGCTCATGTAGTAGTCCAGGTCGTCCATCCCTGCCCTCGACGGTTCCGGACCTATCTGCTCCTCGACGCTCTTCCACCTGGGTAGGTTCCTCCACTCGTGGATCATGAGCGAGGCGTACGCCGAGATAACCATCTTCTTGTGCGGGTTGTGGTAGATCGCCCTATCGATGAAGTCGAGGGTCGACTGGTCCGGCCGCATTTTGATCAGCCCCAGGCGCCTTATCGAAGCCTGGAAATTGAGCCACGCCTCCTTCATCTCGCTGAGGTATGAGGCGTACGACCTCGCGCCGTCGACCATGGCGACGGTCCTGCCGCCCGGCTTCTTGAAATCCCTCTTCTCATTCCTGATGGCTGAGCCGAGCTCGCCCGGCACTATCTCGAGAACCTTGGCGTCCTTCCCCACGAGTAGCGCGGCCGCCGCGGCACCCTGCGTGGGCTCCTCCCCGCTGTTGAGGTTGTACTTCGCCACGTCGGTCGCGAGGATGAGCGCATACCTCCTCGTGTTCCAGCCCGCACCGAACCAAGCGCTCGTGTCCAGCAGCCTCTCGATCCCGGAGACACATGCGAACTTCTGCTCATAGCCGAGGACGTGTGAGAGCGTCCCCTTCCCGTACGCGTCCTCCAGCATCCCGATAACGTCCGAGACGAGAGCCCTCGAACCGTCCAGGCCGCTCTCCGTGGGCGTGTCCACCCTGAATATGTCGCTTGGGGAGACCCCGAACTTCTGCATCAGCCTGTAGGCCGCGGTCGCAGCCATGCTCGCCTGGTCCTCGTTCGGAGGTGCGACCGCGAACGTCTTGATGCCGACACCTTCGGTGAAGTGCTTGGGGTCCTTTCCCCTAGCGGCCGCTAACTCTGCGTTGTCGACGTAGAATCCCGGCGAATAAACGTAAAGGGCCTCTATCCCAACGCCCGCCATAGGTGATTATCGACGACCCAGTCGTCAACTATAAAGGCCTTCTTCGGCGTATTATTAATACGCCTCACGCCGAAGCCGCCGCGGCTTGAACGTCGTGGGGCTGGACCTCGCGGGCAGTCCGAAGAGGGACACCGGCTTCTGCCTGCTTCACAGAGACCTCTGCGTCACGTCTGTCCTTCACACGGACGAAGAGATAATCTCCGAGACGAGGATGGCCGACCCTGACGTTGTGAGCATAGACGCCCCTCTCTTCCTCCCAGAGGGGCGGGCGAGTCTCGAGCAGAGGGGCCCTCCCCACCTTCGCGCATGCGACAAGGAACTGCTCAGGATGAAGATCCGCTTCTTCCCCATCTCGCTGGGTCCCATGAGGATGCTGACCGAACGCGGGATGAGGCTGCGGAAGGTGTTCGGGGACGACGGATTCGACGTCATAGAGGGCTATCCGGGGGCGGTGCAGGACATGCTCGGCATGCCGAGGAAACAGGCGGGGCTGGAGAAGCTGCGCAGCGCCCTCGTCGAGTTCGGCGTAAAGGGAGGCATCAAGAAGAAGGACATCACGGCCGACGAACTGGACGCCGTGACTTGCGCCATACTCGGCAAGATGTACCTGGACGGGAACTATCTGGCGATCGGGGTGGAGGAGGAGGGGTTCATGATCCTCCCGGACGCGTCGAAGCTCAGGTCGCACTAGAGTTCAGGTATTCTACGACCGCGTCTTCGTTGTTTTCAGTCCGAAGGAAGACGGGGACGTTCTTGCGCCTCGTGGCCTTGTAGGACACGAAGACCCACTCACCGGTGTCCAGCTGGGCTGTCCTCTCGAGGACCTCCAGCGGGAGCCCGAAGGACTCGGATATCACCATCCTGTCGTAGAACCTCGGGAGCGTGCTGACGAAGTAGCTGTGCAACTGCTGCAGCGCGGAGACGTTCAGCCTCGCGACCCTCTGGGTGGCCAGCCAACAGTGGATGCGGTATTTTCTCCCCTGCCGGAGCAGCGACTCGACAGCCAAGTTCGAGTTCACCGTCCCGTCTCTGTCCCTCGGCTCGTACGGAATGTACTCCTGGGCCTCGTCGAGCACCACGAGAATCTTCTTCCTGCTTCCCTGCTTCTTCCGGAGACTGAGGAGCCTCTTGATGAGCCTGCTGACTATCATCCTCGCCTCGCTTGGCTCTGGCAGATAGAGCACGTTGAGGCGGGGTGCCTTGTCGTTGACGAGCTCCCAGGCGAGCTTCTCGGGGGTCAACTCCTCCTCCGAGGGCTCGTCGCCCCGGCTCGGCTGGTCGATGTACTCCGATATCGCCTTGATCTCGGCGTGGAGGGCGGTCCGTTCATTCAGGCTCCTGCGGGTGTCGTCGAGCATCCTGATCAGGCTCGACTTTGAGTCATCGTCGAGCTCCGAGAGCTTGATGTTCCTCCGCAGGGACCTCTCTTTGAACATCTCCAGTTCCAGCCTCTCGAGGGCGATCTTCGCTACGACAGCTCCCGTCTTCCCCTCTTCGGCGGTCGTCTTGAGCAGCTCCTCGAGCGACGACAGGTCGAGCGCGGTCGAACCCGCCCCGAAGGAGATTCTCTGGACCAGCTTCTTGTTCATGAGAGAGGAGAATATCCTCCGGACCGCGTCGTCCCCGACGGACCCCTCGAGACTTTCGGGTATGACCTGCGAGTTGTACAGCTGCTCCTCGTCGTCGATCGTCTCGTAGGAGAGTATCCTGCCGTCGGTCTCCAGGAGGTCGATCAGATGGGTCGCGTACTCGCCGGAGACGTCGACCACCACGGTCGTGATATCGGTCTTCGACCGCATGACCTTTCTGAGAAGGACGCTGGTAAGGTTGGACTTACCGGCGCCTGTGTTGTGGCAGAACACTCCGCCGAATCCGGCCAGAAAGTTTTCGGCGCCGGGTACTGATACGTCATAGACGTAGTCTGAAGAAGGGTCGACGAGCTCTACATCGCGGACCTGCAAGAACGACAGATTAGATTCGGCTAACAATCTGAAATCTCGGAACACCTCAGGGATGCTGACGAGGGCTTGATTCGATGTGACCCGCGCGTCATCCAGAGAGAAACACTTGCCCAGGTTCCTCCTGTAGAAGGCGTCGTGCCTCGCTGCTTCGATTGACCTCCGCTCCGAACCGGAATAAGAAGGAAGGTGCTCGAGCTTTGAACGCATCGTTTCTATACCATTCTTGCTTGTCTCGGAGTAGGATTTTCCGAGATGGGAAGGATGAGAGTAAAGCTGTTGCAGGACATATGGAATCTGAGTTGCCGGATAGGTGGGTTCTCCAGATTTGCGCTTCGGCCTGAAGGTTCCCTCAGAGATCTCGTCCGCTCTGGGGAACTTCATCTGGTACCGCAACCTTGAATGAACTTCTCGGCCTTCTATCACGACTGGTTGCTTGTGATTCCATTCGGAAGAGGAGGCGACGCACCCGTCCATCAGGAGCATGTACATGATGTCGTTCATCAGTCTGCTCGAGATGGTAACGCCATAATCGCCCTCGACCCACGCTCGGAGAAATGCCCTCCTGACCGGTTGCTGGGAATTCAGGATAGGCTCTGGGACGAACTTCGCTTCAGCCCCTCTTCCTCCCAATCGGGCGAAAAGTTCAGCAAGGCACCTGTGGTTGAACGAGAGCCTCAATCCCGCCGTTCCATGCGGCTCTATATTAGGGACGATTCCGAACTTCTCGGAAAGAATTCGTTGAATGTCCTTCAGAATCCCAACGTCCTTCTCGCCGAGAGTAAACTGGACGCGGTGGCCTTCGCCTTCGTTCCATGAAACATGCCCTTCGGCCGCGTAATAACCCATGAGCCGAGCAAGTCCCTCATCGACTTCCAACGACGTCGGCAGGTCACAGTTACTCCCTTTGTAGGATATGACCGCCTTGTTGAGTGCCGCCCGGTCAATAAGATAGGCGCTCGACGCTGGAATCATGCCTCTACTCTTCCAATACCACTCTTTGTTTCGCGTCGCTCCCTTTATGGCTCCACGTGGAATCGCGCTCCTTTCCAGTCCCCGCACGACAACTCCCGGAGATCCCGCGAAGAACCTTAACAGATCGATTCTGAGGCTTTCACGACTCGTCGAAATCGGGATTTCGCGAGCACCGACTGCATATTCTCCAGGGCGTATCGCAGCCGCCGGTACAGCCTGCACCCGCCCGTTTCTCAAGACGAAGACCGAATGGGAGGGGGTCACCGTAACGCTGCGTCCTGTGGCGAGTTTGAATCGGACCATTTTTTGTCGGTACTTGTGCCGGAAAACGTACTGCAAGGGCGACCACTTGACTTCGAAAGTCTTGGGGTCGAAGCAAACGACTTCGATTGATGATGTATATACGGGTCCTTCTGTGTCGTCGGTATAGAACTGGTCGACGAGCTCTCCTATCTTTCCGACGGCAATCGATCCATTTTGTCGATAGATTATCGGTTCGTCATGGTCTACGCTGAAACCGAAAATCCCCGCATGGTATCTGATGAGGTTCTCGAGGCTGATTGTCAGGGGCAGCTCGAAACCCAGCATCGTCCCGACGGTCTCCCCGTTTGGATAGCACAGAAAGTCCTCCACGGTCTTCGTCGAGAGCAGGTGGACCTTGGCACCCGCAAGGGGGAGCATCCGCGACCTCTCGAACTTAGGCCTCCCCTCCTCGACCTTCATCGAGTACCATGTCGGGACGGCCGACATATCGATCCAGGTCTCCTGCGACTTTCCCCAGCTCTCGCTGATCGTATCCAGATACTCCCTCCTCAGAAGGGTGGGCATCGAGACGTCCATCCCGAGCATCTGGAAATGGATGGGATTCACTCCCACCACCTCGAATATGAGGTAGCTGGTCTCGCTGCCCCCCTGCTTCTCGACCGCTATGAAGTTGGGAGAGTAGAGCCTCTCCAGCGTGCGGAAATCGAACCTCGCTTCCACCGTCGCGACCACGTTCGTCACTACGATCTCCTGGTCGCCGCTCTTGGCGGTCTTGGTGCTAGGGAAGACGCGTCTCAGCCTCGCATCGAACTTGCCGTCCAGGTCATCGAAGACCTGGTGGGACTGCTCAGTCAACCTTGGAGGCCTCTCTCATGCGCGACGCCTCCGTGCCTGCCCTTTGCTCTCTATAAGGTGTCATTATCCCGTAGACCTGTTCGCGCTTAGTTATCGAGCCCAGCCTGAGGTCGGCGACGGCCCGGAGCGAGCTCCGCATCAGCCTGATCTCGGACTTCACGGCCTTGTCCGCGAGGTAGAGCAGCTGGTTGTGCCCGAAGGCCTCGTACACCTCCGGGTTGTCCGTAAGCGCGAGGATCCTGAGGATAAGGTTGGAGACGGTGCTCATCTCTCCACCCTCGTAGTATGGCGACACCGTTGTCCGTCCGGCGTTCTCCTTCACGTCTACGCTTTCCACGCCGCCAGCGTCGCATTCGGGGTCGAAGAGCCTGTCAAAGAGGAAGACCTGCGACCTTATCCTGTCGTTGTTCCCGAGGCTCCTGGACTGGAAGAAGCCCCTGACGAAGACGCCTTCCCGCGATACAACCTTCCTTGCGGGCACGAACTCGCCGGTCGAGGTCGCGACCATCGTGGAGAAGGCCGAGTCGTATCCAGATGTCCTCCACGGGACCTTGAGCTCCCGGTTCATGGCGCTAAGGATGCTCAGGAAGGCTCTGTCGTTCTTGAGGCTGGGTGGAAGCGCCTTCGGATGCACGAACTCCTTCTTGATCGTAAAGGGGAGCACGGCCCTGTGGATATCAGTCGCTGTGGTATCCTTTGCGAGGCCGATGAGCAGGACCTTCCTGCGTATCGATTGCTCGCACAGCCAGAGCAGCAGTATCAGCGAGACCGTGTTTACGTCAAGGATCGTGAGCCACTCCTCTTCGCCGACGCTGAGGGGGGATTCTCCCTTCTCATACACTCTGTCGACGTAGGAGCGCGCAAGCTGCACAGACCTGGACCAGTATTCCCTCACCCCCTCCCTGACCTTGATGCGCCCGGGCCCGGCGTCCTCAAGAAGATGCCCTCCGTAGTTCTCATCATACTTCCTGAGGCTCTTCATCGCGGAAGAGAGTTGCTTGTCGTCCAGACCGAGTTTTTCGGCGAGCCCATCGGGCGAGAGGTCGTCGTTCATCAGGACTCTCAGTATGCGGTGGGATGCGAACCTCCTCCTGCGAGGAAGCTCCATGAAAGGGGCGCCGAGGTTGACCGCAAGGCTCAGGTCCATGAGCGTGTTCTGGTGCGCGACGCCCGGCAGCTTCGCCAGGTTGGTCGCCCCCTTTTTCATCAGAAGCCGGGCGTCCCTCGAGAGAGTCGAATAGGTCCCCGAAAGAGGCCTGTCCATGAAGACTATCCTCGCGCTGTCGAGGGCCCGCGTCGCGAGATACAGCTCCGCGAGGACCATGAAAGAGTTGGGGATCTTCTCCATCGAGTACTCTATCTCGAGGTCGATCTCCGGCGTGTCGGGAAGGATGTCCGAGAAGTCCTCGGCCCACAGTGGGATCGCAGCCGAGGCAGAGAGCCTCCCCGTACGCGAGGCTCTCGTTAGGTCGAAGCTGATTTCGTCGCCCACTCTGAAGGGACAGCTGTAGCCCGTCGCATTTGCGTAGAAGAGCATCATCTGCAGTCGCTCGTCGAAGGCCCTGGACCCATCGATGCCGATGGCGGTGTGGTCACCTTCGCCGAAGTAGCCCCTGGCGAACTCGTCGGCAGCATCCGTGTCGAGAGGCCTCAGAAGCTGGAGCAGGTCGTCCCTGCCCCGGAACCTCGTGACCCTGCCCTCGAACCTAGATACAAGACCCTTGGTCTGCTCGGAGAGCCTGTAGGCGATATCTGAGGACAATGCCGCGCTCGGGAACTCCGGGTCTTCTTATAAACCGCAAAGCGGCAGGTGCAAACTCTAAATCAGCTGCGCATCCACGATGCTCTCAGCTTGAGGGTCTACTCGTTCCTTCCCAGCGCTACCGAGATGGTCTATGCCCTCGGCCTTGGAGACCAATTATGCGGTGTCACGAACGAGTGCGATTATCCGCCGGACGCCCGGTCGAAGCCCGTCGTCGTCCAGTCCCTCCTGGACCCCACGACGATGAGGCAAGATGAGATAGACTGGAGGGTGGTCGACGACATGTCGCACGGCCACGGGTTGTACAGGATCAACAGGGACGTCCTGCTGAAGTACAGGCCCGACGTCATCATCACCCAGGAGCTCTGCGACGTCTGCTCTGTCTCCCTGAGGGACGTCCTCAAGACGGTGTCCGAACTCTCGACCCAGTGCACGGTGTTGTCTCTCAAGCCGGGCGGACTCGAGGGCATGCTGCAGGACATCCTCACCGTGGGCGCCGCGTGCGGGGTGAAGGAGAAGGCGGAAGAGCTGACCGATTCGCTGCGCAGGAGGATAGCGGCCATCCGTGACGCTGCCGTCGGCCTTCCGCGGAGGCGCGTCTTCTGCGTAGAATGGTACGACCCCCTCTTCGCAGCTGGTCACTGGGTCCCTGAGATGGTCGCCCTCGCGGGAGGACTCGAGGTGCTGGGCAGGCCTGGCGAGGTCTCGCGGAGGGCTAGCTGGCCGGAGGTAATCCGGGCTGACCCGGAGCTGATATTGCTCATCCCGTGCGGCTTCGGAGCGGACCGCGCGGTCTCGGACGCCGAGCTGTTGACTAGACTCGAGGGATGGGACGAACTCAAGGCGGTCAGGGATGGAGAGGTGTACGCCGCCGACGGCTCGGCCTACTTCTCTCGACCGGGTCCCAGACTGGTCGACGGCCTAGAACTGCTGGCGAAGGTCATCCATCCCGAGGTTTTCGGGCGAGAGGTCGACCCGAGGAGGGTGGTCCGGCTCGGCGCGCGGACCTATGATGTCAGCACCTGAGCCAGGAGCTTCTGTGAGACGTTGCCGCCAGAGATGACGAAGACTATCCTCTTCCCGAGCCTGTCAGTGTTTCGCCCCGCCAGCAGCGCCGCGACGCTCGCCGCAGCCGAAGGCTCCGGGAATATCCTGGCCTCCTTTACGATTATCTTCATCGCCGCGAGTATCTCTTCGTCGGTCACCGTGAACGCTCCGTCCACGTACTTGGAGCACGCCTCGAAGGTTAGGTCGCCCAGGGACGGGGCTATCAGCCCATCGGCGATGGACCTCGGGTCGGGCACCGACGTCATCCTACCCGCCTTGAGGGCCGCCTCCAGCTTGGGCGCGTTAGT
>JAJYWC010000001.1:0-53446 GCA_021791695.1 archaeon | reverse complement strand
GAAGACCTTGACGCCCGGTTTCTTTGCCTTCAGGGCTATGGCTACCCCCGATATGAGCCCCCCTCCTCCGACCGGGACGACGACCGAGTCGAACTGCGAAAGCTGCTCGGCCATCTCAAGACCGCAGGTACCCTGCCCGGCGATCACCGCCGGGTCGTTGAACGGGTGAATGAGAGCCGCCCCCGTCTCCTTGACCAGCTCCACCGCCTTGGCCTCCCGCTCGTTGTGATACTTGCCGTACTTCAGGATCTTGGCTCCATATTCCGCTATCGCATCGGCCTTTTCCTGGACGGGGTTCTCTGGTAGGATCACGGTACAGCTCTTACCGAACGCCCTAGCGGAGAAAGCGGTTGCCATGCCGTGATTCCCCGAAGAGACCGCGACGACGCTGTCCTCTTTCGTCTGCGATAGCTTGTTGTACGCTCCCCTGATCTTGAAGACCCTGATCGGCTGGAAGCACTCCAGCTTCAGGTAGACCTCCCTGCCGAACCTCCTGGAGAGCGAGGGCGAATCGACCAGCGGGGTCTGCACCGCGACCCCGGATATCCTTTCGCGCGCCGCCTCTATCTCGGACACCGTGGGTAATCTGTGGTCCTCCAAACTCAATCCGCAGGCACCGCAGCCGATGGTGATTTTAGCTTATGGGGCGTCTCGCTCCACGGTAGGTGCTCGTCGGTCGGTCCCTGCCGCTTCAAGTCGAAGACATTCTCAATCGGTTCGAAGCCGAGGTTGCGCATCAGCCTCCTTCGCATCCTCCCCGGCCAGGCTCCTCAGCGTCTCCGTCCTCCTGCTGATGGAGATGACGCCGGGTCCGCAGGTCCCCACGAGGACCGAGGAGATCGAGAAACCTGCCCTGACCAAGTTCATCCGCTTCAGGATGTCAAGGTCCCTGTGTACTCGCGGCTCCCGTCCATCTCGTTGAGCACGCTCTTGCAGGTGACCTCGCGGACAGAAAGCTTCTGCAGCACTGAGAAACAGCGACGGAGCAGTCAAGCCCAGGTGAAGAGGGGTGCTACTCCTCTTCCCCGTCTCCTTCCTCTTCGGCGTCCTCCGGCACCTCGATGGCGACCTCCTCCTCGACGACCTTGTCGCCCTTCTCGGTGAGGATCTGGTCGACCGGGTACCAGTGATTCTTGCCGTCCATGGCGGCCATCTCGACCTCGGCGTACCCGACGAGGGTCCTCCCTGTGAGTGTCCCTGCGGAGGACCTGCCCACCGGGGACGAGACCTTCTTCACCTCGACCCCGTCTTCGCCGAATACCGCCTCTCTTGACGCGTTGATTTTGACCTTCAATCCCTTGACGGGCTTGACATCCATCGATGAATCCTCATGAGTTGAATTCGACCGCTTAAAGAATTATTCGCAGCTAGAGGAGCGATTCCAGGTCACTGACTGTCTTCCTCGCCTGCTTGATGACATCCTCCAGCCCGATGGCCTCTCTCCTCTTCATCGCGTAGGATGCCCCTATCATCGCGACGCCCGGCACGGCCGTCAGCGGGTCGGGTGTAAGGATCAAGACTATCCCCGCTTTCTTCAGCGAGCTCGCGACCTTCGGAGGCTTGACCGCGAGCCTCACGCTCTTGCTAGCCCTGTCGTCCGATATCACGCGCGACGCCTCCATCTTGTCATGGGATGCGCGCACAAATGCATCGACCGCAGCTCTCGCTAGCTTGGCCTTCTCCATGGAAGTCAGGGCTCCGGCGCGTCGTTAATTGGGGGGTGTCAACATGCGTTGTCCTCGTACTAGAAACAACGCGAACGGGTCGCGGCCCCAACGACTTTTAAGACGGCGGCGCCATCGGAAACCGTTGACCAGACTCACGCCCGAGCAGGTCGAGGAGAAGCTCGCGGGGCTTCCTGGGTGGAAGAGAGAGGACGATTTCATCAGCAAGGCGTTCAAGTTCAGGCGGTTCATGGATGGAATCGCCTTCGTCGAGAAGGTCGCCTTGGTCGCCGAGAAGCTGGGGCACCATCCCGACATCCACGTCGTATGGACGACCGTGACCCTGAAGATACAGACCCACGACGAGGGAGGGCTCACCCGCCTCGACTTCAGGCTGGCGGCCGAGATAGAGAAGAAGCTGGGCAAGGGCGCCAGGACGAAGAAGGCCTAGTCCCGGGGCGGCCGGTGGAAGCCGCCAAGACGTAGCCGAATTTTTTATATACAACTCGAAGTTGTATAGTTGGCGTGGTGTTATAGGAAAATATGTCTACAACTGCTATCCCGGCTGTAACTTCCGGCGGTACACCCGTTCTTATCCTCAAGGAGGGCAGCAGCCAGGCGAAGGGCAAGGAAGCCCAGAGAAACAACATCCAGGCTGCGAAGCTCATCTCCGAGATAGTGAGAAGTTCGATTGGTCCGCGCGGCATGGACAAGATGCTCGTCGACTCGCTCGGTGACGTAACCATCACCAACGACGGCGCGACGATGCTCAAGGAGATCGACGTCCAGCACCCGGCGGCAAAGATGCTCGTTGAGGTGTCCAAGGCGACGGATAACGAGGTAGGCGACGGCACGACTTCAGCGGTAATCCTCGCGGGAGCCCTGCTCGAGAAGGCGGAGGAGCTCATCGACAAGGGTGTTCACCCGACGGTTATCGTCGAGGGGTACAACAAGGCTGCCAAGAAGGCCATCGAAGTCTTGGAGGAGATAGCAGAGCAGGTCGGACCGACCAACAAGGAGTGGCTCGTAAAGATCGCAAGGACTAGCATGCAGACCAAGCTCGTCTCGCGTGAGGCGCAGGACCTCGCGGAGCTCGTGGTCGGTGCTGCGGTGCAGGTGTCCGAGAAGCGCGGTGAGGAATACAAGGTAGACCTCGCTAACATCAAGGTCGAGAAGAAGCCCGGCGGCTCGCTGAAGGACACGACCCTGATCAAGGGTTTCGTCCTCGACAAGGAAGTGGTGCACTCCGGCATGCCAAAGCGGGTCGAGGGTGCAAAGATAGCGCTGGTGAACACCGCCTTCGAGATAGAGAAGACAGAGTTCGACGCCAAGCTGAACATCAGTGACCCGTCGATGATGAAGAAGTTCCTCGACGAGGAGACCAAGATGCTCAAGGACATGGCCGACAAGGTAAGCGCCATCGGCGCGAACGTGCTGATCTGCCAGAAGGGCATCGACGACATCGCCCAGCACTACCTCGCAAAGGCGGGAGTTCTCGCTGTAAGACGCGTCAAGGAGAGCGACATGACCAACCTGGCAAAGGCCACGGGGGCGAGAGTCGCAAACAACTTCGACGACCTGAGCGAGAAAGACCTGGGCAACGCCCAACTCGTAGAGGAGCGCAAGGTCGAGCAGGACAAGTGGATATTCATCGAGGGGGCCAAGAACCCCAAGGCCGTCACCATCCTCATCAGAGGCGGTACGCAGAGGATTGTCGACGAAGCCGAGCGCTCGCTCCACGACGCTCTCATGGTGACCAAGGACGTCATCGAGAAGCCGGCGATCGTAGCAGGCGGTGGGGCGCCCGAGGCTGAGATGGCAGGTGAGATCCTGAAGTGGACCGAGAAGCTCAGCGGCAGGGAGCAGCTTGCTGCTCAGAAGTTCGCCGAGGCCCTCGAGACGATCCCGATCGCTCTTGCGACCAACGCGGGGCTGGACCCGATAGACACGATGGTGGAGATCAGGGCCAAACACGCAGAGGGCGGCAAGTGGTTCGGTGTCGAGGCCAAGGAGAGTAAGGTCAAGGACATGTACAAGGAGCAGGTCATCGAGCCGCTCGCTGTGAAGGAGCAGATCATACGGTCCGCTACCGAGGCAGCTAACATGATCCTTCGCATCGACGACGTCATCGCGTCGGGCAAGTCCAAGGGCCCAAGCGGCCCACCCGGAGGCGGAGCGGGTGGGATGGGCGGAATGGGCGGCGGCGACTTCGAGTAGAAGGCCCATACTGAGCTCCCGCGGCAGGGTCCGCGGGGCTACACCGTTTCTCTTCCAGTTTCTCTGTTGGCTCTGGCGTATTCTCCCTTCTTCAGCAGCGGCGTCGCGATCGCGCCGGCCAGGCCAAGCACCGCGAGCAGTGTGAACGCGGCGTTTAACCTCGCATAGTCGTTCCCGATTATCGCCTGCGTAATCGCAGGACCCAAAACGTTCCCTCCCATCATGCCGAATCCCCAGACGAAACCGTTTGCGGCAGTCCAGTTTGCCGCAGGGACGTAGTCAGAAGCCAGGCTGAGCAGGGTGGGGAAGGAGCTGTACGAGAAGAAACCGAAGAGCACGATGAAGACCAAGGCGACCGCTCCCTCGGTCCAGATGTAGCCGAGTACCGCGAGTCCTGCGCCCGCCGAGCTTATCCCAAGGACGTACCGCTTGTCGAGTCGCTCCACGAGCGCGCCGAAAACCAGCTGACCCGGTATCGCCCCTATGAAGGCGGCAGCTATCGTGTATCCGAGCAGCGAGCCAACGCCCTCCCCCCGGACGAAGGTGATGTACGTGGGCAGCCAGACGGACACCCCGGTGTTCGCCATGGCCCTCACGACAGTTATCGCGGTAAGGATCACGATGCCCCTCGTCAGGACCTTCCTCAGGCTGCGCCTCTCGCCCTTCGGGGCCATCGTCCTGTTCCTGTAGCCGCCGAGCCCCCACCATATGGCGACCGAGGCAGCCAGACCGAAGACCGCAAGCAAGGCGAGCGCGCCGCGCTGGGTCAGGAAGAGTGCGATGCCGAAGAAGATGGGGGGAAAGGCGGCCGACCCGACCTGTCCGAACGCCCCGTTCACGCCGAGAGCCTTTCCCCGGCTGTTGAAGCTGAAGGAGTTCTGGACGATGGATCCGGCTATCGGGTGGTAGAACGCGCTCCCGAGGCCGGCGAGGACCGAAAACAGCGCGACAGCAAAGTAGAGCAGCGTGTCTGCCGGATGCCCTAGCGCGAAATCGAATCCCAGATAGCTGAGCGAGATGATCGCTATGCCCATCGACATCATCTTGCCCTGGGACCCGCTCGCGTCAGCAAGATGGCCGACGTAGAAGTTGAGCAGTGCCGACGACGAATAGAACGACACCGAGATGAGCGTGACTATGGCCAGGGGTGTCTGGTTCTCGTTGACGATGAGGTCCGCCATGAGGGGGATGAAAGTGACCCACCCGTCGTTGACGAGATGACCGAACGATGTTGAGGCGAGAGCGCGCCACCTGCTGGTCGACAGGCCTTTGTCCAATCCGCCAAGCGCACCCCGTGCCCTGATTAAGTCTTGCTGAGTCTCAGGCCTGCTGGCCCTTCCATCGGCCGGCGTAGGCTAGGACGTCGACCTGTGACCTCACGACGTCGTCCCGATTGAGCGCGCCGGTATCCACGAACTTGAGCTCCTTCCAGGCGTCGCTCTTCGGGGCGGCTTCCCGTTCCCCGAGGAAGATGAAGCCGATGTCCCAGTGGTTGTCCTTTCCAGAGGTGTCGACGAAGACCAGGGGCCCGTTTACCTTCATGTCGCGCACGCGCAGCTGCTCCCTCAGAATCCTCCTGGCGGCCCCCTCCGGTGTCTCATAGAGCATGAGGTGCGACGAGGGGAGCATCCAGCCGGAGCTGTGACGCTCGACCCTCCGGGCGTCCAGGGCGCCTATGTGGGCCCAGTTGGCGCTCTTGTCTATCTTCCCCAGCAGGATGCTCATCGGGTCGTCGCGCTTCGATACGATGACGAACGCGGAGATGCACATCCCTCCCCCCGGCATCCTCCGCATCCTCGGAGGAGACGCCGTCTTGCTGAATGCGGCGAACCGTCTGTCCGTCGTCATCAGGGGTTCTTCTCCAGATAGTGCATTATCCCCATCACGTTCGTCCTTACGGAGACGTCTGCGTAACGGGGGAAGTCTCCCGCCTGGAGCCCCGCCTCCCTCAGGACGCCGGACTTCAGCTCGGCTGCGATCGCGTCGGCCGAGAGACCCCTCTTCTTCATCTCCCTAGTCTCTGCTACCCATTCGTTGGTCTTGACCGTGGTCTCGGCCAGAACGCGCTTTGGGTCGGTCCTTACACCGAAATGGGGCGCAAGAAGCAGCTTGGGGTCGAGCTGCGACAGCTTCTCGGCGGTGCTGCTCAGCTGCTCCGGGTTGAGGCTCGGTGGTGGTGTGGTGGGGATGAGGACGCCGAGCGACGGGTACATGATGCCCACCGCGTCAGCGGCCAGGAGCACCTTCTCCTCCTCGACGTAGACCGATATCTGATGAGGCGCATGCCCGGGCGAATGGATGGCCGTTAGAGACAACCCTCCGAGTTCGAGATGCATCTCCTCTCCGACGGCCGTGATCCTCTCGGCGGGCACCTCCTTCGGCGTGCCGAATCTGCGGATCATCTCCTCGCCGAAGACGCTCGTCGCACTCTGGACCAGGCGGCTCGGGTCGATGAGGTGCGGCACGCCCCTCTCCTGTGCTATCACCTTGGCCTTCGGCATCCTCTCCAGAAGGTGGCCGGTGCCGCCGCCGTGGTCAAGGTGGACATGGGTGGGTATGAGATAGTCTACATCGGACGGTTCGACGTTCAGCTCCTTCAACCCCGCAAGGACGACGTCGGCGGAGCTTGCATATCCTACGTCCACGAGCGCGAGCTTCGACCCCTTGAGCAGGTACGCGGCGACGGTGTTCCTGTCCCCGATAGCCAGCGTGTCTATCAGGTATACCCTGTCCGATATCTTGGAGGTGGTCAGTCGTGACACTTTCCTGCTGTTGCCATGACGGCACTGGCGGCGCGTAACTGGCTTTTCTGTCCTCCGGCTACCGCGGAAGAAAGCGTTCGACCCTGTCCCTTAGCTGCACCGCAGCCACCGACCAGTCCCCGTCGCAGATGTTGTTCAGGTAGGTGTCGTTCTCGAACTCGACGGAGAGGAATCCCGAATATCCGGAATCTCTCAGGGCAAGGAAGAAGGCCCTCCAGCCGACGATCCCTTCGCCCAGGAACGGGAAGGAGAACGTCTCCCCGAACGACCCCGGCTTCCCGAAGGCGTCCTTGACATGGACGTGCCTGACCCTCTTTCCGAGCCTGCTGACCGCCCATGCGGGGTCGTTGCCGTAGAGCACGAAATGCGACGGGTCGAGGTTCACTCCGAGGTTCTTCGAGTCAAAGTGGCCGAGCAGCTCTCTCACAGTGTAGTAGTCGTGGACCAGCATCCCGAAGACCGGCTCGACGGTGACGACCACTTCGTTCCTCTCCGCGGCTTCGACCACCTCGGAGAGCGAGTCCACGACGGACTTCCATGCCTCACCCTCGCCGATGTCCCTCCCGATCTTTGCCGCGTGAGGATTCCAGGTCATGGGGCCGGTGAAGACGTTCATGATGGGAACGGAGAGTTTTCCCGCGGTGGCGAGCATCTCCTTCAGCAGGGCGACGCTCCTCTTGCTCGCCCGCGCGTCCCTCGTCACCAGGTCCTGCCAGCACATGATGTTCGAGACCCGGAGACGGCTCCTGCGCGTCTTCTCTACGAGGCTCCTCAACTCCCCCGACGTGTCAAAGTGTCTCCCCAGCATCCATTCCACCCCGTCGTACCCGGCCCTCCTGAGCACGGATATCGCGTCGTCCGGCTCCGGAGAGCTCCACTGCCCGGGGGACGTCATGTAATACGGAACGAAGGAGACGGGCCAGGCCTTCCCCCGGACCATATCAGAGCGAACCCCCTATCTCCCTCGCAACCAGCTCGATGTTCCTGACCGACTCCTCGTCCCTGGCCTTCTCCCCGAGGGTGAAGTAGTTCATCCCAGCGGTGATGTACTCGTCGATGTCCCTCCTGACGGTCGCAAGGTCCGACATGTTGATCAGCGTCGTGTACACGAAAGCGTCGCGGCTCCTGCCTCTTCTCTTCAGCTCCGCGTCGATGACCGCCCTCATCTTGGAATAGGCCTCTGGGTGAGGGTAGTCGTCGCCGAACCAGCGGGGACCTATCGGCATCCAGCCGTCGGCGTACTGTGCGGCCGTCTTGAGTGACATGGGCTGGTGGCCGCCCCAGAGGATTGGAGGGTGGGGCTTCTGGACCGGTTTCGGGCCGACGACCGTACCCTTCACCTGTACGTAGCGACCCTGGAAGTCCAGGGGAGTGTCCTGCTCCCATAACCTGATCATCAGCTCCAGTGCCTCCTTGCTGTGCGCTATCCTGTCACGGTTGCCTTCCCACTTCGAGAATGCCTCGAACTCGGGCTGGTACCAGCCGAAGCCGGCACCGAGAGTGATCCTTCCGCCGGACAGGTTGTCGCAGACCGCTATGGTCTTTGCGAGGATTGCGGGATGCCTGAAGGGGAGAGGCGTGACGCAGGTACCGAGCCTCAGGCGGCTCGTCTTCGCAGCGAGGTACGGGATGAGGGCCCAGGCGTCCGGGTGGTCGTTGGTCCCAGAGAGCATGAAGTGGTCGGTCACGAGGAACGAGTCGTATCCCACCTCGTCCGCCTTCACGGCCATCTTCTCGATCAGCTTCGGATGCCCTCTTCCGGATACGGCGACCCCGATCTTCATGGGGACCTACCTTCTTGCCACAGGGCAGGCGAGCTCCACGCGGTCTCCTCGGACTCCATAGAAGGTGCCGTACAGGTTCAGCGTCGTGTCGCAGTGGGCGGGGATGAACCGCACTCTGTCGCCCACGCTCGGCCTGTACTTCGGGTCCTCGGCTGTGAGCACCCCGTGCTCGTCGCCGCCGGGCGTGTACTTGAGGCCCGGGAGCAGCGGCGTCGGCATCCCGCCGAACCCGAGACCCTCGTACTCGATCCCGACAGCCTTCCAGCCCACGTCGGTCACAGCCCTTGTCGGGGTGGCCGTGCTCACCACTGTCCCTATCACGTTCATCGCTTTCTCAAAGTCGGTCCCCGCAGGAGCGATCTCGCCGTAACGTCTGTCCATGTAGATGTACGAACCTGGCTGTATCTCCGTGATGCCGGGATATCCGGCGGTTATGTTGTACGTCCCGGTTCCGCCACAGGTGACGATCTCCGGGACGATCCCCATCCCGCTGAGCGCGCTCAGGGTCCTAGTCACCCCCCCGAGAGCTACCTGGGCCTTCGCTTTCCTCTCCTCGAAGCTGGGGGTGCTTATCTGGAGATGACCCTCGTACCCCATTATCCCTCTCAGCCTGAGACCCTCGGTCTGGGTCACCCACCTGGCGAACTTGGCCGCTGGCTCACCGGGCTGCTGCCCCGCCTTGTTGATACCAATGTCCACCTCCACTATGACGTCCGCCGCCATCCCGCGGTGCCTGGCCGCCTTCGCAAGCATCTCGCCGTTCTCGGGACCGTCGATTATGACCATTATCTCGCCGTTCTTCCTCAGGTTGAGCAATCTGTCTATCGAACCTGGGGAGGCGAGATTGTGGGTAAGAAGGACGTTCTCGATTCCGGCGAGCATCAGAGCCTCTGCTTCCAGCAGCGTCTGGCAGCACTGGCCGATAGCCCCCGCCTTCAACTGCTTCCTCGCGATGAAGGGGCTCTTGTGCGACTTGGCATGGGGTCTCAGGTTGCAGCCGCGGGACCTGACAAATTCCTGCATCTTGGTGATGTTTCTTTCGACCGCGTCCAGGTCGATGATGAGTGCTGGCGTCGGCAGCTCGTCGATCTTCATACGCTTTGTCCGGAACGAGCCCAGTATTGAACTTGCCTTCGATGACCTGCGCTCAGAAGACGGCTATCGGGTTGACGAGGCAGCCCGTCCCCCGGGGGAGCCTGAGCGGGGCGATCGCGACCAAGAAGTCCCACCTTCCCTCCTGCTGGCATGCGCTGGTCAACTCCTCTAGCTGCAGGCTGTCACCACACGCCAGCCCCATCGAGGCGATCTGGAGTGCGTGAACGGGGCTCTTCACCCCCTCGACGGAACATGGGACCGTCTCACCGTCGCCGTCCGGAAGGAACGCGGAGACCTTGCGCTTGTGCAGGAACCTCATAGCGGTAGGATGCAGCCCAGCCCTTCCCGGGCCGCCCCACTCTATGTTCCAAGGGCCCAGTTCCTTTCTCCTTAGATAATGTCCCACACGGAAGACGAAGATGTCGCCCTCCTCGAGCCTGACGCCTTGAGCTTTCTCCGCAGCCTCAAGCTCTTCACCCGTGACGCCATCGCCAGGCTCGAGCCACTTCTTCCCGCGCAGGCGCGGGATGTCGAGAAGCACACCGCGACCCACGATTCCCGACGAGTAGCGCGCTATATCCATGATGTTGGCGCCGGTCGAAGTGACATTGCTCGTGGGTTTCCCATTGTACATTTTGCCCTTGTAGGCCACGTGACAGAGCGCATCGATGTGTGAGTGCGCGTTGCCGTGGCAGCCGCACCCAAGATAATCGGCTACAAACTGCTCCGCTTCGGGGTTCCCTACATCATATGCGCGTACCATGGCATGGAAGGCGGGGTTTGGGTTATCGACCTCCGCCGCCGTGTCGATGGGCCGCGACATCGAGACGCTCCGTCCTGAACGGACGAGCGACGCGGCCTTCGTCACGCGCTCCGGTGTGAGATAGTTGAGGGTACCCCTTTCGTCATCATGCCCCCACTTTCCCCAGTTGGACACCTCGTTGAAGAGCTCATCGAATTCCTTTCGGGTCATCGGCGCGTAGTCGGTCAACGCCATCTCTCCGCCGTCCCTTCTCGTTTATTGTTGTCGGTGCGAGTTCAGTGCATACCCCTGCCGCCTGCGACAAGATGCAGCTCACCCGTCACGAAGTCGGATTCGTTCGATGCAAGATAGACCGCAGCGTTGGCAACCTCCTCGACCGTGCCATACCGCTTGAGCGGAGTTTCGTCCAGGATCCTCTTCTCGACCTCGGGGTCGGTCGCCGCCACCATATCCGTCTTGATCCATCCAGGACATATCGCGTTGACGTTCACGTATGGGCCGAGCTTGAGTGCAAGAGCCTTGGTGAGCCCATTTACGCCCGCTTTCGACGCCACGTATTCGACAAACCGCATTGCAGAGGGGTGATAGAGACCCGAGTTGGAAGAGATGTTGATTATCTTACCCTGCTTCTGCTTCAACATCGTAGGTGCCACCGCCTTCGAGCACAGGTATGTTCCCTTGAGGTTAACGTCTATCGTCTTGTCCCAGACGTCGTCGGGTCCTTCCAGGAATGTTTCGGGGATCATCACTCCGGCGTTGTTGACGAGGATATCTATGCGTCCGTATTTCGCGAGAGTCTTCCTGACCATCCGCTTTACTTGCTCGTAGTCCGCAACGTCGGCCGCTACGATCATCCCCTCACCCCCGCTCGTGCGGACCTCTCGAAGAAGCTTCGATGCGCCTGATTTCGATGTATTGTAGTTGATCACAACCGCTGCGCCCTCGGCTGCGAACCTCTTGGCGATGGCATATCCAATCCCACGGGATGCCCCCGTGACTATCGCGACGCGCCCTGAAAGTCTCATCGTCGGGGCAGCGTCAGCTCGCCTCTAAAATTCTTCTCCGCTCGGGAGGGTAAGTTAACCCAGCCCGAAAATGCTGAAATTCTTCCAACAATGTTTTCAGTTTCAACGGTTAAATAGTAAACTTCCAGCTATCGTTACCTTGTATTGGAAAGCAAGACATCCTTTATGCGGGATGCGACTGGTCTTGTCCGTTCGTTCACCTGGTATGACGCCCTGATTGTCAGTCTGGCCGTCACGGGTCCGACCTATTTCGGGATTGCTTCGCAGATCGGTTACATCGCGCCGTCCGACCCGGGCTCCAACTTCACAACATCAGCAATCTTCGGCGTACTTTTCATGATACCCCTAGGAGTGATGTACTATGTCTTCGCCACGCAGATGCCCCGCTCCGGTGGAGACTACATCTGGATGGGGAGGGCGCTCCACCCTAGTGTGGGTTTCGTCGCAGGCTGGGCGATGTGGCTGTCCTTCATCGCGCTGCTCGCAGGCGGAGCGGGCGCCTGGGGAGCGGTAGTGGTCCCTGACTTCGCGCTTACGATGGGATACACCTGGCACAACGTCGGACTGATCAACTGGGCGGGGACGTTCGCGACCCCCAACGACATCTTCGCCGCGGGCATGCTAGGGGTGATTATCTTCGGCGTTATCATCACAAGCCTCGGCAACAGAATCTACAGTCGCATCATGGTGGCTCTCGGCATCTTCATAATGCTTGGAACCCTGATAGTGGTTGGATTCCTGATTGCGACGTCGAACAGCGCGTTTGCCGCAGACTTCACAAACTACTTCACCTCGACGCCGGGTGCGCCTACCGCGACGTACAACGGCGTACTGTCGGCAGCCGCGAGTAACAACTTCCCCTACCTCCCCATAACTGAAAGCGCAACTCTCCTCAGCATCCCCTTCGGTGTACTCCTCTTCAACGGATTCAACTATTCCGTCTATATCTCAGGAGAAGTCAAGAATGCAAAATACAGCATGCTCTGGGGTGTCCTCATTGCGCTGGCGATATGCGCGGCAATCGACATCACTGGCCTCTACTTCGCAATGAACATGCTCTCGTATCAGTTCAACCAGGCCGCCTTCTCTCTCTTCGGTGCCAGCAAGTTCTCCCTCGGGGTCTCTCCATGGCTGGCCGTCTTCGTACCTGCTATACTGGGTAATGCATACCTCGCAACCTTCGTCCAGCTCGGATTCCTCGTCTTCTTCCCATGGTGGGCCTGCGGGCTCGTCCTCAGCGCTTCGAGGTACGTCTTCGCGTTCTCCTTCGACAGGATCCTCCCGCAGACTTTTGCCGACATCAATTCAAGGCTCCATATCCCGATCAAGGCAACGGTGCTGACGCTGGCGGTAGGGACCATCCTCATGCTCTTCACAGCGTACACGAGCTACATCGGAGAGGTCTTGAATACGACGACGATCTGGTCGATAGTCTGGATCGTAGTGGGCATCTCAGCTATAGTCATGCCAATCAGGAGGAAGGACCTGTCGAAGGGACTGGCAGGCGGGGCGCGCCTGTTGCAGGTATTCGGCGCCCTTTCTGTGATTGCCATGGCGGTAACCTTCTACTTTGCAGTCACGACACCTGCAGTAGGACCGTCGACGCCCATAGCAGACGCCCTCCTGGCGTGCATCTTCGGGTCCGGCGTCATAATATACATCGCGAGGTACTATTACTTCAAGAGCAAGGGAATCGACCTCGGCTCGGTGCTGAAAGAGATACCTCCAGAGTAGAACCCAATCTATATTACCCGCGCAAAATCGCGGCCAGCCTTCAATGAAGGTAGTGGTCTTCGGGGACAGCTTCATCGGCCTTGACGTCTTCCGTCAGGCCTTCGCCGGCGTCGCGAAACAGAACGACGTGCGGTTCGTCGCCGTCGACGAGGGGACGAAACTGGTCCCGGCGACGCCCTCGGAGAAGTCTCTCCGGGAGTATCTCGGGAGCCCGAGACAGCTCATCTCTGAGGTGAGGGACGCGGAGGTGCTCGTCGTGCACGGGGCGCCCGTCTCCGACGAAGTCATGGCGGCCGCGCCCAATCTGAGGGTGGTCTGCTGCGCCAGGGGAGGTCCGGTCAACGTGGACGTCGCAGCGGCGACCAAGAGAGGAATCCAGGTCGTCACAGCACCGGGGAAGAACGCTGAGGCGGTGGCGGAACTGACGATAGCCCTGATGGTCATCTTGTCGAGGAACCTGATCAAGGCTTACGAGCACGTCAGGTCGGTGAAGGTCGTCGGGAACGACAACTTTGAGGGCGCCAGGTTCACGGGCTCCGAGCTTGAAGGGAAGACGCTGGGTCTGATAGGGTTCGGCCGGGTCGGCTCGAAGGTCGCGAGGAAGGCCATCGCGTTCGGCATGAGGGTGCTAGTCTACGACCCCTTCCTCAGCCGTGCTACGATCGAGTCCGAGGGCATCACCGCGGCGAGCTTCGAGCAGGCCATGAAGTGTGACTACGTCTCGCTCCACGCGAGGGAGTCCAAGGAGAACGAGAACCTGGTCGGACGCAAGCAGTTCTCGCTGATGAAGCGCGGGTCATACTTCGTCAACACTGCCCGACCCAGCTTGGTAGACGAGTCGGCCCTGCTCGACGCCCTGAGGAACGGGACTCTCGCGGGCGCTGCGGTGGATGTGGTCCGCTACGAACCCGCGAGACCCGTCAGCCCCTTGCTCGAGCTGGACAACGTCGTCGTCCTCCCCCACATCGGCGGGGCCACGCGCGAGACGACGACCAAGGGCGCGTTCATCGTGGCGAACCAGCTCGAACTGTATGCGAAGGGTGAGAAGATGGAGACCGTTATTAATCCGGAAACCCGCGCCGGGCGCTGATGCCGCAGTACGTGATGGCGGTCGACGCCGGTACAGGTAGCTGCCGGGCGGTGATCTTCGATAAGGACGGCCACCAGGTCTCCATAGCGCAGCACGAGTGGACGCACCTGCCGCTCCCCGGAGTCCCGGGCTCGCAGGTCTTCGACACGGAGAGGAACTGGGCGCTGATAGCACACTGCATAAGGGAGGCCATGTTCGCGAAGTCGGTCAGCCCTTCTCAGGTCAAGGCCATCAGCGCGAGCAGCATGAGGGAAGGGATGGTGCTCTACGACAGGCGCGGGCGCGAGGTCTGGGCTTGCCCGAATGTAGACTCGCGCGCCGCGGCCGAAGCGGCTTCGATGATAAAGCGGGGCACGGCGGAGAAGATATTCTTCGAGGGCGGGGACTGGGTCTCGATTACAGCGCCGCCGAGGCTGCTCTGGATAGCCAAGAACGAGCCTGAGCTCTTCAGAAGCGTGGCCCACCTGGGAATGATAAGCGACTGGATCCTCTACCGCCTGTCAGGCAAGTTTGTCACGGACCCCTCGATCGGCTCGAGCTCGGCCATGTTCAACCTCGAGCGCAGAAGTTGGTCCATCAAGGTCGCCGAGCTCTGCGGATTGAAGGCCGATGTCCTGCCCGAGGTCCTCGAGTCGGGGAACGTCGCAGGTGAGGTGACCAAGGCAGCTGCAGCGGCCACCGGCCTCAGCCCCGGGACGCCCGTCGTAACCGGAGGGGGCGACACCCAGCTCGGCCTCCTGGGAATCGGGGTCACGGACCCCAACCGGGTCACGGTCGTGGGCGGGAGCTTCTGGCAGACGACCGTGCTGATGGACCGGGCCAGGATAGATAGGAAGATACGTCTGAGGACGCTCTGCCACGTCGTTCCCGGTCAGTGGATGATGGAGGGGATAGGCTTCTACTGTGGACTCACGATGAGGTGGTTCAGGGACGCGTTCTGTCAGAGCGAGAAGGAGGAGGCTCGACGGCACGGCCGCGACGCCTACGCTGTGATGGAGGACCTCGCCGCATCTGTGCCTCCCGGTTCGAACGGTGTCATGGGGGTCTTCTCGAACCTGATGAACTCGAGGCGGTGGGTGCACGCGTCGCCATCGCTGATTCAGTTCGATATAGGCAACCCAGACCGCTCTGGGAAGAAGGAGTGCATACGCGCGATAGAGGAGAGCGCTGGGTACGTCGCCCTCGGACACCTGAAGATGATCGAGTCGATAATCAGGAGACACCCGACGGAGGTGATGATGACTGGCGGCGCTTCGAAGGGGAAGCTCTGGCCGCAGGTCGTCTCGGACATCCTCGGTGTCGACGTAAGCGTACCTGTCGTCAAGGAGAGCACCGCCCTGGGGTGCGCCATCGCCGCAGGGGTCGGTGCGGGATGGAACTCAGACCTGCAGGAGGCGGCGAGCAGGGTAGCCCGGATAGAGAAGAGGATAGCACCGTCTGCGGCCAACCACAGGGCCTACGAACGCCTGTATGCGAACTGGCTCGAGGTGTACGACCGTGCCCTGGGCATGGTAGAGGAGGGTCTCGTGAGACCGCTCTGGCGGGCGGTCGGCACCTAAGGGTAGGTATAGCTCGGCTTCAGCGAGATGGCGTGTCCGCTGACCGTCTCGGCCACCATCTTGAGCACCGGGTCGGTGTCCATGTAGTAGAACTCAATGTCGTTCAGTTTCCCGCTCATAAGGACGTCGATGCCCTTCCTGCCAAAGTCCTTCAGGGCCCTGTGGACGTCCTCCGCCCGATTCACGACCGACACGTGATGCAGCCCTTCCCCCTTCTCCCTGAGGAACTCCTTGTAGATGCTGGGACCCTCGAGAGGCTGGAGTATCTCGAAGTCTATCGGGTTGCAGTGCACCTCGGCTCCCAGCATCGTGTACTTGACGCGTTTCCCCCTCACCTCCGTCTCGTGGAGGACGGGGGGCTTGTGCTCGTAGACGCTCCAGGGGGCCCATCCCATCACCTGGTGGTACTTCTCCATGGTAGTCCTCAGGTCCTTGACCACGACAGCGACCTGCGTTATCCGCATTCCGGGAGGTGCCTTCGCCTTGGGAGCCATGGGGAAAAACCGGGAGCCGATTCTTTAAAGCGTTGCGAAAGCCGCTGACTGAGCCTTTCCCGGGGGCACGACACGTTTATCGGAAGAACGGTCCACCTCTCATCCATGGATGACGATATCAGGGCCGGCGATGATGCCGCCACGCCTACCGAAGGGAAAGTCGCTAACCTCGCTGTCATCGTCCCCGCTCTCGTCGGAGCAGTTCTCATAGCATGGAGCTCGTGGGTGGCTGTCTTAGGCAGGCCTGATTCCAACGAGCTGGGTTGGGCGTACGTCCTGCAGGGCTACGTCGTCAGCGGCATGGCCTCAGAGGTCCTTGCAGCGACGATGCTCGCTTTCAGGTACAGGACCGGCAGGATAGCCGTGGCCGGCGCGTCCGTTACCCTGCTCAACCTAGCCTTCCTGTGGACGTCCCGCGGACCCTGGGACACGACGCTCGTCAACAGGGTGGTCGACCCCATCGCGCTGGGCCTGGTCGGAGTCGGCGTGGACACGGGTATCGGCATCGCCGTCGTCGACGTGGTCTTCCTGGCGGCTCTCCTAGCTGCGGGAACCTCCACGTTCCTGCTCTCCGGGCGCGTGGGCTGGTCGTCCTTCCTGAACTCGCTCCTTGTGACCTCGTCGCTGACCCTGTTGCTCGCACTCGAGGTCTACGCGTGGGATCGCGGCGAGTTCTACGTCCACTTCACAAGTTTGAGTCCGCCGTGGTTCACCAACTACGTACTAGCGGTCTCCTCTCTCTCCGTACTCTGCGTTGCGACCGTGCTCCGCGTGGGGCTCGGCCCAGGCCGTAGGCGCCCGGGCGCCTGACCCGAAAGATATATCACCCTTCGGAAGCCTCGCCTCGAAAGGTGCAATAGTGATGGACTGGGGTCTCAAGAACAGGCTCGCCCGCATGATAAAGCCCGCGGACGGGCATTCGGTCATGCTCGCGTGCGACCACGGATACTTCATGGGTCCGACCCGCAGACTGGAGGTCCCGCGCAGGACGTTCGAACCGCTCGTGCCATACGCCGACGCCCTGGCCGTCACCCGCGGCGTCCTGAGGACGTCCGTCGACCCGTCATGGCAGGTGCCGATACTGCTCCGCGTCTCGGGAGGCACGAGCGTGCTTCACGAGGACCTCAGCGACGAAGGACTGACGGTCGCCATGAAGGACGCCCTGAGGCTCAACGTCTCTGCGGTGGCGATCTCGATCTTCGTAGGGAGTCCACACGAAAAGCAGACACTGCTCAACCTCGCCAGACTGGTCGACGAGGGGGAGGACCGGGGAATGCCCGTGATGGCGATAACCGCGGTGGGCAAGGAGCTGGAGAAGAGGGACGGAAGGTACCTCGCCCTCGCCTGCAGGCTCGCTGCAGAGATAGGAGCCCACGTGGTGAAGACGTACTATTGCGAAGGGTTCTCCAAGGTCGTCGAGGGTTGTCCGGTACCGCTGGTCGTGGCGGGAGGTCCAAAGCTCAACACCGAGACAGACGCGTTCCAGCTCGCCCACAACGCGCTGGCAGAGGGTGCCGTCGGGGTAGACATGGGCCGTAACATCTGGCAGAACGACCATCCCGTCGCGATGATCAGGGCCATCCGGGCCATAGTGCACGAGCAGGCCACCGTCAAAGAAGCCTCCGACATTTTCGCACAGGCCAAAACAGCGTCGATACCGGCATAGCGTGCTACGGGCGTGCGAACCAGGGTCGCTGTCGTGGGCGGGGGTTCGACGGGGTCGAGCATCCTCTATCATCTCGCCGCGCGCGGCATCTCCGACCCGCTTCTCATAGAGAAGGGGCTCTCAATCGCCTCGGGTCAGACGAGCCGTTCGACTGCACTCGTCAGGACTCACTATACCGTACCCGTAGTCGCGAAGATGGCGCTACTAAGCTACCGCGTCTTCAGAGACTTCTCAAAGGAGCTCCCCGGCTACGACTCAGGTTACGTGGAGACCGGTCTGCTCATAGGAGTCGACTCAGGCTACGAGCAGTCAATCAGGCAGAACCTCGACATGCTGCAGAAGATGGGCATCGCATCAGACTTCGTCGACGAACGGCGTGTTAAGAACCTCGAACCCTTCCTCGATACTTCCGGCTTCAGCTCGGTGGTCTACGAGCCGAACATGGGCTACGCCGAGCCTTCGACGACGGCGAGTTCCTACGCCTCGGCGGCTCAGGCGATGGGTGCGAGGGTACTCTCCGGCACCTCAGTCTTGGGGATTCGTAAGACCAGCGGCGGGTACTCACTCACCACGACGAGTGGAGAGGTCGAAGCAGAGAAGGTGGTCCTGGCCACGGGCGTCTGGTCCGTGGCGATGTTCCGCCAGCTCGGAATCGAGCTCCCTGTAAAACCGGTGCGCCATCCAGTCGCCATCTACGAGAGACCACAGGAGTTCAGGGGGCTCAGACCCGTGGTCTTCGACTTCCTACGATCGGCCTATTACAAGCCCGAGGGGCAGGGCTTGCTCTTCGTGGGGAGCATGGAGGCGGAGCTCGACGCGAGCAGCCCGCCCGCCGACCCCGACGGATACGACCAGAGCATCACGTTCGAGGAGGCTGAGAAGTTCACCGGCTGGACCACTCAGGCCTATCCGGTGATGGGCGAGAAGGGGAGATACGAAAGAGGATACAGCGGAGTCTACGACAACACCCCTGACCAGCAGCCGGTCATCGACGAGCTGTCAGGGTACGGCTACGAGGGGGTCTTCTGTCTTGTCGGTCTCAGCGGGCACGGGTTCAAGCTCTGCCCGGAATTCGGAAGGGTGATGGCCTCCCTCGTGACAGAAGGCACCTTCAGGGACTACGATGTCTCGGTCTTCCGGCTGAAGCGTTTCGAGACCGGTGAACTCCTGAAGAGCCGGTACTCGCTATCGACGGTAGGCTGAGCACAGGAAAGGAGCGTCCTATCTACGGACACGAACGCCGGGAGTTCTGGCCGCGAACCCGGGTCTCCCTACGATTTGGACTTGGATTTTTATATCGACGAGCGAGCATGAACAACGTTGACGCTGCATCGTGCGAGTGCGCACAGGAGACGGTTGCTGGTACCGGTCTTCGTCGCGCTCTTCACTCTTTCTCTCATGGCGGCTCCTTCTCTTCACGCTTCTGCAGCCTCCCTCACGGGCTCCGAGGTGACGCCGACCGTCCTCGGCGGATACAGGCTATCCGGGCCCCTGGCGGGTTCCACCCCTGTGTTCGTCACCGTCGGCATACCGTTGCAGAACCTGCAGTCGCTCGAGTATCTGACCGAGCAGATTTCGACCCCCGGCTCCCCGACGTTCCGTCACTTCCTTACCCGACAGCAGGTACAGGCGTACCTGCCACAGGCGCAGTACGAGAGTGCGCTCGCTTACCTCACGGCACGTGGGCTGAAGATCGTCTACTCCGCCCTCGATTCCGTGATAGTCGCGGAAGGCCCCGCCTCTCAGGTGGAGCAGTCCCTCGGTCTGAACTATCAGACGTACACCAACGGCTCCAGCAGCTACTACACTTCTTCCGGCCCATCGCCGCTATCTGGGGCGTATGTCTACTCCTCCAACGTCACCGCGGTGCTGCTCGCTCACCCGACGGACCTCGTGAGCGGCGCGAGCGCCACTGAGCTCGCATCCAAGGGACCATCGACGTCAAACCAGTCGCTACCGTCCGGGAGCATCCCGCTACCTGACCTCCAGCCGGTGTACAACGCGACCGCTCTCTACGCCGCAGGTAACAATGGCGCCGGATACACGGCGGGCATACTGGACTTTTACGGCGACCCGTACATCGCCGGACAGCTGCAGTATTTCGACCAGGTCAACGGCCTGCCCAGCTCTCCGTTCTCCATCACAGCGATCGGACAGTACAACCCGAGCCTCGGTTCCTACGAGGGGTGGGCACCTGAGATAAGCCTAGATGTAGAGTCGGTGCACGCGATGGCGCCCCACGCCAGCATCGACCTGTACGTAGCCAACGGCGCGCTCCCGCTCGCCTCGGCCATCGCAGAGGTCGTCCAGCAGGACAAGGTCAACGACCTCACCCAGAGCTTCGGCTATCCCGAGAGCGTCCTCTCCCAGTTCGGAGCGACTGCGCTGGGCATGAACGTGATAATGGCGGACGAATACTATCTTCTCGGCTCAGCCGAGGGGATAACCTTCATCGCCTCGAGCGGCGACGCGGGGGCGAGCGGCTACAGCGGCGGACCCAGCGGCACGCCTTCGTATCCGGCCACATCGCCCTACGTCGTCGCGGTCGGCGGCACGACCACCTACCTTACCTACGATGGGTCGGCCGTCTCCTCCTTCGAACAGACGGCCTGGTCCTCATACGGTTTCATCCCGTACCAGCAGAACTACGGCGGAAGCACGGGAGGGGTCAGCGTCCTTGAACCGGCCCCATGGTACCAGTCCGGCGAGTCGATTCCGCCTACGTTCGCATCGGGAAGGCTGACACCCGACCTTTCCCTGAACGCTGCCGTCTTTCCGTCCGTCAACGTCATCCTACCGGGTAACCAGACGGCGGGCTACGGCGGGACGAGCGAGTCCAACCAGCTCTTCGGAGGATTGCTGACGCTTCTGATGAGCTCCTCCAAGTCGGGCTTCGGGCTGCTCAACCCGACCCTGTACGACATGGCCGATAATCCGTCGATGGCCTCCAAGGTCTACGACCCAATCAACTTCGGATACAACATCCCATGGGTCGCTGGCGGAGGCTACAACCTTGTCACGGGCCTTGGTGCTCCGAACGTCGGAGAGATGGCACGATACATCGACGCGGTCGGCACGAACTCGCTGGGGGTTAACGTGTCTGCAACCACCAACGGGGCCTTGTCATCGGACGTCCTTCCGGGTCAGTCCATCGCTGTCTCAGCGGTCGTCACGGACGGTCAGGCGCAGGTGACAACCGGCTCCTTCAGCGCACAACTCGACACTCTCGCAGGGACGGTAGCGACGGCGGTTCTCAGCTATCAGGGTTCGAGCCACTCCTGGAGAGGCACGATCACTTCCCCTGCGGACGCCGCCGGGATCTCATACGTAACGGTCAGCGGCACCTCCGGGTCAGCTTCGGGGAGCGGCTTCGTAGAGACCTTCACCGGCTACCTCGCCACGTACTTCTCGCCCTCGTTCGACCTTCCGTACTCGACCCAGTTCGGCGTACCCCTCGACGTGAACATCACCACGCTCAGCGGCACACCGGCGACAGGGACCTTCACCTTCTCGGCGTCGGCCTACTCGATTCGCTCGAACACCTACCACACCGTCACGACGGTGCCCGTCTCGTTCAAGTCGACGGGCTTCGGGAACATGTGGGCGGGTACGATCACCGGGAGTCTCCCCAACGGACCAATGTTGATACTCGGCATCGGGTCGGTCTACGGGTATGCTCCCATAATCAACGGTGTCAGCATGCAGTCGTCCTTCATCGAGACAACGGTGCTCGCGGAGCCCGGAGTCGTGGGTCCCGGACAGACGATATTCATCCTGGCTTCCCTTCAGGCACCCGTCAACACTCCGGCGGTCTCCTCTATTGAGACGAACGGACTCCCGGTCTCATACAACGTCGACGAAGGCTCGAACGTGACCGCCTCCCTGGTGAGCCCGTCCGGCGCAGTGGTCGCGTCATCGACGCTCTATCTCAACAGCTACCTGACCACGACGCAGGCGATACAGGGAGCTATCACGGTCCCGGCGGGGCTGCAGCCTGGGCTGTACGACGTGATCCTGAACTCGAGCTACAACTCGTACGACCTCCAGACATGGGTGAACGGCACCTTCTTCGGCCAGGTCTACGTCGCGTCGTCGTTGTCAAAGATGACCACGACGATAACTCCTTCGACTGTCTACGAGGGTCAGGACGTTGCGGTCAACGCCAAGATAACGTACTCGAACGGGACGGACGTGAAGTACGGAATCTACTCGGCCACCGTCTATCCCACCAACCTGCAGAACGCGTACAACTACTTCTCGCAGTATGACACTGTCCAGCTGTCGTACCAGTCGTCGACGGGTCTGTGGACCGGAAACGCGACGCTCCCCTCGGCCTACAACGCCGGAGGGACGGTCCAGGTGGACCAGGGCGCTCTGTACCTGAGCGGCCCATACGGTGTGTTCGTCACCGGGATATCGGCCGACGGGACACCCTCGAGCACGGACATCTCTGTGCAGCAGCTGCTTCTGATACAGCCGTATCTCTACGTGAACGGTGCCACCGTGACGAAACTATCGCAGTGGTCGCAGGTCGCCTTCTCCGACTACACCATCACAGGGCCCTCTCAGTTGGGTAGTCCGTCGTCAGTCCCCCTCGTGCTCAGCAACGACCTTTTCATAGGATCTGACACCATCCGGGGAAGCGCCACGATATCGCTGTCCCAGATCCAGGGTACGCTGTACCTGCAGAACGCGAACGTCACGCTCGTGGATGTGACCGGGGGGAACGTCGTGGCCGAGGACAGCACCGTTGTACTGGAGCAGTCTTCTCTGACCTCCCTCCAGCTTTCGGGTTCGCACGCCGTGATGAGCGCTTCCGACGTCGCGACCATATCTCCTCCGCTCCCGGAGATATCGTTCCAGTCGCCCTCGTCGGGCGCGGTCTACGCCGGGACCTCGGCGAATTTCACGGTCATCGGCCAGGACGTCGTCTCCGTGTCCGTCTATCTCGACGGGACGCTCCTGAAGACCTTCCCAGCGTCGAACGCCTATGCCATACCTCTCGACGCCTCGTCCATGACAGTTGGCGTCCACTCGCTGCAGGTCATCGCGACCCAGAGCGATGGACTGGCCAACGACGCGTCGGTGTACTTCAGCACCGACCAGCCTCTGGTGAGCGCGAACCAGTCAATCAGCTCCCTAAGCTCGCAGGTCTCCTCCGAGAATAGCAGGGTCGCCTCGCTCGGTTCGCAGCTTGTCTCGACGACGGACCTGAGCTACGGCCTCGCAGCGCTCGCCGCGGTGGCGCTCCTGGTCGCCCTGGTCGCGGTCATGAGGAGGCCACCCTCTCCATCGCAACCAAGTGCTCCGGTCGCTTCGCCGGACCAGGCTCCCCCGTCCGCACCGCCGGAGCCCGAGAGTCCCCCACCCGAGCCCGGCGTCATCTGACCGCCGTCGCTTGCGGGATGCTCGTAAGCTGGACGCTCATATCCCAGAGCCTTCTCGCCGCGTCGTCGTCCAAGGACTCCTTGGAGGGCTGAGCCACCTTCCGTTTGTAGAAGTACATCCCGGTTACGCCGGAGACCTCCGGAGAAGAAGCCAGGTAGACGGAGGTGTCCGCCCCTTTTTCGGGGCTGAGCATGAAGATGCTACCCAGCCTCACGCCAACACTCAAGAGACCAGCCGAGTGTCTTCCCCAGTTTGTCGCGACGGCCCCGGGGTGGACGCAGTTTACCGTGACATCGGTCCCTTCGAGCCGCTTCGCAAGCTCGCGTGTGAAGAGGACCTGCGCCAGTTTGGATTGGGAGTACGACTTGAAGCCGCTGTAACCCTTCTCCTCCTGGAGGTCTGAGAAGTCCATGTGTCCTCCTGCGTGAGCGCTTGATGTGACGTTGACAATTCTGGACGGTGCGCTCGCCCTGAGCTCGTCGAGGAGGAGGTTGGTCAGAAGAAAGTGTGACAGGTAGTTGACCTGGAAGGTTGTCTCGAACCCGTCGACGGTCACCGAGCGGTTCCCGAGGATCACCCCCGCGTTGTTCACGAGCACATGCAGCGGCTGGCTCGTCTGGAGGAAGTCGGATGCGAGCTTCCTGACCGACGCAAAGGACGCCAGGTCCGCAATCATCAACGAGACTCCGTCCTTGGTGACGCCCGCCGTCTGGATGACCTCGGAGCGAGCCTCCTCTCCCCTTGCAGAGTCGCGGCAGACCATGATGGCGTGCGCGCCCAACTTTGCGAGCGCGGAGCTTGTCGCCTTGCCTATACCTGAATTGGCTCCCGTTATCATGCAGTTCTTGCCTGCTATCCAGCTTGTGTCGCTCGATTGCAACGTGAATCCGCGCTCCAGCGCTCAGGGAGCGATAAAGCTGCTCCGGTGTCCCTCTCCGGCGGAGGTTCGGGGCTGCGATCCGTACCCTGGGTTTGACGCCGTCTCAATGTCCCGCTTTTCGTTACGGACCGATGCCACCATCCATGTGATTGGCATATCAGACTTCGGGCTCTTGCATCTCAGGAGAACACCAAAACCAACGCGTTGCGGTTTGTTCACACAAATCCTTAACAGGACACAAAGACGTCACTGACACGTGCAGCGCTACATTCAATGGACGCTCGCAGGGTTAGCGGTGCTCGTGGTTCTGCTTGCGTTAATGGCTGGACCAGCTTACTTGCCGGCCACATCTCAAACTAGACAACAGCTCGCGCCACTGACTGCTGTTACCGACCCAAGCCTGCCTGCTACACAGATTACTGACAACACATCGCCGGTTGTAACGCTGCCACCTTCGATGGGTTGGACAGCAAGCGTCTCTGCAGCCATAAACCTCCTCGTGTTTGAATCCGCATCTTAGAACGAGAAGCCCTCCAGTTCAATTCCGACGGCAATAGTCCGACTACATCTCAATTTAGAGTTGAACCACAATTTACCGGTGGAATCGGCCTGGGATCATCCGCGCCATAGAGCAACGAAGCACGGGCTTTTGGTGCGGGGGGTGGGATTCGAACCCACGAACCCCTAGGGGAAGGGATCTCTTACGGACGCTCGGTCAGGGCTTAAGTCCCTCGCCGTTGGCCAGGCTTGGCTACCCCCGCGAGTTTTGCCCACGAGGCGGGCGTTTAATTAAGAATTGAGTCAGGTCAGCATCTTCAACAGCCCTTCCAGAGGGAGGGTGTTCGCCACGTTCTTCTTCTCCAGCCAAGCCCTCCTGGCCACCGTTGTCCCGTACTCGACGTTCTCCAGCTCTCCGATGCTGTGCGCGTCCGAGTCTATGATTAGGTTGACCCCCTCCTCCATCGCCCTGCGGGCCCAGACGTCATCCAGGTCCATGCGCATGGGAGAGCCGTCTATCTCGAGCATCTTGCCATTGTCCTTGGCGGTGGCGATGACCTTGGGCAGGTCGATCGGGTTCGGGTCTCTCTTCCCGATGAGCCTGTTCGTGGGGTGGAACAGGACGTCTACGGCCGGGTGCGAGAGCGCCATGACGGCCCTCTCCGTCAGCTTCTCGGGACTCTGCCTGTAGGCCTGGTGTATCGACGCGCCTACCATCTCGAAGTTCTCGAGGAATGACCGGCCGTAGTCGAGCGTGCCGTCCGACCTCACCTCGGCCTCGACGCTCTTGATTATGCGGAAAGGCTTGAGCCTGTCGTTGAGTTCGTCTATGGCCTTCCACTGTTTTCTGAACCTCTCCTCCGAGAGCCCGTTCGCCACTCCGACCGAGACCGAATGGTCTGTGAACGCGATGTACTCGTACCCCCTCTTCCGCGCTGCGGCTGCCATCTTCTCCAGCTCGTCGGCACCGTCGCTCCAGGTGCTGTGCATCTGGAGGTCTCCCCTCAGGTCCTTCGCCTCGACAAGGCTCGGCAGCTTGCCCTCCCTGGCCGCCTCGATCTCCCCTCTTGCTTCCCTCAACTCCGGGGGGATGTAGCTCAGTCCGAGCTTGCCGTACACCTCTGCCTCGGTCCTGCCGGCGACCCTCTTCCCAGTCTTCGTGTCCGAGAGGCTGTACTCGTTGAGCCTCCAGCCGCGCTCGATCGACAGGCTCCTGAGGAGGACGTTGTGGTCCTTCGAGCCGGTGAAGTAGATGAGGGCGGCCCCGTAGTCCCTCTTCTTGATGACCCTGATGTCCACCTGGACGCCATTTTTCAGTACTACGCTGGTCTTGGTGCTGCCGCTCCCGATAACCCGGTCCAGCCCGGGGTACTCCTCGACCACCTTCGGCGCGCGGGCGTCAGACGTGAGGATGTCCAGGTCCCCGACGGTCTCCTTCCCCCTGCGGAGGCTCCCGGCGGTCTCGACGACTACCCCCTTCGACCTGAAGAACGCGATTATGTCCTTCGATAGGTAGACCGCTTCGACGAGGAGCATGCGGCTCTGGCCGGGTTTTGCCTTCTCCACCGACTCCAGCAGCCTCTTCGCGATCACCTCGCCGACAGCAGGGGTCAGGGCGCCGGTGGTCAGCCCCTCCTTCAGCTGTTCTATGGTCCTGACCCCGTACTCCTTCGAGAGTTTGTAGGCCGTCCTCGGTCCTATCCCCTGGACCTGCATCAGCTCCACGACGCCGGCCGGGACCTTCTTCTCCAGCTTCTCCAGGAACTCGAGCTTGCCCGTCCGGAGGTACTCGTCTATCTTCTTCGCGATGCCCTCCCCCACGTACTGTATCTGGTCGAGCTCGCCCCTCTTCCAGACGTCCTCGACGTCCTCCCCCAGGTTCTTGATGCTGGTCGAGGCCCGCCTGTAGGCGATCGCCTTGAACCTGTCCTCTCCCGCCGCCTCCGAGAGCAGCGACAGCTTCTCGAGGAGCTCGGCCACGTCGTGGTTTCTCATCTACTTCCACCATCCGAATTCCTTCGGCACCCCAGAGGTTATGACGTCGGATCCTGTCTCCGTCACGACGACGTCGTCCTCGATCCTCACACCAAAACGGCCCCCGTAGTACACTCCGGGCTCGACGGTGAAGACCATTCCCGGCCGTAGCTTCTTGCGGCCTCCGGTTACGATGTAGGGCTCTTCGTGGATCTCCAGCCCGAGGCCGTGTCCGGTCCGATGGAAGAAGTGCTTCCCCCTTCCGGCCGCCGCTATCCTGCTCCTGGCAGCCGAGTCGACGTCTCCGGTCAGGGCGTCGGGCGCGACGGCCCTCAGGCCTGCCGACTGTCCCTCGAGGACATCGGCGTAGGCGTCCTCGACCCGCTTGTCCTTCCCGATGACGAACGTCCTCGTGATGTCAGCGTTGTATCCGCCCACCGTGCAGCCCGCGTCTATGAGGAAGGCCTCGTCGTTGCGCAGCTTGGCGGACGACGGTGCCCAGTGGGGGTCGGCCGCGTGCTTCCCGGCCTGCACGTCGCAAAAGTCGACAGACTCTGCCCCTTCGGCAAAGGCCGCTTCCCGCATAGCCCTTGCGACCTCGAGCTCGGTCGAGCCCGCCCTCGCGAACCCGGGCACCTTGAGGTACGCCCTCGAGAGCATCGACGCTGCCTTCTTCAGGGACGCTATCTCGCTGGCCTCCTTCGTCTCCCGTATCGACTGCAGCAGCCGGTCCGCCGGCTCCAGCGAGAGCTTCTTGTCGCTGACGTGAGCGAGATAGCCGAAAGGAACCTGACCCTCGCACCCCCACCTCCCCTTGAGCGGGAGTTCTCTCCTCAGCGAGTCGAATGCCCCGGCGGGTCCACCAGCGTCGTCCCAGCTGTGTATCCCTAGCTCGAGGGGCGCCCTCGAATACGGTCCCGCCTCCAGGGTGGGCGCCACGAGGTTCGCAGACCCCGCCGCAGGCACGAAGAACAAGAACGGTCTCTCGAGAAGCTTTGACTGGACTCCCGTGTAGTACCTGATGTTCGACCCGGGCGCCATCATAACGCCATCAAGCTCCTCGAGCGCGAGGGCCCTCTGTAGCCTCTCCATCCTCCTGACGAAGACCGAACGGGAAGCCATACTCCGTCAGTGGATGAGAAGAATGCGGCTATTAATCCCTCGTTAGGCCCGCTGGACCGAGTTGGGATTAAAGCAGGACCTCGTCTTCCCCATCGCCAAGAGATGGATAGCGGGTAAGGACATGAAGACGGGGCTCGAGGCAGCAAAGGAGGCAAACAAGAACGGGTACTTCGCCCTCCTCAACTTCCTGGGCGAGGACGTGACCGACCCCACCCTGGCCGAGAGCCAGTGCGGCGAGTACACGGCTCTACAGAAGGCGATATACGATTCTTCTATCAAAGGTTCGGTTTCAGTGAAGCTCACCCAACTCGGGCTGCTAACCGATGAGGTCGTCATGAAGAAGAGGCTGGCCGCTCTGGCCTCTGCAGCCTCCTCGATGGGGCAGCAACTCTGGCTGGACATGGAGGGTTCGCGCTTCACCGACAAGACCCTCGAGACGTACCGCGAGCTGCATGAGACCCACCACAACACAGGGGTTGCCCTCCAGGCTTATATGCGGCGCAGCGAGGCGGACCTCTCCTCGCTGATCGAGGCGGGGGCGATGGTCCGCCTCGTGAAGGGGGCCTACAACGAATCCCGCGACCTGGTCTACGGCTCCAGGAAGGAGACGGCCGAGAACTATGTGCGACTCTTGAGGCAGCTCTTCGAGCGGGCGGAGAACTTCACCGTGGCGACACACGATTCAGCTCTGATAGACGAGGCGAGGAGGCTCTCCTCTTCCCACGACGCGAGGTTCGAGTTCGGAATGCTCCGGGGCATCAGGGACGAACTGAAGAAGGAGCTAGTCTCGTCCGGCTTCAAGGTGGTCGACTACATCCCCTACGGCGACCAGTGGTATTCCTACTCCGTGAGGAGGATAAAGGAGCATCCCAGCAACGTGTGGTTGCTACTGCGGTCGCTCGTCTAACCTCCTCTAAGCCTTAAATAACTCGCGGGGACTGGAACCCTAGAAGCGAAATGGCTCTCGACGCGCTGGAGATTGGCGTCATCGCTCTGATGGGTATCGCCGTGTTCATCTGGGGTCCCGAGAAGGTCCCTGAGATCGCCAGGACGATCGGCAACGCCAGGAAGCAGCTGGACGGCTACACGAGGCAGTTGCAGGGGATATCGAAGGAGCTCCAGACATCCATGGATACGGGCAACTTTGACAACCTGGGCAACGTCCTCACGGGCGCGGCGGCCGGGCCGCTATCGGGGTCGCCCACTACAGAGTCGGCCGGCAGCACCGCTCCGTCCGGGACACAGACGCCCGCTGCTCCATCCTCACCTCTCGCTGCACCAGCCGTCAAGTCCGGCGACCAGCTGCTGCTCGAGATGGCGAAGCAGCTCAGGATAACCACACAGGGCAAGACCAGGGACGAGATCCAGGCAGAGATACTCGCAAGGTTCGAGGTCCCCGTGGAGGCTCAGACCCCTCAGACCCCTCAGACCCCTCAGGCCGCACAGAGCGCCCCGGCCGAGTCACCAGCTGTCCCGTCGACGGCGCCGTCGTCGCAGGCAGCCACCTGAGCGTTGTCTACTCAGTTAGCTGTTGATGCTCAAGTAGTATAGACCCCGTCTGCAAAATATCGCCAGTCCCGTATCATGCTACAAGGTCAATCAAGATGAGTACCTACACAACCGGACAGACATGGGGAGCCCTAAGGAAGGCATGGAAGGCATACAAGATCGCAAAGGTCCAGAACGACGCGGTTCGCATGAAGGAATACTCTGAGCGCATCCGCACCCTTCAGACCCAGCTCGGCGTTCCACAGACTACCTTCTCTGCATAGACTTCGGGTTACCGTACGGACGGGAGAAGTCCCCCTTCTCCTCTCTTTTTTATGTTACAGGCTCTTCTGCAGGTTTGCCAGGACTTGCCTTACCCAGTCTTCTCTGAGCTTTAGAGAGCGGGATATCCCCTCCACGGTAGCGTCGCGCTCGGCGATCAACTGGTACAGCGCCTTCTTCTCATCCCACGTCATGGGCATGCCGCTTATCGCCTTGGCGACCTCCTTCATCGCCATGTGCCTCAGGTGAAGCAGGACAGACCTCTCGTCCTCTATGTTACCCAACCTCTTGTCTATCTCCGAGATCAGCGAGCCCAGAGGACGCATCCTCCCGCTCTCCGCCGGGCGCTGCACGACCTCGCTGAGGCTCCTGAACAGGTCATTGGGGTCTCCGCTCGCGTCAGCCTCGGGGGCGTCGAACGAGAAGAGCCTCGCCCTGAAGAGGTTCGGTGCGAAGTCGATGCTGAGTGAGATGCTCTTGTTGAGCAGGTATTCCTTCCTCCTCGGCCCGTGAGGGCTTTCTTCCATGAGAGACGAGACGAGCCCGGTGCCCTCCATGGCGTCAAGATGCTTGGCGACGAGCTGCTGGCTAAACCCAAGCTCCTTGGACATCTGCAGCTGGTAGCTGGGCGCCTTGCTGAGCTTCCTCAGAATCTTCCGTCTCACGGGGTTCTCTACCGCCAGAAGAATCGAATCGAGACCGTCGTCCTCAGCAGACATCGCTGGACCTCCTGCCGGAGAGACAAGAAACTCTCATCTAAGCTGAAATTTAGCGCGTTCGCGATATAAATGCTTTGGCATGACCGTGCGGCCACGCACACGTCACAACCTCCTTTCTCAAAGCTGAAATAGAGAGCCACTAGTCGTTCTCTGCTCCACGTCTCTTCATTTAGCGCGTACATCTCGGGGTCCGTCTCGAGGAGGTTGGTGCGGAGCGCCTCCGGGATGGCGAGCTTTTCCTCACGCTCGATGTCGCGAACCATCCCCATCATCCCACTCCTGCGAAGCGCTCTCCCGAGGTCTGCATACTACTCCTCGGACATCCACTGCGCCCAGCTCCCCGTGGAGATCAGGCCGCTGACGCGCTCTGGCTGGCGCGAGGCCAGAGCGAATCCTACTCTTCATCCGTCCGAATATCCCCAGAATGCCGTCCGCTCAATGCCCAGCTCGTCGAGGACCTTGACGACATCCGAGACGTAGTTGTCCGTGCTGTGCGACTGCGGGTTCCTCGTTCTGTCGCTCAGCCCCCGTCCGCGGTGGTCTACCAGGATACGCTTCATGTCCGCTAGACGCTCGAGATATCCGGCGTGGGACCACATCCTCCTGTCTCCGCGGTCTCCGGTGTGCAGCACGATGGGATTATCGTTCGGGTTCCCTACGACCTCTCAGTAGATGCGGACGCCCCCGTTGGACACAAAAGGCAATTGGTGCTTGTAGATGACCGTCGGCCTTATTTCTTCCTGGGGCCCTCCACGCGAGACGAGACATAGCGGGAGACTGCGTAGACCGAGAGCAGCGCCCCGGTTGACGACACTGCGAGGAGCTCGAGCGGGTCGGGCAGGGACGGTCCCGTGAGGAATGAGTAGGCGGCCGTGAGCAGGTATGCCAGAAGCAGCGCAGGAGCGGCGGTGTACGCGTAAGAGTCTAGCCGTCTCCTGAAGACGGAAGAATCGACCACGGTCCCGCCCACCCTCCTGAGAAGGAACGAAAAGTCCAGCGCGATGACGACGATGATTATCTCAGCGAAGAGGAGAAAGAGGTCGTACGAACCCTGAGCGACGGATAGTATCACCAGCGCCAGGAAGAAGGTCGACCTGTCTATCGACACGAAGAGGTCGCTGTTCGCGAGGGTCGCCAGCCCGTCGACCTCCACGAGGACGAGGAAGACGACGAAGAAGCCCGGGAGAATCGAGAACGCAAACAGATTGAGCAGGCAGAAGAGCAAGAACGAGTAGACGTCAGTCGACGTTGAGAATCCTGCTCCCTTGCGACCCACGCGGCCTTCCGTGGTCAGCCTGCGTCACCTGTGCCTCGCCGAGAGCGCGGCGTACTTCGACAGCGCAGTCTTGTGGACCTCCATGACCTCCTCGAGCGAGGAAGACGTCGCCCAGTCGACCACCATGGCGTTCGCCGACCTGAGGCGGTCCAGCTCGATCCACCTTTCCATCTGGGCCATCTTCGTGGCCACCTGCCTCTCCCTTCTGTCCTTTCGCTTGTCGTCGGCTCGCGCAGCCGCAATCGGATTCGGCGAGACGACTATCACGTCTCTCTGACCTCCTCTGGTGAGCGCGGCAGCGGCGTCTCTCGAGTTCGCATCCGTGAGCGAAGAGACGAAGAACACCTGGGAGATGTTAGGGTAGAACATGTGGATGCTGCAATCGACCCACCACTGTACGTCAGAGTCGCCGGGCTCCAGCTCGAGCAGGGCGAGCGCAACCCTGTCGAATTGCCGTCTCCCGTATCCAACCGGTATCCTCCGAGGGCTCAGGCCGGTCGTAAGGAGCCCCACCCGATTCCTGTCGCGGAGGAGCCTCTCGGCGACCGACATCGCCGCCCTCACCGTCTGCACCGCCGGGAGGTCATACCCGGTCCTGTATGCCGTCGCCCTTCCAGCGTCGGCAATGATGAGCACCTCCGCCCCGACCTCCGCTACATACTCGTTCACGAGGAACTCGTCGTACCCCTCGGAGCGCCTCGCCGATGCCCTCCAGTTGATGCGCTTGACAGAATCGCCCGGAGTCAGACTCCTGATGTTGTAGTAGTCCATCCCCGCCCCCGCCTTCCGCGCAGCTATCTCTCCTGGCCACGCCTTTGTCCTGCGTGGCCTTATCGCCAGATGCCCGAGCTTCTCGTCGGTCTCCGGGAACACTGCTAGTTTGGTGTAGGAGGAAAGTTCACCGTGCCTGCTGAAGAACCCGGTCGAGTCCTGCACCATGAGGACTATGGGGCCGAGTCCATGCACCCCGAAGCTTCTGGGTCGCAGCTCATAGAAAAAATCCTTGGTCTCGCCCGGAAGGAGCGACGACGTGAACGCGCTCCTGGTGGATTGGCCAATGAGCTCGGCGTGGACGGAGTCGCGAATCCTCAGCATGGCCACCGGCCGGTGGCCGAGGTTCCTGACGCGGAGCCTGACCCTGGTCGTCTGGCCCACCCGGACCCTTACTCTCTCCGTGCTCCTCTCGACCTCTATGTTTGGCAGTGAAGTTCGCGCCCGTATCGTGGTGAAGACGAGTAGCAGGAACAGGGGGACGGAGACGAAGATGAGCGGCTCCGCTACGAAGAGCCCGCCGACGAATGCCAATACCGCGAAGACCGCCAGAAGATAGACTCGAGCGCTCACCCCGGGCTCCTGCCAGTCCGGCGAAGTCTGGGAGGACATCCTTGTCAACCGACCTTCGGCACGTCCACCGTCACCAGCACGCTCTCCACGACCGCCTCGGGCTTGGTACCTCTGATCCAGTGGTCGGCCGTGAGGATGAGCCTGTGCGATAGAGCTGGTACCGCTATTGCCTTCACGTCATCCGGAAGGACGTAGTCCCGGCCGTGCATCCACGCGTTCGCCTTCGACAGCTTGAGCATGGCGAGCGACCCTCTCGGACTCGCGCCGACCTCCACCGCGCTGTGGTTGCGAGTCCTCCCGACGATCTCCACTATGTACCTCTCAATCTCGGGGTCGATGTGGACCCGCTCGACCTTCGTTCGCATCTCCAGCACCCTCTCCCTGGACGTGACCTGGGTGACAGCGACGTCTTCCGTCTGCCTGGCCGCCCGCCTCTCCAGAATCTCAACCTCTTCGGACTGAGTTGGATAACCGATGCCGACCTTCATTATGAACCTGTCGAGCTGAGCCTCGGGGAGAGGATACGTCCCCTCGTACTCGATGGGATTCTGCGTGGCGAAGACGACGAAGGGTGAGTCCAGCACGAGCGTCTTGTTCTCGATCGTTACCTGATGCTCCTGCATCGCCTCCAGGAGGGCGGACTGAGTCCGGGGCGGAGCCCTGTTGATCTCGTCGGCCAGAAGTATGTTGCAGAAGACGGGACCCTTCCTCAGCTCGAACGCGGACGTTTTCCTGTCGAGCACGTAGCCTCCCGTTATGTCGGCGGGCAGAAGATCTGCGGTGAACTGGACCCTCTTGAAATCGCATCCCAGGGTGGATGCGAAGCAACGGGCCGTGAGCGTCTTGGCGAGACCGGGATAGTCTTCGAAGAGCAGGTGGCCGTCCGCCAGGATTGCGACCATCACCTGCTGCAGGACCTCCTTCTTCCCCACGATCACCCTGCCAACCTCTTCCAGAATCTTGCTCACTTCCTCTTCCAACCCCGCGCCCGAGCTCATGGACGGTCATACGCCTCCCGACCGATTCATCTCGCGCTCCAGTTCTGAGACGACCTCTTCCAAGCTTGCCAGATACTGGGAGCGCCCCACCCTCACCAGCTCTCTCTTCAAGTCGCTCGCGTGCCACATCCCGCTGTCCATTTTCTCGAGTTCGCTCTTCACCAAGGGGTCGTCTCCGTAGGGATACACCACCCTCCAGACGGACTCGCTCAGTCCCCCGCTCGCCCACGGTCCTCTCTGCCCGAGGGACACCGAGCGCGAGTGCCCCATGATTCGCGCGACTGTCTGCGCGACCTCCTTGCGCGAGAAATCCGAGCCGTCTTCGGCCCACCTTACGGTCGAGACGAGTCCTTCCACGCGGTCGGCGTTCAAGAACGCGCGTCTCGCCACGGGCGTCTCGCCGTCGGGATTGCGCCTGCCCGCCTCAGGACGGCGCCTCCGGAGTATCAGGTAGGCTATGATGTCCCCCTCGACGAAGAGTACCGCGTAGATCAGGGCCACCGCCGGAAGGCCGCCCGTCACGGCCAGAAGGGCCAGCGGCGTGACGAAGACGGCGACGACCAGGCCGGTTGTCCTCGACCTCCACCAGCCCCTTCGCACTCCCTCGACGGCTTCTTCCATCATCCGACACCTCTTATCTGGAGGACGGGCTGCCTCAGCGAGGAACTCATCTCGGTGAGGCATACGACGGCGTCCCGCGACTGCTCCAGTGTTATCTCCTGCTCACTGTACCTGGCGACCTCGAAGAGTCTGGTCATCCGCGCGAGGTACGCCGGTTCTACCCTCAGTTTCTCTACAACCTGCGCCTCGAACTCTCTGGCGGTCAGCACGCGCCCCTCAAGGTCGGACGCGTTCTCGAGGACCTCGCTGAACTCCTTGTAGCACCGGATGACCGTCTCCCTGTACGATGAACCCGAACTCAGCTTCCTGGCCGCGGCGTCGAGGACCTCGGCCGCCGCGGCGCGTCTGCCGCCCACAAACAATCCGTCGTCCTCGAAGGGTGCCGTGTGGCCGACGTGGACGCGGAGGCCCCTCCATATCATGAGGACAGCGACCGCGCCGGCCACCGCGACAAGAATCTCCATCGAACTTATCGCCGGTAGACCGAACACCGAGTAGCTCGTGAGCGACTGCGGATTCAGATATGAAGAGGGCTGCCCCGAGAGCTGTTGAAGGCTCGAGTTGTCAAGCACCTGGACGCGCAGGGTTGACGGCCCTCCCTGGCCTGCAGCGATCTCAAGAGCCGATGAGTAAGAGAGCGCACTGCGCGTCGCAAGGTACGCCACCACCACCAGCAGCGGGAAGACGAAGGCCAAAAGGAGCAGACCGGGGTCTCGGCCATCCAATAGCCTCCCATCATCGTCTGCGGCGTCGCTGAGGGCTGCCACTCTCACGTCGGACCTACATGCACGATATCGCGGCATGACTAAAGCATGTCGATAGCGAGGGACGCGTCAGGGCGGGTGGTAGAAAAGCGGGCCCGGTGCGATTCGAACGCACGACCTACAGCTCTCCCCGGCGGGATAGGGGGCTGCCACTCTGTCCATACTGAGCTACGGGCCCGCGCGGGACGGCCAATATCCTCTCGTTTTAGCCTTTCCAACAGTAGGATGGAGATAGCCTTGCCTTCGAGGTCGCTGACGGAGATGAAGATCGACGGATGGAGGAGCGAATACCCGAGCGTCAACAATGTCCTCAGGCACCTTCAGCGGAAGAGCTCCGGGTACGGGTTCGGCTCGTACTCCAGCGTGACCGGCTACGCCGAGATATTCTCCTGGTTTGTGCGCTTCTCCGGGGGAGGAGCCTCGAGCCGACCGAGCGGGCGTACGACCTCGCCATCTATTTGGCCTCGTAGATGTCGATGGGGTCTATGTCCAGCATCAGGCAGTAAGTTATCTGGTAGAGTTCGGCTAGGAAGCCTGGAACTAATGTGCAACCTAACCTAGTGATGCAGTATGTCTGAACGTAGCGGCCTTCCGAGTCAACAATGAACCTGGAATACACTCTGGCAGGTATGATTTGGGAAAGAGCATGCACTCGCGCCATCCTCGTCCCGAGTTTCTGCACGAGAGAATCCACCTGCGAGTGGGTCTCCAAGAAGAAACGCTTGTAGGGAATCTGATAGAGCGCTCCGATGGCCTCGACCTCCCTCTCGTCCTGAAGATGCGGAACGTGATGGGTTCTGTGAGGGAGTCGAGGAAGGATGCGAACCTGTCGAGCACGGACCCCTGTTCCTTCTCCGGCAGATTTGCCAGGTTGACCGACCTCAGCTCGTAGAGGACGGACGTACGCGTGCCGGCGGACGGCTTCTTTCTGAACAGCATGTCGCTTCATCCTCGTGATAGACTCTCCGACCTCCATGCTCCTGCCTTGCACGAGAAGTTCGAACGAGACCAGCGGCTCGGTCGAACCATCCAGCCTTACCCTGAGAAGATGCCTACCCACATCAAGCTGAAGTGGGAGGTAGGATAGTCTAAATCTCGGCCTTTGCGGCGAAACGATACCCTCTCCCCGCAATTCATTATCCAAGAAGAGCAGCACCCGCGTCTCGTTCTGGACGCCCTTCACTGCTTCTGAGACGGTCAGGGGTATAGGATTCTTGAAATCCTCCACTGAGATTTCCTGCAACGAAGATTGCCGCCCGGTCTCTACGTGATGATCGGTCGGTAGTTTCTTCTGTTCCAACAACTTCATCTTCGCTTCGGCTAGGCCTTCTGTGCGAAGAAAATAGAGCGTCTGAAGCTCGATGGGGAGGAGCTTCACTCGCCGGCTCGAGATCACGAATCCCACCCCAAAGACGATGCAGAACACCGCCGCCCTTCCCCCGAAGCTGGCCCCTGCTATCGCGAACTCGAACGGCAGAGAAACTACGAACGCCGTAAGGAACGAGAGCAGTATGGTTCCTAGCTGTCGGAACGAGAGCGTGATGAAGCCGAGCGGCAGAGATTTCCTCTCCCACCATGCCTCATCAGGCCACCAAATCGATTCAGACATTCATGGCAGGAGTGATTTCACGGTTAAAACGAGCTTCAGCTAGTATGGCTGGATGACCACGATGCTTTTATCGGAACGCAGGCCTTGAATCTTCGACTTGTCAGTCGGGATACCTCAGATTCCCGTCGTCTTTGGCCCCGAGCCCTTGGATTCACTGGATAGACAGATTCTTGACGCCATCTGCAAGCATGCCAGGAATGGACAGAGCTTCAATAAGCTAGTCGCCGAGGTTAGCACTTTCGCTTCTAGGAGTACCTTTGCGCTTAGGACTAAGCGATTCGAGAAGCTCAGTTATGTTGAAAGCTTTCCTGACGAAGAGAACCGGCAGATGAAGAGAATCAGGGGCAAGCCTATGACGTTGGTATTGGTCAGAATTGCGTCCATGATGAGGTCGCAATGCGCAGAACTCGAGCAGTCGATTCAGATACGAGCCAAGTCCATCGCAAGGCAGAGGATTCTAACCAAGGTTGAACTCGATGACCAGATGGCATTCGTCAGGCAGGCGAACGACAAGGTCAAAGACATCTTCAGCCTCATCGGAGTTTACGCGGTGAACCTCGGGGAAGCTGTGGCGGGTGATTTCCTTCTCCCAATGGTGATAGCGGATTTCAAGAAGCTGAATTCTGCGCTGGGGACGGATTCGGCTTCATTTCGGGAACGGGCGACAAAGATCCATCAAGGAGTGCCTAAATCCGCCTAAACGTCTTGAATGCTTCATACAAAGACACTCCAAGAGCACAAGCGTTTATCACGACAGCGAAGAAAAAGACCGAGCTGATAACACTCGGACGGAGAAACAACAGGAGAAAAGCCAAGGTGACGCTGAAGAAGAGGACGTATCCCGTTTGAACCGGAATTGAGGTCCTCCGAATCCTTACCACATTCTCTAGGACGACCTTGTCGACCACATATCCACCCTGCTCTTCCCGAATTAGCCCTAGTTTGAGCAGTTTCTTGAGGTGGTATTGAGATACTGACGAGGAGCTAAGCCCAAGGTCTTTTTGCACCTGAGAGATTCCGACGGGATCCTTGTGCCTGAGCATGTACCGGTAGACCTTGTACGTCGTGCCCTTGAGGTAAGGGTCGTACGAGGCAAAAGATGAACCAGGTTCATCCTGCGAAGGCCGGTCTGACACGAATTCTACCCTCCTTGGATGAGAAGGGGGCGGAATCGTATATATTGCTACAGATTAGCAAGAGGCCAATTGATTCTCCTAAAGCGTAGCAATGTATCCCCTCCCTTCCTATACTAAGACCGAGGAGGTGAAATCCGAGAAATGACCGAATACAAGAAAGAGGTAAGCATCGTGGCTGTCATAGCCGTAGTTGCCGCTCTAGCCGTCGGCGCCTCGGCGCTGGCCATATTCCCTTCGGGTTCGAGCAGCGCGCCAAGTCCAACTACGATTCTATTCCCACCCGCCGCTTTGACCGGACAACTCTACGCCGAGAGTGTCTCATGTTCACTCTCCACCGGTGTCTGCACATTCACCATCGTGAACAATAGCACCGTCCCATTGGACTTCGAAGGTTGTCATGTCGTGCAAACTGAAGTTATAGGTGGTTCAAATAGTACCGCCACGCTTTCGAATCCAGTCAATGGTACGATTGGGGGAGCGGCCACTGCCGGAATCCCTGCAAGTTCCCACGTCGAAGCAACCTGCGCAGTGCCCACCGCACCCTTCGCAGGCCAGACGGCAGGATCCCAAGTCAGCGTGAGCTTCAGCGTGAAACTCGTCGATGACTGGTACTCCTATCATGCCGGGACAGTAGTCTACTTCACCTTCCCAGGGACGTGGACAAACTAGTAGCCGTCAGGCTTGGCGGCTATTCCTGATTTCTTTCTTGGGGCATAATATCCGAGAGATTTAACGGAATTCAGGAGAGAGTAGTTTGTTCTGGATTCAGCAACCGTGCTACATTGTAAGCCACAGCCATTAATAGAAAATCGTCGACAGACTTTCTTGATGAATCCGAATCACATCTTCGGAATCCGTCTCAGTGCAGCCGCCGTCTTGGCGGTCCTCGTCATGTCGTCCTTCGGCACCGCAGCCGCCGCTACGACTTCGACGAGCACAACATCAATTCCAGGTCCAACAGCCGAATATGCCAGTTGGCAGCAGCAGATCACCAACACACCAACTCCGTTGTCAGGAGGCTGCTTCCAAGCTACATATCCCAGTCTCCAATGGGTAACTGGTGGAAGCAACTGTACCACCCCCACAAGCTTGACTCCCTTCAGCGTAGGAAACGGCAATGACTGGGAGGCTAAGATTTCCTCGGGACACATCGGCGAATCCCAGGGATACATCAGCGCGATGACTGGCTTCTCGTCGGAAGCAGACAGTGTTCTTGGAACAAACTACTACAGCATACAGGACAACTCGAACACATGGACATGCAACACATCAGACACTGGCAACGTGAACGCAGACTGCTGGGAACAATTCATCTTCGCAAATGACCCAGGCAGCAGTTCCGGACTAGTCCTAATCCAATACTGGTTAATCGGCTACGTTAGTGGTACGATTACCGCGTGTCCAACGACCCACACCGGCATCACTTCCTGGGTACAGTCAGGTACATCCTGCTACGCCGATAGCTCCGTCACTTACACGACACCTCAAGAAAACCCATCAAGCCTCACCAGCTATCAGCAGAAGGGCTACGCAGACCTTAGCGGGAACGACGAAGCCGTGTTCTGTCATACGACCACATGCTACGCAGTCGCCGTCGCCTACACCGTCCTTGACCTTGCCGCGGGCTGGACCTATGCAGAGTGGAATGTCCTTGGGGATGGCGGAGGTGACGCCGCTTGCATCAACGGCTCTGGCAGTCCATGCTCCGGCCCCACAGGAAGCCCATCTCTGACAGTAGAGCAGTATCTCTACAACTCTGCAGGAACCAACACGGCCTCTTCTTGCCTCAGCGGTGGAACTAGCGGCGAGACGAACAGTCTAACGCTAGGATCTTGCAGCGCAATCGTGTCTCCAGCACCCTACTACATGTACTTCGCAATGACCTGAGTCGGAAAGATTGTCCCTCGACCGAGTCTCGAAGGTTTGGACTCGCGAGGGCCTCCCCCCTTTTTCTGAACGCGAAGGACGAGTGAGCAAGAGACTCTAGAATTTCGAAAGACCAAGGCGGACGAATTGGTCGCTAGTCTTGATATCGAGTTTTCCGCCTTGAAGTATTGTGGAGGCGCTTACAAGATACGCCTTCAGGAATCTGGACCACTTAAGACCGTATTCGTGACGTAGAGTCACCGATCCATGGGCCAGATTGGCGTTGCCCTCTATGTAGAACCATCGTGCATATCGGCCCAAGATAGTTGTCACGAAGCCTTCGAAATCGATAGTACGACCGTTGCTTCTAAAGAGTTCGAAAGCCAATTGAACGTTCTTTTGGGCGACCTCTGAAGCAGTAGCTTCAAGGGAGTCGATGTTGCTTGCGTTCAAGATTGACTGGAATGTGGAGCTCGTCATTCGGATTTCGCTAAAGGCCGGTATCAGAGGGTCAATGGCCAGCCTTTCTTCAATGAGTTCAGAAATGAAGGCATTTTCAGCCTTGCCTGCACGTTTAGATGCGACGTTCAGCCTTTGGAGGATTTCCGAATCGAGACGATAAGACTTGATCCTGGTCCTCCTTAGCTCACCCATAGAGAAACAGAGGAATAATTCATGAAGATGTTAATTAGGATTGTTCCGAATCAGCTCTTCCTTCGACAGAAACCCAACCTTGCCTTGGCGTGTGTGAGAGACAAGTGACAAAAAGTGTGTCCAAACAGGACTGAAGACGGAAATTCAATGACAGTTAGTTTGTCCAACCATGGTCAAATAACCGCCATTTACTGACAATTACTTTGTCCATCGACACCGAGAGAGGGCACGTAGGGGTCACCAAGGAAAAACGTAAGCACGAACACCGTAAGCCCGTACACCGCCACGGTAACGACCGTCCCAAGGTTGCCCAGCAGCCGCCGGCCCTTGGTCTCCGGGAAGAGTAGCTCCACCAAGAGAAGAGGGACTGTAATGCTGAACGCCGCGTGGAACACAGTAAGGCCGGCCAATGGGACCCAGTTGACCCCTGCCCAGTGGATGTAGAGCTGATTCCCGATGATCGGCGATGTCGGGTCGATCATCGTCTTGGCCGCAAAGCCCTCCTCCCCAACGGCATATGCTCCTCCTAGGAGCAGGACCGCTCCCCACCGCTTCCTCCACCGAATGGTCGCCTCCCTGATCAAGAGTGCCCCGCCTCCGTAGAGTCCGACGTTGAAAGCAAAGCCTGCCGAGTTGGTGAAGGGCCCAAGGAATGGGGTGGAACCTGTCAAGAACTCTGCGAGGCAGGCGGCGAGAAGAACGGCAGCGACTAAAGGGTACCATCGGACGGTTCCTTTCACGGCGTCCGGCCTAGCACCCAGCGGGTCGCGATTCCCGGAAACCTCGCGTGGTTGCGCGTTCATGAAAGACTATCATCTACGCCCCGCCCTCGTCTTTTAAGCCTGAATCAACCACCTATGCATGAGCTCTCGTAACGCATCAACCCTCGGACAGACCCGCGAGAGGATAATCATCCTCTTGGTCGCGCTGTCGGTCCCGCTGATCGTACAATTCTTCCTGCACATCTTCGCGAGCGCAGCAGGAGCGACATCCCTTCCGGTCGTGGGCTACGGGATCTCCGCGTGTGCCGCAGCGGCGTGCACGGCCAACGGGGTGAGCGCCATCTGGCTCCCGGGCGGCCCGACCCTGCCGACAGTGCTGCTGACCGACCTGGCGAACAAATCCTTTGAGAGCCTGAAGAAGGAGTTCGAACGCAGACAGAGGTAGCTCCAACGGGCTTCGAGAACAAGGAAGGAGATGCTCGCCTCCTCTCAGGCGATTCTTGGCCCCCACCCTGAAGCAGAAGACCGGGCCGACGTTCCCGCCTATCGCGTTGTGGAGCTCCTGCCTGATCTGCTGGATGTTCTGGTTGACCATCCACAGGTAGAGCCCGAACTTCCTCGACTCCGACAGGATTGTATCCAGCAGCTTCAGGTCGCTTATGTTCTGGAACTCGTCTATCGCTAGGATGATCGGAGTCCTCGCGGAGGGCGGCTCGCCTGCCCTCTCGAGCCTCGCGGCCCTCTTCTCAACCTCGAAGTAGAACCTCATCACGATGGAGGCCGAGATGAGCCTGCGAAAGTCGTAAGGAAGCGACTTGGTTATCCTGAATATCGTCAGTCTCCCCGGCGTGGTCATCTCGCTGAAATCGAGCTTGGAAATCCGGGCGCAGAAGGTCCTCAATGTTATCGACTGGGGAGGCAGTACGAAGTTCGCTATCCTGTTGATGACCGAGGCGAACGCGTCCTTCTGGAGCTTCGAGATGGCGTCTATCGTGCTCCTGATTATCTCTTCGTTGATCCTCCTCGAATGGAGCATCTGCTCGATCGTCTCCTTGGGGAGCGAGATGAAGTCCACGAGGATATGGTAGAGGTCCCTGAAGGTCGGACCGTCCGAGATGGAGTAGAGGTAGTAGAGGGCGCCCTTGAAGATCCACATCAGCCTCGGGGCGGTCGACGCGTCCGTGTTGAGCACGTCGGAGAGTAGCGCGGAGAGCTCCTCGACCTGCGTCTGCATGACCTGGACCCGGTTCGTGATCTGCATCCCCTCGGGAAGGGAGAGGGGGTTGAGCCCGAAGGTTACGAACTCGGGGTCGATGAGGGCGACCCTCCCTCTTTCTGACTCTGGAATCGTCCGGACGAGGTCAAACGCGGCATCCACGTGGGGATCGATGAGAGCGAGAGCGACATCCTTCCTGCCGAAGAGCCTCAGCAGCCAGTAGAGTAGAGCGTTGGTCTTCCCGGCGCCGGTCGAGCCGATGTAGAGGGCATGGAAGCGCATGTCCTCCGCGCTGATGGTGCTGCTTGCCACAATATTACGCGTCCAACCGCCTCATAATGCCGGGCTCCATGTTCTGAATTAGCTGAGCCTTTCCCTAACGGGGCAGCAAGCGAGAAGCCCTGCTGATACAGTATTACTTAAATAGTAATACCACTCGGTAATACTCGAGTTGTCCGAAGTAGTTACGGCGAAGGTGCCGAGGGAGCTGAAGGAACGAGCTCGCAGACACGGCATCAACATCAGCGGGCTCGTGCGAAGCGCGCTCGAGGCGGAGGTCGAAAGAGTAGAAGAAAGCGAACTCAGAAGGGGGATGGATGAGATAAGCGCTTCCCTCAGGAAGAAGCTCTCCGAGAAGGATGTCGTCACCGCGGTTCGTGAAACCAGAGAAGAACGTTGAGCGCAGCTAGGGAACAAAGGGCGCCCGCGAAGCAGTCGAGGTTGTTCGACGCGTCCGCCCTCGTCAACCTTCTGGTGTCGCGAGGGAGTTCTGCTCTGGATTTGGCCAGGGGAAACGATATACTCGACCTCACGATCTATGAAGCTGGCAACGCGCTCTGGAAGCTGAGCACGCTTCACCACAAGATATCTGCAGCAGAAGCAGATTCGCTGCACAGCGCGCTGATTCAGACAGCAACGGACCACATGAACGTCATCAGCGTCTCCGAACTTGACCATCTGTCGGTAGCAAATCTGGCAAGGGCTGAGAGGGTGAGCTACTACGACGCGGCCTATGTTTCAGCAGCCAGGGCAAGAAAGTGCGAACTCGTCACGGACGACGCTCGGCTTGCGAAAGTCGCCTCGAAGTTCATGAAGGTGAACAGGTCTACAGACCTTCCGAGCATCGTAAGCGGAGGACTGGGATAGCTTCTTCCACGAACTCGCTCACTCAATACATCGCACATTCGAGCCCAAGACAGGGCTCGGTCAGGAACCCGAAGCCGAGACTATCGCCCAGCTTGTAGCGGCCACCCTCGCGAGGCTGGAGGTCAACCGGAGATTGGAGCTCAAGATGAAGAAGGCCTTCAACGAGGTCCTCCAGTGTTCGGAGAGGCAAAATATCGATATGAGAAGAGCAGCGCTCACCATCGCGGTCCAGAGGGTTGTGGCCGCGATGAAGCTTGGTGGTTGGCACTGACTCGACGAAGGGGCGAGGGACGCCCGGTCTGGCCGGGCTCGATGGGCGGTGTTCCGACCAGAGGATTGCTGAATCATCAGTGGGTTCGGTGACGACTGTTTGTCCCTGCGTGAAGCGAAAGAAAAGTACGATGCCATCATTGTTGGCGGGGGAATCGGCACGGCGTCCCTACTCTATGTTCTGAGCAGGTTCACAGATATTCGAAAGATACTTGCTGGAGAAGCACGTCTTTGCTGAGAACGAGGGGTCAGAATGAAAGTTCCCTCCCTGAGCTATGGCGACCTTGAAAAAGCGAGGGGCATCGGAGGAATCCGACCTCAGGTCGTCAACCAGGAGAAGAATGAGCTCGAGCTGGGAGAGTCGATGATTAGGGGAAGGAACATAATATTCAACTTCACGCCGTCCCCTGGGCGACAGCGTGTCGGCAGAACGCTTGCGATGACGCTCTTTACACAACCGAGTCGCTAGGCGCTAGATTCGACCGAGGACGATTCGCTGAAGAGGTCCTTAACGCGACCCCTCTCTCCGGATTATGAGGTGACGAATTGCAATGCTCCTGCAGAACTGGTGGTACATTACCCTCACGGGAACGACGCTGCCGATGGAACCCTCGCTCAAGGGCGACGAGAAGTGCGGCGTCCCCATCATTGGAGGAGGAGCGGCCGGCGAGGCGGGTGTAGGAAAGACGCTCAGAGAGCTCGAGACGGCCAACGTCGACGTCAGAGTCCGCGGGCCCGACGGGAATTGAACCCATTTGAGGACTCGAGAGGTAGAATCGGCCGTGTTTCTCAGCTAACGATCGGATGCCGTGCCCCAAAGTGGGGCATAAATATCGAGCTGCCATCTGATGGTTACCGTGACCACCATACGTTACCTCAGCCTTGGGTTCGCCACTATTTTGCAGCGAACTCCGGCGAGCCTGTCACCGACCTCCTTTACGCGGGTAGTATCAGCCGTCGCCCGAGGGCCACTACTGAGCTACGGGCCCATTTTTCGGCCGGTCCGGAGGTCGTTTTAACAGTTATCTCGTCAGTCGGACAATGTTGCCCGAGAACCCCTAGGGACCTCTTTCCATTTCTCAGACGTGGGACAGCTTGATCATGTCCGAAAGGTGGGTCTCGAGACCGTACCTCTCTGTGTTCGAGCGCATGTGCATGAAGATCGAAAAGAGCTCAGGGAAATTCCGCACAAGGCTGAAGTTGCCGTCTATCTTGGCCTTTACGAACCTGAAGACCTTCGCATAGATGTCGTAGTGCTTGAGCACCTCCTCCGAGTAGCGCTCCAAGTCGTGCAAGTTCTCTACCAGGATATCGACGCACTGCATGCTCGGGATGATGCCCTCCCCCAGCATCGGGTAGACGGTCCCGATACTCTCGCCAACTCCAACGACGGGAGGGCGGTCAGGATATGGTTCTTGACAATTGCAGTAACTTTTTTCGCTGCTCTGGGTGAAATTGATACCAGGGGACCCGCTGGTGGCAGCCTGCGCAGAGAGGTGTGACCCAACTGGGATGTCGCTCGGCTTGTCTGATAGCCTCGATGCAGACCCCTCGGGAGTTACGATGGTTGGCGTATCGCTGTAGAGCTGTACCGCACTTCTTGTGGTGTAGCTGGAGTTTGTTTGTGCTGCCACATACATCGCATTTGTCTCCGAGCTTTTCGATGATTCGAAGCCTGACCGCCCTGAATTTCGCCCCTTCCTTCCTGCTCCAGAGCCTACGGCACTCTCTATGTTTCTCGGGGCCGTTGAAAGGCGTAATTTGCCACCACATTTCTTACATCTCCCGTCCACGTAAAAGGGCCCAGAATATGCAGGCGGCACGATACGCACAGGTCTTCCTATTTTTCTAATCACCTGGCAGTCGTACTTCTTGACAAAGGCCTCGAGCTCGCCCTTGTACGCCCCGTTGATCTCGCCCGCCCCGACGTGCGCCATCCCGTCCCCGAGCGGGAAGAACCAGAAGTACCCGCGCATCCCCCTGTACGGCTTGATGTAGAAGTCCTCCCAGGGGAACTTGTCCGACTTGAGCTGGTATTCCAGGCACGGGACCAGTATGTCGCCCTTTATCTTCGGGAGCAGCGACCTCGGCATTCCCGTCGCGTCCACGACCAGGTCGAAGTCGTCGAACCTGCCGTCGAGCGTCTTCACCTGGGTCCCCCAATGGACCTTGTGCCCCTTCAGCATGTCCTCGCAGAGGCGGTGCTTGTCGTAGGTGACGAGCCCCTTGAGCGGGGCCGCGAAAGAACCGGTGCCGTAGTCGACTATCATCTTGTCGCCCGTGTGCAGCACGTAGTCGTCGAAGTTGAGGCCCACCTTCTTCACCAAAGAGGTGATGAACGGCCTGCTCGTGCCCCATGCGCAGACTGTGTACCATTTGTCCTGAGGCCTCTGCTCGAAGCACTCTACGTCGTGCCCTTCGAGCCTGTTGAGCAGATACGAGCCCGCGACTCCAGCGCCGACTACCGCGATCCTCAAGATTCATCCCGACGCGCGCCGACAGGTTCTAAACCTTTTCCGGAGACTTCGGCAATGGGCTAAAAGGGATAAATCCTGCCGCCCCACCGGCGGGGCCCTATGTCGAAGGGCCTCGAGGACGTAGTCGCGAGCACGAGCGCAATCACGTTCATCGACGGGGTCCGCGGTCGGTTGGTCTACTGCGGATACGACATCGCCGACCTTTCGGAGCATTCCAATTACGAAGAGGTTACCTATCTCCTGTGGCACAACCGCCTGCCCCAGAGGGATGAGCTCGCGGCCTTCACGCTGGAGCTCGGCGCCAGGAGGAGGCTCCCCAACGGGGTCATGTCCAGCATCGACTCTCTTTCTCTCGACTGTGACACGATGGACGCCCTGGAGATGGCGATCGCCAGCCTCGGGATATACGACGAGAAGGAGCTCAGCAGGATGGAGACGGCCCAGTCGATCGCCTCCAAGATAGGGACGATAGTAGCGTACATCCACAGGCACAAGTCGGGGCTCCACCAGCTCGAGGCGAAGGAAGGGACGAGCTTCGCCTCCGACCTCCTCTACCTTCTCACCGGCAAGGAGCCCGACGCGTTCTCGGAGAAGCTGATGAACGTGCTGCTCGTGCTCCACGCGGACCACGAGCTGAACGCTTCGACCTTCACGGCCCGGGTGGTGGCGTCGACCCTCTCCGACATGTACTCGAGCGTGACGGCGGCCGTGGCGGCCCTGAAGGGCCCGCTGCACGGCGGGGCGAACGAGAGGGTGGTCGAGATGGTCCAGCAGGTCGGGTCGCCAGAGAATGTCCCCGAATTCCTCCAGAAGAAGCTCGCCAGCAAGGAGAAGATCATGGGGTTCGGGCACCGCGTCTACAAGACGCTCGACCCCCGCGCCAAGATACTGCGCTCCTACGCAGGACGGGTCGCATCCACGAGCAAGGAGAAGAACGACCTGGCGATTCTAGACGCTCTCGCGGATGAGATGATTCGTCAGAAGGGGATCTACCCGAACGTTGACTTTTACTCGGGCTTCGTCCTTCAGCACCTGCAGGTTCCGACCTATCTCTTCACCCCGCTCTTCGCTGTCGGGAGGACTCCCGGATGGCTCGCGCACATCATGGAGCAGTATTCCAACAACCGCATCATGCGCCCGATAGCGGAGTACACGGGCTCCAGGGACGAGAGGTATGTCCCGATAGAACTGCGCGGGAAGATAAACGCCTAGCCGGTCCGGCCTCCCTTCAATCTTTAAAAACAGGCGGGGAGGCTCGTGGTTGATTTCCCTGTGGTGCTCTTTGGCGACATTGGGGCTGTCTTCGCGATGGGGCTCATAGGGGCGGGTTTCGTCGTGCCGACCCTAGTCATACCCAGGGTCTTCGCGCCCAGGCGCCCGAACCCTATCAAGAACGCCCCCTTTGAGTGCGGCCAGGTGCCCGAGGGAAGGGGCAAGATGCACTTCATGATGCAGTACTACGCCTACCTTCTGATGTTCGTCGTCTTCGACGTCATGGCGATGTTCCTCTATGCGTGGGCGGCCGCGTACGAGCCGCTGCTGCTCGGCGTCTCTTCGAGCTGGATGATGACGATCTTCATCGGAGCTCTGCTCGTTCCGATGGCCTTCACCGTGTACATGGCTGGGAGGCGGGAGATATGGTAGAGGCGCAGAAGACCGGAGCCTTCGACATATTAGTGGGCAGGACCAGCGACCTGCTCCAGGACGCCATAGGCGCGCCCATGCGCTACCTGGTCAACTGGGGGAGGCTCTACAGCCTCTGGCCGGTCCACCTGGAAACGGCCTGCTGCACGCCGCCCGACACGGTCTTACTCGGCGACAACAAGCCAATCGCTTCGTACCATGTCGGCGACCACGTCATAGGGAGGACGGGGCACGTTGGCGTCACGCAGACATTCTCCCGGCAGTTCGCGGGAGAGCTCATCAGCGTCAGAGGAAGAGGAATGTTGCCTTTTCTCGTCACGCCTGAACATCCGGTGCTGACCGTCGAGCGAGAGATGAGAGGCGACATAGGCGAATACTCGCGCCTCCATACTTGGAAGAAGGCTTCGGAGCTCGTGGCTTCGCCGCCCGTTAAGAAGGACGGCCGCCTCCTCCCTCCCGGCAGTACCCACGACTGCCTGCTGATTCCGAGGATAAAGGGCTCTCTTGAGGCGACGACCATCGACCTCGAAGAGTACTCTACAAAACGTGGTCTTGGCATCGCCATGGGACCAGGAGAAAACCAGCCCCTCGCCTTCCCCCTGGGCATTGAGACGGCCTGGCTGCTCGGAATCTATGTCGCCGTGGGCTGGACCTCTGAGAACCGCGATGTCATCTTCGCGTTGGGTCACGACGAGACCGACCTGGCCGGACGCATAGGAGTGGTCACGAGTGCGTTGGGCTATTCTCCTTCCATCAAAACGCGGCCCACTGGTCTGAATGTCCGTTTCTCTTCAAGCATACTGGCTCGCGCGCTTCGGGACTGGTGCGGTCACATGGCCGAGAACAAGAAGATACCAGACTTCATCCTCTACCACAAGAATGTGGACATCCTGAAATCGTTCCTGGCGGGCTACGTGAAGGGTGACGGCAACTGTACCTTCAACCCCCGTGGCCCTGAGTGCCAGAGGGCGACCTCGAGCTCCAGGACGCTCGTAATGCAGCTGCAGCTCGCATTCGCTCGCCTCGGGGTCTTCGCCGACATCGGGCCCGGCCCGAAGGGAGGAGTAACGGAGATGCTTGGGCGGCCCGTCACGAAACGCGGCTCCTATGAACTCTGGCAGCAGACCAATAGGAAGACCTCTGGCTTTGACATGCGGGACGATTACATCGCCGTCCCTGTCAGCAAGCTCTCGCGGCTTCCCTACTCGGGGCCTGTCCACAACATCGAGACCGGAGATAACACATATCTGCTGTCGAACGCCGTAGTCCACAACTGCTCCGTCGAGGTCGGCGCCGCCGGCGGAGCGCGCTTCGACATGGAGAGGTTCGGCGTCCTCGAGGCCTTCGGCTCGCTCAGGCAGTGCGACCTGCTGATAGTCATGGGGACGGTCACCCGGAAGCTCGCACCCAGGCTCAAGCTCATCTACGACCAGATGCCCGAACCAAAGTGGGTGATCGCGATGGGCGCGTGCGTCCGGGGTGATTCTGGCGTCTACACGCCAACAGGGCCATCAAGAATCGAGCGCATCGAGGTGGGAGACTTGGTCTTCGCATATGACGAACGGCACAGGCAGGTAGTCAAATCTCCCGTCATCGCCAAGAAGGCGAACGGGCGGAGAGACACCTTCAGAGTCAGAGCGGGCTCCTACGAAGTTGTCGCGACCGGAGACCATCCCTTCGCAGTCTATCAGAGGACGCTCAACAGGAAGTGGGTCGCTTACCAGTCGATGGTCGGCATGCTGTCCGAAGGACTGTCGCTGAAAGAAATCGCGGATGCCTCTGGTCTCAACCTGAAGACGCTTTCTTACTGGAAGAAGCACCAACCTCCAATGTATGGGCTTGATGTGGTCTGGAAGCCACTGGACCAGTTGGTCGATGGGGATTTGATGTGCGTCTTTTCAGAGCCGATTCAAGGCGCGCCGTATGCAATCGAGTACGCTCACTCAGGAAGGGCAAGACGCCACGCTAGCATACCACGTCTGGTGGAAGACAAATTCGCTTGGCTTGCAGGCCTCTACCTTGGCGACGGATGGAGTAACAGGCACAAGATTGGCTTCTCCCTTATGGAGAGGGACCTCTGCAGGCCCGAGCTCGTGTCGGTTCTTACCGAAATCTTCGGAAGGGCACCCCGAGTGGGTAGACAGGTCGAATTCGACTCCGTCGAAGCAGCAGGAGTGTTTCAGACAGCACTAGGCCTGAAGGGTGGGGTCCACGACAAGAGAATACCAAGCTGGGTCCACAACCTGCCGGATTCCTCGGTGCTATCCTTCATCGCGGGGATGGTCGAATCCGACGGTTACGTGCAGAGGCAGGGTTTCGCGTCGCTCAGTTCGGCGAACAGAGAACTGATGACCGATGTTCTGGAGCTCTGTCACAACCGCGGGCTACACGCGGCGGGCGTGTTCGAAAAGGGGAAGGAGAACGTGCTCGAAGGGAGGCGCCTCATTAACGAGGAATACATCGTCACACTCCCGGCCTCCGTCGTCTCCAGGCTTCCCCTTCACCGGCCGGACTACCTCGCGTGCGTCCGAAACAATACCCGGATTTTCAAGGGCCTCTCCTCGCTGAAGACGAATCATCGTGGAATCGGACTTCAAAGAGTCTCATCGATAATGCCCAGGGAACGAGCTGAAGTCTACGACATCGAGGTCGCTGGCCACCACAATTTCTTCGCCAACGGCCAGCTCGTGCACAACTGCTCGATCACGGGTGGCCTGTACTTCGACTCGTACAACGTCCTTCGCGGGATCGACGATATCATCCCCGTAGACGTCTACATCCCTGGTTGTCCTCCGAGGGCGGAGGCCTTCATGCAGGGTCTCATACTGCTCCAAGAGAAGATACGGTCGTCCCACAGCATCGGCGGGCGTTAGTGGTGCAGACTACAGGCGCGGCGGGACAGTTGCCGGCGAACGTCCGGACGGCGGAGCTATCCACTAGGCTCCTGCAGCACGTCCCTTCCGCCAAGTCCGACTATACGAAGCCCAGGAGGTTCAAGGTGACCGTCACCCCCGAGGCCCTGAGCGGCGCAGCGCTCTTCCTTCGCGACGAGCTGGGTTTCGACCACATCCTCGCCGTCTCGGGGACCGACTACATCGCAAAGAAGGAGGTCGAGGTGGTCTACTTCGTCGCTTCGCTGAAGCCGGGGCAGGAGGACCTGGTGGCCGCTCTCGCCGCGAGGACGAACCGGGACGCCCCCGTCGTGCCTTCGCAGGTTGAGGTCTGGCCCGGTGCCGAATATCATGAAAGAGAGACGTTCGAGATGCTCGGAGTGAAGTTCGACGGCCACCCGGACCTGAGGGGCATACTGCTCCCCGAAGACTGGCACGACATCCCGCCGCTCCGGAAGGACTACGTCTCACCGGGTCGATAGGACATGACCACAGAGAGCGAGTACACGCCCGACCCCGACAAGATCATGTCGGTGGCGCTGGGGCCGCAGCACCCGGGGGCGGGACACTTCCGCATCCGGCTCTGGCTCGACGGGGACTACGTGGTGAGGGCCGACCCTGACCCCGGCTACGTCCACAGGGGAGAGGAGAAGATGGGCGAGTACCGCAACTACATCCAGAACGTCCCTCACCTTGAGCGTCCCGTCATCCTCGACAGCAGCGGGATACTCTTCCCCTACGCGGAGGCGGTGGACGAGCTGATGGGCAACAAGGTTCCGGTCAGGGCGCAGTACCTGCGCGTGATAATGGCGGAGCTCAACCGGATAATCTCCCACATGTATTTCCTGGGCATCTACGGTGTCTTCGAGGGCCATACGACGATGATCACATGGGGACTAGGAGACCGGGACCTCTTCATCGACCTCGCGGCGCGCATAGGCGGCGCCCGCGTGACCTTCGCCTACATCATCCCCGGCGGCGTGCGCAACGATATGCCCAGGGACATGACGGACCAGGCCCTGAAGACCTTCGACTGGTTCGAGAAGAGGCTCCAGGAGTACGAGAAGGTCTTCCTCAGGAACCCGATACTCGAGCAGCGGACCAGGGGAGTGGGCGTGCTCAGCGCGCAGGACGCGATAAGGTTCGGCGCGACGGGGACGGTCCTCCGCGCCTCCGGGGTGAAGCACGACATCCGGCGGGACGAGCCCTACAGCGTCTACCCGAACTTCGACTTTGAGGTCCCCGTCATGAAGGAGGGCGACTGCTGGTCAAGGACCGTGATAGCCGTCGAGGAGATGCGACAGTCGCTGAAGATACTCAAGCAGGCCTTCAAGACCATCCCCGAGGGCCCGGTGCGGCTCAAGCTCGGTCCGCAGCCGAGAGTCCCGGCCGGCGAGGTATACTTCAGGACCGAGGCCGCCCACGGAGAGCAGGGGTACCACCTTGTGAGCGACGGGACGCCGAGACCCTACAGGCTGAAGATCAGCGACCCCAACTTCAGGAACATGGTCCTGCTGCCTCACCTTCTAAAGAATGCACATATTGCAGATATTCCTTCAATCTATTGGAGTTTAAATTACTGGCCTGTGAGCGCAGATCGTTAGAGGTAGATTTTGCCTCTGCTTAATCCAAATCGCTCATTTAATGCCCCTTTCATCTGAGTCAATGATATGATTGCCTGATGTCATCATGGTTTCCCGCGCCTCCTCAATATTCTCCTTGACTTCTTTCTTGATACTCTGGAGGAGTTGCTCCCACTTACTGAGGACTTCTGCCCTTGACTCCTTCGAAGGCCAGGTCGGCAGTCGCGACGCAATTTCGCGTTTTGCTATCTTTTCAGAGTGCATTAGCGGGAGGCTAGCTAGAAGTCTGACTACATCGTCGCGTCTCCAAACACGAATGGACCAGATGTGGTCGGCTCCTTGGACGCAACGACCTTTCTCTTCCTGTCGAGATACCGATAGATTCGAAGAGTAACCAAGAGATTGAAGCTTATTGTTCAGCAATTCCAGCAGATGAATGTCCATGTTTTTGATGGAGAGCTCGAATGCGCCTCCATCGTATTTCTTGTGGTAGTAAATTGAGCCTTCAGCATCGAAGAATCCCGCGAGGAAGTTGAGGAAGAAGTCCGTGTCCGAAGCAACAAGTCGGTTCGATTCTTCGGGCCCCTCCAAGAGAAAATTGAACGATCGGTCAAGGTCTACATCAATACACCATTCGTAGCCAGTTAGTTTTGCTTCTTTCGGATAGACATAGGCTGGTCCGTAATTGCCGAAGAGACCCTTAAAGAGCCCCAGAAACGCTGGATGAGTTGAACCACCCCTTACGCGGATCGCTCTGCCGTGCCGCGTCACCCATGCGTCCCCTCTAACGAATCCCAGCATACGGGCTTTCTCCAGGATATCGCCGCTGAAAGGCGTCTTCTTGTGCTTCGAGACCGCAACTATCTGCGCCTCGATTTTATCCCTGAGCTGAATTCCCCGTTTCTTGAGGTGAAGAAAGACTGTCACAGGTGAAAGCTCGTTTCCGGCTATCTGTTTCAGCGACTCTCCCGCTTCGTACCTCTTCACCCAGTCGTCGACCATCTCCTCCGTCACCTTCCTGATAT
>JAJYWC010000057.1 GCA_021791695.1 archaeon | reverse complement strand
GGCTACAGGTCCAAGCTCGAGGCCACGCTAAAGCAGGACGGAGCCATAAACGTCAAGATTCCCAGCTGTCCCGTAGACCTGCCCTTTGTAATAATCATGAGGGCGCTTGGCATCAAGTCCGACAAGGACATCGCCAATGCTGTCTCCCCCAAGCAGGAGATTCAGGACCTTCTCGAGGTCTCATTCGACAAGGCATCCGAGGCCCCCACCGACAAAGACGCGCTCGTCTACATCGGCAACAGGGTCGCCCACGGGATGCTCGAAGAGTTCAGGATCAAGAGGGCGCAGTCGATGCTAGACTGGGGCTTCCTGCCCCACCTCGGCAAGGCCGACGACAAGCGCTACGACAAGGCCATGTTCCTGGGCGAGGCCATCTGCAAGCTGATGGAGCTGAGGCTCGGCTGGATAGAGGCCGACGACAAGGACCACTACGGCAACAAGGTCGTGAAGTTCGCAGGGCAGATGCTCGCGGACCTGTTCAGGACGTCCTTCCGCAACCTCGTCAGGGACATGAAGTACCAGCTCGAAAGGGCCGGCCAGAAGAGAGGCGGAAACGTCGTCGGGGCTGCGATCAGGACCGGGATCATCACTGACAAGCTCAACAATGCGATAGCGACGGGCAACTGGGGGAGAGGAAAGGTCGGAGTGACCCAGCTCCTCGATAGGACCAACTACCTCAGCACCCTAAGCCATCTGAGGCGCGTCCAGTCGCCGCTCAGCAGATCTCAGCCCAACTTCGAAGCTAGAGACCTCCATGCTACGCACTTCGGCAGGATCTGTCCCTCGGAGACTCCCGAGGGCGTGAACTGTGGCCTCGTCAAGAACCTGGCGCTCTCGGCCACGATTTCGGTCTCCGTCCCGCCGTCGGAGGTAGAGGAGCGGCTCTGGGAGCTCGGGGCCAAGCCCATCCGCGACATCCCGGAGAAGATCGCCCTCGAGGGCTGCAAGATATTCATGGACGGGCGCTTCATCGGCTACGTCGATGACGGTGAGCGTCTAGCCAAGGCATTCAGGAAGCTGAGAAGGGAGGGCCAGATCAACCCGAGTGCCAGCGTCCTCTACTACGCTCCGTTGAGCAAGAAGGGCTACGCGAGGCTCTACGTCAGCCTCAGCGCAGGCAGAGTCATGCGTCCTCTGATCGTGGCCGATAACGGCCGGCCGCTCCTGACGCAGGAGATGATAACCAAGGTCTCTGCGGGCGAACTCACCTGGAGAGACCTCGTCGAGAAGGGCATCGTCGAACTGATCGACGCGAACGAGGAAGAGAACTGCCTCCTCGCCATGTCGCCCGAGGAGGTGACCTCGCGGCACACGCACCTCGAGCTCTACCCCGGGGCAATGTTCGGCATAGCGGCGTCGATCATCCCGTACCCAGAGCACAACCAGTCGCCCAGGAACACCTACGAGTCGGCTATGGCGAAGCAGTCGCTCGGCTTCTCGACACCGACCTACCCGCTCTCGACCTTCGTCAGGCAGCATCTGCTGGTGAACCCGCAGTCACCGATGGTCAAGACCAAGTCCACCGAGCTGCTCAACATCACCGAGAGGCCCTTCGGTACCAACGCGGTGGTCGCGGTCCTCTCGTTCGAGGGCTACAACATAGAGGACGCCATAATCATGAACAAGTCCTCCATCGAGAGAGGTTTCGCACGCTCCTTCTTCTACAGACTCTACGAGGGTGAGTCAAAGCAGTACCTCGGAGGCATGCGCGACACGTTCGAGGTCCCGTCCGCCGAGTCAAACATTCGAGGCTACAGGGGAGAGAAGTTCTACCGTCTCCTCGAGGGCGACGGCGTGGTGATGCACGAGTCCCAGGTGACCGGCGGGGACGTGGTCATCGGAAGGACATCGCCGCCGAGGTTCATGGAGGAGTACAAGGAGTTCGAGATCAAGGGACCGTACCGGAGAGATACTTCGGTGGCGGTGAGACCGACCGAGACGGGAGTGGTAGACTCTGTCTTCATGACCGAGAACGTGGAGGGCGGAAAGATGTTCAAGGTCAGGGTAAGAGACATGCGCACCCCCGAGATAGGAGACAAGTTCGCGTCCAGGCACGGACAGAAGGGAGTCGTCGGGCTCGTGGTCCCTCAGGAAGACATGCCGTACACGGCCGACGGGGTCGTCCCGGATGTCATCATCAATCCGCACGCGTTCCCGTCGAGAATGACCGTGGGGCAGTTCATCGAATCGATAGCTGGCAAGGCGGCTTCCCTCAGGGGCGTACCGGCCGACGGCACCGGTTTCGCAGGAGAGAAGCCGGAAGAGCTGGAGAAGATCCTCGAGCAGCACGGCTTTGAGCCCACAGGCAGAGAGGTGCTCTACGATGGCAAGACCGGGAAGAAGTTCGCCGTCGACGTGTTCATCGGAGTGGTCTACTACCAGAAGCTTCACCACATGGTCGCGGACAAGATCCATGCGCGCGCTCGCGGTCAGGTCCAGATGCTCACGAAGCAGCCCACGGAAGGCAGGGCGCGCGGTGGCGGTCTCAGATTCGGAGAGATGGAGCGAGACTGCCTCATCGCCTACGGTGCCTCGATGGTGCTGAAGGACAGGCTCCTCGACGAGGCCGACAAGACCGAGATAAACGTCTGCGAGAAGTGTGGGCTAATCGCCTACTACGACGCCAAGCAGCGCAAGTATGCGTGCAAGATAGACGGTGACCAGGCGAAGATATCTACCGTCGTCGTCGCGTACGCGTTCAAGCTGCTCCTGCAGGAGATGATGAGCCTGAACATCGCCCCGAGGCTGAGGCTGAAGGACGCGGTGTAGTGGTGAAATAGAATGGCAATGGAAGAAGCGCTCCGCGCGATACAGAAGATCGACTTCGCACTGCTCTCCCCGACCGAGATCAGGAAGTACTCGGTGGCAGAGATAACCCAACCCGAGACCTACGACGAGGACGGCATGCCCGTCCAGGGAGGCCTCATGGACGGACGCCTCGGCACGCTCGAGCCGGGACAGAAGTGCGCTACGTGCGGCAACACCGCCTCGCGCTGCCCGGGACACTTCGGCCACATCGAGCTCGCCGAACCCGTCCTCCACATGGCCTTCGTAAGCGACATCAACAAGATGATCCAGGCGACCTGCAGGACGTGCGGAAGGATACTCCTCCCGCAGCAGGAGCTGGACGCCTACCGCCAGAGGCTGAGCGCTGCGTCAGAGTTCACCCCTACGCTCAAGGAGGACATTGCCAAGGAGATCCTGACAAAGGCGAAGAAGGTCAAGCTCTGTCCTCACTGCGGCAAGCAGCAGTACCAGATTGAGCTCACGAAGCCTACGATATTCCACGAGATCACCGAGGAAGGCGGAGCGACCAGGCTGCTACCCGGGGCGATAAGGGAAAGGCTGGAGAGGATAACCAACGAAGACCTCGAGATACTGAACTACAACCCCAAGGTCGCCCGACCTGAGTGGTTCGTTCTCCAGGTCCTCCCCGTGCCACCGCTGACAGTGAGGCCGTCGATCACGCTCGAGTCAGGCATCAGGTCGGAGGACGACCTCACCCACAAGATAGTCGACATACTCAGGGTGAACCAGAGGGTGAGAGAGGCGAAGGAGTCGGGAACCCCTCACCTCATCGTGCAGGACCTCGTGGACCTACTCCACTACCACGTTACCACCTACTTCGACAACGAGGTCTCCGGGATCCCGCAGGCGCACCATCGCTCGGGAAGGCCTCTCAAGACGCTCAGCCAGAGGCTCAAGGGCAAGGAAGGGCGATTCAGGGGATCGCTGTCGGGCAAGAGGGTCGACTTCTCAAGCAGGACAGTCATCAGCCCGGACCCTTCTCTCGACATCAGCGAGGTCGGAATCCCCTTCGAGGTCGCGAAGAAGCTCACTATCCCGGAGAAGGTCTCCCAGTGGAACATCGATAACCTGAAGGCGCTCGTGATCAAGGGTCCGTTCGAACACCCCGGTGCGAACTACGTCATCCGCCCCGACGGCGTGAAGATAAGGCTGGACTTCGCCAGCGACAGGAAGGCGCTAGCCGACTCGATTGCACCGGGCTTCGTCGTCGAAAGACACCTCATGGACGGCGATGTCGTGCTCTTCAACAGGCAGCCTTCGCTCCACCGTATGTCGGTCATGGCCCACACCGTCAAGGTCCTCCCATTCCGTACCTTCAGGCTGCATCCGTCGGTCTGTCCGCCATACAACGCAGACTTCGACGGGGACGAGATGAACCTGCACGTGCCGCAGAGCGAGGAATCGCGCTCCGAGGCGCTCATGCTCATGCGCGTCCAGGACCAGATACTCTCACCGAGGTACGGGGGTCCAATCATAGGCGCGATCAGAGATTTCCTCACCGGGGCCTACCTGCTCACAAGGGACGAGACACTGCTCACCCCCGAGCAGTTTACGAACCTGGCGCTGGCTGGCTCCTTCGGAGGCGAGCTCCCAGAGCCCAAGGTGAAGGGTGCCAACCCCATGTACACGGGGAAGCAGCTCTTCTCGCTCTTCCTCCCGAAGGACCTTAACTTCGTCCTCACCTCCAAGTGGGGTAAGGCGAAGACCGGTGAGGCAAACGATGTCGTCATCAAGGACGGCGAGCTGGTCTCGGGAGTCATCGATAAGGCGGCTATCGGCGCAGAGGAGCCGGACAGCCTGCTGCACCGCATAGCAAAGGACTATGGCAACGACGAGGCCAGGCGCTTCCTCAACTCGATTCTTGGCGTGCTCAAGGCATTCATCACAAGGCGCGGTTTCAGCTACGGATACAACGAGCTGGGCCTGTCGCCGGAAGCGGTCCAGAAGATAGCCGATACCCTGCAGGAGGCCTACGACGCGTGCACGGAGCTGATCAAGAAGTACAAGGCCGGCACGCTCCCGACGACCAGGGGGCTCTCCCCTGAGGGCTCTCTGGAGTTCTACATCGTGAACGAGCTCTCAAAGGCGAGAGACAGGGCTGGGAGGGTGGCAGACCGGTCGTTCTCAACGGAGAACTCGGGTGTCATCATGGCCAGGACCGGCGCGAGGGGCTCGAGCCTCAACCTCGGGCAGATGACCGCAGCCCTCGGGCAGCAGTCGGTCAGAGGAAAGAGAATCGAGAAGGGCATGCGCGGCAGGTCTCTCAGCCACTTCCAGCCGAACGACCTTTCGCCTGAGGCGAAGGGCTTCGTGAAGCGTAACTACAGAGACGGTCTGACGCCGACTGAGTTCTTCTTCCATGCTATGGGAGGTAGGGAGGGACTCGTCGATACGGCGGTCAGGACACAGCAGAGCGGCTACATGCAGCGGCGCCTCGTAAACGCCATGGAGCACCTCCGCGTAGAGTACGACCTCACGGTCAGAGACCCCAACGGCAACATCATCCAGTTCCTGTACGGAGAAGACGGCATAGACCCTGCAAAGTCGGATCACGGCCGCCCCGTCAATCTCGACAGGGTGATCAGCGCTGAGGGGCTGGTGAACCCGTCCCGCGGCAAGCTGGGCGAGAAGGAGGCCGAAGGGTTGCTCAAGCGGTTCCAGAGCAAGCTCAACAAGCGTCTGTTCGAGGAGCTGCAGCAGAGGCTCTCGGAGAGTCACCTCACCGAGGAGGGCGCGAAGAACGTGCTCGACAAGGTGATGGAATCGATCGACTACGCGACCGTCGAACCCGGCGAAGCGTCCGGCATCGTCGCCGCGCAGTCCATAGGAGAGCCTGGTACCCAGATGACCCTCAGGACATTCCACTTCGCAGGCGTCAAGGAACGCGACGTCACGCTGGGGCTGCCCCGGCTCATGGAGCTGGTCGACGCGAGGAAGATCCCTGCCAAGCCGTCCATGGACGTCTATCTAACGGAGGAGTATGGGCATTCCAGGGATAAGGCACTGAAGGTCGCGAACGACCTGCTCTTCACCAAGGTGGGCAGTGTCGTCGAGTACAGCGAGGTAGACCCCACCGAGGGAATCAAGCTGCACGTCAACGAACAGATGATGGCCGAGCGCAACGTCAAGGCGGACGATGTGGCTGAGGTCATGGAGACGGGCAAGAGGAACGTCCAGCTTGAGAAGAACGGGAAGGTTATCCGGGTAAACCTGGAGAATGCCGATCTCTCGACCCTGTTCACCCTCAGGAACAAACTACTCAACATGAAGCTCAAGGGCATCCCGGGAATCACTCGCGTGACGGTCGTTCAGGAGAACGACGAATGGGTGATCCAGACGGCGGGCTCCAACTTGGCCAAGGTGGTCCAGGTGCCCGGCGTCGACACCAACCGCATCTACACCAACAACATCCATGAGGTCGCTCAGGTGCTGGGCATCGAGGCAGCGAGGGCCACCCTCATCCGCGAGATAATGGGCACTCTCGACGAGCAGGGCCTCGAGGTCGACATCAGGCACATATTCCTCGTCGCAGACCTCATGACCACAAAGGGCTACCTCCAGCAGATAGGCAGGCACGGAATCGCAG
>JAJYWC010000023.1 GCA_021791695.1 archaeon | reverse complement strand
GCCGCCCTCAATCGAGGGGAATTTCGACGACAGCTCGGCGCTGTTGAGTCCAACGGTGATGGCAAGGCCAGCCGTTACCACGAAGGCGAGAAGGGCCCCAGGCCCGGCCTCGCTGATTGCGGAGCCAACCATCACGAAGATACCGGCTCCGACTATGTTCCCCAGTCCTACTGAAGTCGCCTCCCAGAAGGTCAGCTTCCTCCGCGCCAATGCTGCCGCAGACCTTAGCCTGCCCTGGCTTTGGCCTTTGCCGACAGGCATCGAGAGCGACGCGGTCCGCTGCGGATTGACGCGTCTTGACAACCTGTGGGATGAGTGGCATTCCCTCGGATAGGCCGAGACGGGCCGCGTGTTGGTCGGCTTGGACCGTTCTGCATCCGTGGGATGCCATGAGCGTGCCGCGAGCCGGATAGCGAAGGCAATCGGCTGATCTGACTGTGCTTCACGCCATGACTATACGATGCGTTCGCCTTTCGAGGGAGGCGCCGCGTGCGCAGGCTAATATTCAGCGCGTTTAGAGGAAGTCGGGATGAGAGATGGTAAGACCAAGCTCTATCTTGTTTGTGTGTGTTGAGAACGCCGGCCGGAGTCAGATGGCCGAGGCCTTCGCGAAGAGGGCCGGGTTGCAGGCCTCAAGCGCCGGGACCGTGCCATCCACGAAGGTCAACCCGGTCGTCGTACAGGCGATGAAGGAGAAGGGAATCGACCTAGCCTCGAAAGAGCCTAAGATGCTGACCGGCGAGATGATCAGCGAGGCGAGTCTAGTTGTTACGATGGGCTGCTCTGTGGAGGAGGCGTGTCCTAGGCCCATGCTCGCCCAGATGCAGAAGAAACTGGTTGACTGGAATCTCGAGGACCCAAAGGGGAAGCCGCTGGAACAGGTGAGAAAGATCAGGGACGAGATAGAGAGGAGGGTCGCCGCCCTCTCGGAGTCTGGCCTGAACGCTTCTTCGCCCTGATGTGAGAACCGTCCTCCTTCAGTATTCGTGAGGCTTCTCTGGTGGTGGCCGGCTTGTCCTGTGAGAGACTGGTTACGCAGTTCGAGATGATATAGGCAACGCTGCCCGTCTCCACGGGAAGGTTCTCTAATTCTAAGCCTGAACTGCACGTTAGAGCGCTTGCCTCCTCAGTGCCTGGACTGCGTCTCAGGTGCCCTCCAGAACATCCCGGGATGCGTCGGCCCCGCTCGCAAGTCCACCCCGCGCACGAGCTGTGAAGCCCTGAACACAGCCCAACTCCTCCGCCGCAAGTCCAACAAGGCACCCACTCCTCGGATATCTCTATGTCACGGCCACCCAGATGTTCGTTTCAGAGCAACCTGTTGACCAACCATGGGGCCAACGGGGCGGCTTCGCTAGGGGGTGCAGGGTCCGGACCCGCTGATCGCTTGGGCGTAGACCAGTCCTGCGCTGTCTACGCTTAGTTTGACGGAGGGGAGAGGGGTCTGAGCGGGTCCCCGCAGAACTCGTCCGGAGGTGTCGAAGACCGAACCGTGGCAGGGACAGTAGATCTGGTTCACCGAAGAGTCGTAGGAGCACTCGCAGCATATGTGAGTACAGAGCATGCTCAGCGCGGTCAGCGTCCCATCGGCGTTCTTCAGCAGAATGTTGGGATATCCGCTCGGGTACTCGAAGTAGACCGGCGAGCCCACCTGGAGCTGATTCACGTTGGCAATGGCGCCGTTAGGCAAGCTCGAGGTGGACGTCTGGGTACCCTGTTGCTGGGGCGCGGGAAGTTTCACGGATGCTGCCAATACAGCCCCCCCAACGACCGTGGCGAAGGCCGCGAATGCCTTGACAAAGTCTCTTCTGGCGTAGCTGAACTGTTTGCCGCGTCTGCCCTTCCTGACTCTGGCGAGGTAGCTTGCGTACGACCTCCCGAACACGCCGGCGGCGATGACAGTCGCCTGGAGAGCTAGCAGCGCATCGTAGCCCGGGAGCCCAAACAGGTAGCGCGCGAAGTATGGGATGGTCATGTTGTACTGCGGGGCGGTGACTATGTCCCCAGCCTGCAAAAGGAATCCCAGAGCAGCCGCGGCCAGACTCGGTACATAGACGGAACGTCTGGCAAGTAGGTTCAGAGTGCCGAGTACGACGTCAATGACCACGATGAGGACTAGACCGTAGGCGTGTGATAGCGCGAGATGCCAGAGGGAGCCGTCGGTGGCGAGGAGGTATATGCCCGAGACGGCTGATAGGAGGAAGGCGGCGCCCATGATGAGCTGAATCCTCCTCAGGCCTGACCCTGCATCGGACTTCGAGAGAAACCCACCCAGGCGGGGGGGCGGCGTCCCCGCTGACTGATTCTGGCGTGAGCGGCATGCCCTGCAGCGCTCGCTCTGGGAGAAATCCTCTGCCCCCGAGACGCTACGGCAGCGGATGGCTTCCATTGCCTTCGCCTCAGGTGATGGTCGCTGCAGTCACGAAGAGGTCGCCGTTCGAGTCAACCTGCATGCCGTATTCTGGAAGGGGGCTGGCTGGGTACTGGTCCTCCCAAGACGGTACATGGCTGGTGCGTACAGGTTGCACTGTAGCTTGAGGGGGGCGCGCAGTTCCAATCGTTTTCGTTCGACCTCGACATTCTCATTTATAATCGATTGTGGTGCGAACATCTATCCGTGTACGGAAGCGGGTCGCTCTTTACGTCTTAATGACGACGGCAATGAAGAACAGCAGGAGTATGAGAAGCTCCAGTATTGTCGTGATCACTAGGTCGGTCTGGTAGCCCACTGCGAACACTATCACATCGAGCTGCCTTATTGCGACCTCCACGGCGAAAAGGGCGAACGCTACGGAGATCACGAGGAGCCTCCTAAGACGCGTCTTTTGATATGCCGAGAGGGAGAGTGCGAAGAGTAACAGCGCGAAGACGCCGACTGCGGCGTCGAGGATTTCCTGGGACTCTAGCCCCTGGTCAAAGTTGAGCAGTGGCGAGATGATCTGAACGATGAGTTGTTCTGTCATCTCCTTGTCTCCTCACCTTCGCCTCCAGAGTATGAGATAAAAATATCCGCCAGCCTGCTGGACCACGTCTCCCAAACCGTTGGATGGTAGCTCCTGACGAACGAGGCGATCTCCGCGGCCTTCGTGCCGGCCACTCGATACGTTACCGACCTCCCGCTCTGTTGCCTCTCGACAATTCCAAGGTCCACGAGTCGCCTTAGGTGCCAGGAGACGGTGGGCTGGGTGACGGATATCGCGCGGGCGAGCTCGTCCTGACCCTGGCCGGGCGCCTCCACTATGCTCATCAGGAGCTCACGAGGCGTGTCGAGGCTGAGCATACCCAGGATGTCTTTCTGTCTCTCTCCGAAGAGCGCGGCTGGATAGAAGAACCTGTAGAGGCCCCGTCTCACAGAAGTCACCAGGCCGTCTCTTTCCAACCTGTGCACGTGGTATTGCACATCGCCCATCGCTAGCCCAAGCTCCCGGCAGATCTGTCTGAGGTGTACGCCGGGTTGGCTCGTGATGTAGTCGAGTATGCGTCTCTGCGTCGCATCGATCGACCCGTAGGGCTGACTCGACGGGGACCGAAACAGACCGGCGTCATCGGGCCACTTGTGGGAGATGGCCAGACGCCGGAGAACGTCGCGCAACATTAGGGAGTCTCTCTAAGGCCGTTTAAGTCTGTCCCGCCTTAAGCAGCAGGTGTCGCAACAATGAGACCCTAGCACTCTTGGTGCGACCTTCATGGGAAGGTCCGTCGAGTCGCACGCATAGATGCTTGTACCACAAGCGCCTAAATGGTCACAATTCGGGATGAGCCAGAGACCTTGACGGCTCCTTCTCGGTTGCCAAAGTTGACCTACATGGACGCAAGGGGCGCCCTCCTGATTGCGGCCGCAGTAGCTCTCGTCCTCTCGCTCACCGAGATTCTCGAGTTCGTCGAACTGCCCTATGAACCGCTGGTCGGACGCCTCTTCGTTTCGGGGTCGCTAGCCTCTGTCGGCTTCGTGACATCGCTGGTGGTCGGCCTTGGTTACGCCGGTCTTTTCCTGCTCATGTTCCTCGAGAGCGCGTCTCTCCCCATACCGAGCGAAGTGGTCCTTCCTTTCGCAGGCTACCTCGTGTTCGTGGGCAGCTTCAACCTCGAAGCGGTGATGGTGCTCTGTACGCTGGCCGGCCTGTCAGGGGCTCTCGCGGACTATTACGTCGCCCTCAAGCTTGGGAGACCTGTCGCGCGAAAGGTGTTCGGTTGGCTCGGAATCAATTCGAAGAGCTGGGATGGAGCTGAGAGATGGCTGGACAAGAAGGGTTCCTGGAGCATCCTCGTGGCCAGATTCATACCCGGTCTCAGGTCTGCGATATCGCTCCCTGCCGGTGCGCTCAAGATGGACCTTAGGTCCTTCACGGCGATGACCGCAGTCGGCGCGTTCGGATGGTCAGCACTGCTGGTCTACGTAGGATACTCAGCCGGAAATCTTTGGCAGACCGCGCTGGCCAGGTCGGCGCCGGTCCTAACCGAAGTGGCTCTCTTCGGGGTCGCAATCGCTTCGGCCTCGTACGTCGCGTTCTATGTCGCCTCGAAGGCTAGACCAACAAGGGCGAGTTAGGTCGTCCTCACAGATGAAAGTCGGCTTGAGCGCCTAGGCAGCAGATAGAAGCGGCCCGTCACATCGTTCCAGTTTGGTGCCCTTCTGCTGCTCTGCGAGTTGTGACGGGGGACTGGTAGGTACAGAAGGGTGAGAGCCTGAGGTCGAAGGCACGATCCTGGGAAGTCGAAAGGATGGCATCGGGAGACCTGGACTGCGTTCGGAGGCTCCTTTCCGAATCTAAGCTTCCGGTCGACGGATTGGATGGGACAGAACTCTGGTGCATTCGGGAAAGCTCACGTGGCGTGGTGATTGGCATCGCTGGCCTTGAGGCCTGGGGACGCCAGGGACTCGTCAGGTCGGTCGTCGTGGACGCTAGCATCGCAGGTCGGGCGTGGGAAGAGCCCTCGTGGAGCGAGCCTTCGAGGAGGCACGGGGCAAAGCATCTGCTCAGACTGTATCTGATAGCCGAGACAGCGTCTCTCTTCTTCGAGAGGCTCGGGTTCGAGCCGCTTGAACGCAGGAAGTTGAAGGGCACGGTCCTGAACTCGGTGGAATTTCAGGGAGCGTGTCCCGATACCGCGCCTGTAATGCGGCTCGGACTGGAAAAAGCGGCGCCATCAGGAAAGCAGAAAGTCGAATCGGCTACGGTGCCTTGGGCGTGTGACCGAAGTAGCGTATCTCGATTGCCAGACATCCGTTCGGCGAAGAGAACGGTCCGTGCTTCAGGCCAGGAGCCCGGAAAGCGTACGCCCCGCGAGTGAAGGTCTTGTTCAGCGTGTGGTCGGTAAGGCTGCCGTCGACCACCACGAACTCCTCGAAGAAGTCGTGCACTAGGATGTCGTCCATCCTCGAGCCCGCATCGAACCTCACCAGACGGGTGTACGCATTCGTGTCCGGGTCCCTGCTGAGGACCCTCTCGTACACTCCTTCGTGAATCCTGGTCCAAGGTATCGACTCGGAATCCAGATACTCGAGACTCTTTCTTGGCATCTCCGACACCCAGGACCTAAGTGGTCACCCTTATGGGCGCGAGAGACTTCATCGTATCATCGAGGGCCGCTATCGTCGTCTCGAGTTCTTTCTCTTTGTGGGCGACCGAGCTGTAGAGCTTGTAGGGGGCGAAGATCGACCTCTTCAGCAGCCCGTAGGTCACATCCTCCTTCATCTGGCCATTACCCATCGACTCGGACCGGGAGTCGACCACGTCCTTCTTGGTGAATGTGAAGCCGGTGACCGCTCCGTCGCCGTGGACCTGTGCCGGGACCCCGTGGTGGTCGAAGACTTCCTGCATCCTCGCACGGAGCTTCTTCCCGTAGGAGTTCAGCTCCTGGTAGACTCCGGGCCTTCTCAGCTCCTTCAGTGTTGCCAGCCCAGAGGCGCAGGAGATAGCGTTGCCGTTGAACGTCCCCGTCATGAAGACCCTCTTGTCGGACGTGCTGCCATAGTATCCGTTCTGCGGGTCGAGTGCATCCATGAACTCGGCCTTCCCCACTACCGCCGCCAGTGGGATGCCTCCGCTGAAAGTCTTACCGACACAGGCGAGGTCCGGGACCACGCCGTAATACTCCTGAGCCCCGCCGTACGCAAGACGGAAGCCCGTGACGACCTCGTCGAAGATCAGAGGGATTCCCTTCGCCTCTGTGATCTCTCTCAGCTCCTGCAGGAATCCCGGTCTCGGAGCGATCGTCCTGTGCAGGGGCTCGAGCATGACGGCGGCGAGTCGCTTCTGGTGGCGGCTGATTATGCGCCTCGTGGTCTCGATGTCGTTGAAAGGCGCTGCTATCATCGTCTTCGCGACCGCTCCCGGAATCCCGGCTGAGTCGCGGCTGACAGCGGGGAAGTCCTTCACGTTCTTGGGATTTGCAAACTGGCTGCTCACCATTGCATAGTCCTGGAAGCCGTGATAGGAACCCTCGAACTTCAGCACGAGGTCCTTGTTTGTGTACGCTCGGGCGAGCCTGACCGCATACGAGTTTGCTTCACTACCCGATGAGACGAACCTGACCTTGTCGGCGCACGGAATGGCAGAGGCGACCTCCTTCGCAAGCATGATGGCCTTGTCGTTCTCTATGTAGAAGTTGGTCCCCCTCTGGACCTGGCGGGTCACCGCGTCCACGACCGCGGGATTGCAGTGTCCCAGTATGACAGACCCGCTCCCTATCAGGTAGTCGATGAACTTCTCTCCCCTTGTGTTGTAGATGTAAGCGCCCGAGCCGGAAGATGCGATGAACTTGAACCCCTTCGGCAGAGTGAGTATGCCTAGCGTGCCTCCAGGCAGGTATTCCCTGGCGGTCTCGAAGGGCGACGCGTCGCCGTTTCTCATTGGAAAGATTTGCCGAGCGGCCATAAAAAACCTTTCACAGGGAACAAAAATGAGACGGAGAAGCTGGTGCCGGACGTGTCCGGACCGTCTTCATCATTCACTCCACCTTGAGCTTAACGCCGGCGCCATCACGGGACCGCTTCGGGAAAGTGACCTCGAGGATGCCGTTGTTGTAACTCGATTTGGCACCATCCACCACGGCGTTCTCGGGAAGCGGGAGCCTCTTCTCGTACTTCCGGCTGGCTGTGTTGACGGCGATCGTAAGAGTCTGTCCCTCGACGCGCAAGTCGATGTCGTCCTTGCTGACGCCTGGAATCTCAGCGATGATCCTGACCTGTTTCTCGCCATCCACGACGTCGACCAGCGGCTCCCGCGTGTCCGTTATGCCCTTCAGAGGCTCACTGCCTCTCTTGACGTTTCCGAACTCTCGGATCACAGGTTTGCCGTCGGGGCCTATGGTCATCGAGTAACCATAGACTATCGGACCTATCTCCTTCTTCACGCTCCCGTCGGGGAATGTCTGCTCTCGGACCAGATCCTTCGGGACCTGTTTCTCGATGTCCTTGAACTGCATGAACTCCTTCTCCATCTCCTTCATCATCTCGTTGATGTCCGGGAAGGTCCAAGGACCGAACGGCATCATCTTCCTCCATCTCGTCGGCCAGTCGTCGTTTTCGTCTTCTGACATCGTTTCTGCGACGTGAACGGCTCGAGAAATGTATAAGTTTTTTCTCGAAAGGTTTTTACGAGTCCGCGCCCGCCTCGTCCCAAGGCGCACTCTGTTGAATTTGTACGTGAAAATGACCGCGTTGTTTTTCGTGCTCACCGGCTTGCTCATGCTGGTGGGATACGCGATAGGACTCTACTTCAACGACCCGCTTCCGTTCATGCTCTTGGGCCTCGTCTTCGCGGGAGGCATCAACTTCGCGTCTTACTTCTGGAGCGACAAGATCGTTACTAGGATGAGCGGTGCCAAGATGATCCAGGAGAGCGACAATCCGACGCTCTATGGGGCGGTCAGAAAGGTGGCCAACGAGGCACGGATACCGATGCCCAGGGTCGGGATAGTGAACTCACCCCAGCCCAACGCCTTCGCGACGGGGAGAGGACCCGGGAAGGCCGTCGTCGTCGCTACCTCGGGAATATTGAACGTGCTATCGCCGACGGAGCTGGAGGCGGTGATAGCCCACGAGATGGGGCACGTTGTCCACCGGGACGTGCTGATGTCTAGTGTCGCGGCGACGATAGCGGGAGTGATCTCCTTCGTCGGCAACATAGCGCTCTGGTCGATGATGTTCGGGGGCTATGGTGGCAACGGCAGGAACGGCGGCAACCCGCTGATCCTCGTGGCTGCGATAGTGCTTGTCCCTCTGGGCGCCACTTTCGTGAGGCTCGGAATCTCGAGGAGCGTTGAGTACAACGCTGACGAATATGGCGCGAAGCTCACACATAACCCAGGCGCGCTGGCGTCGGCGCTGGTGAAGATCTCCTCGATGCCGAAGGTCCGCAGGAACCCGAAGGGAGGCGCGGCTGGGCCCTCACCGGCCACGGCGTCTCTATGGATCGTGAACCCGTTCAGTGGAGGTTCGCTAGTCGAGCTCTTCTCAACCCATCCGTCCACACAGCACAGGGTCGAACGGCTGAGGAAGGTCGGCGAGCAGATCGGCGTGTACGTTCCCTAGGGTCGGTCACGCGAGCAGAGCGCGACAAAGTTCTCGAGGATCTGGCACGCCGGGTCTCCGCTCAGCTCGGGATGAAACTGCACCCCGTAGCGCTCCGAGCCCCGTATCTTGACAGCCTGGACCGGGCTACCATCGGTGGCGTAGTTCTCCATGACATCGGGAAGCGGAGGGATCAGTTCGAACTGGTGGCCCTGATAGACGCTGCAATCGAGTATCCCCGGGGCGAGCGGATACTCCCGCACGAAGTGCACCCTGTACGTCCCGACAGCCGGCGCAATCCTCCTCATCCTTGCGCCGTAGTGGCGGCCAAGTATCTTCAGTCCGAGGCAGATGCCGAGGAAGGGTCTGTCGAGATCCTCGAGCAGTCGGGAGTACACGTCCAGCTCCCTCCTGTACGTCTCCGCTCGAAGGTACCCGCCCGAGGCCACCACCCCGTCGAAGCCGCGCGCGCTGTAGGGTCTGACGTCTGCAGGCTCCACGACCGTCAATGAGGCCCGGCTCTCCCCCAGTCGCTCGATGAGGGCGGATACCGAACTCCCGTGATGATTCAGCACGAGAAGCTTGGGCACCCTTCTGCCTGCCCCGGTCCCTCTTATCTTCTAGCCGGACAGCACTGGCGAGTCGGCCGCGCATCCTGTTCCTCGACGAACCCAGCATCGGGCCGGACCCGTTCTCAAAGCGGCAGGTCAGGGGAGTACATCAAGGACCTCAACGAGAAGTTAAGATCACCATGTTCGTCACGACTCACGACATGGTCGAGGCAGACGAGCTCTGAGACAGGTCGCGACCATGAACAGGGGGAAGATTGTCGTGACCGACGTCCCGGCCAAGTTGAAGGAATCTGTCGTCCGCTTCGGCCACTCCTCTTATTCCGGAAGAACCGGGAAGGTGATGAGCTTCGGCGACGGGGAGCTCCAGGTACTCACGCACAACGGCGAGGAGAAGGTGCCCAGGATAACGGACGTCCTCGCGATGACGGTGGCGACCGTCTTCTTCATCGCACTCGTCTCGGTCGTAGTAAAGCGACTGGTACAGTGACCTGAAGCAAGAAGAAGTGGGCCGGCCCGGAATTGAACCGGGGGCTTGCGCAGTTCCAATGGTACTTCTTCGCCGTGTCAGAGCGATGTCCTAACCAGACTAGACGACCGGCCCACCGTTCGCTCCGCCTCTATGTTGCCGCATTTATCTTTAATCGACCAAGAGCTTTTATGCGGATTCCGCTGGTTCCCGGTAGTTGCGTCCCGTCGATACGTACTCAATCGTTGCAATCGACAAGAGGTCAGGGGAGGTTGGGGTGGCCGTGCAATCCCACTGGTTCTCCGTCGGGTCGGTGGTCACGTGGGCCGAGGCCGGCGTGGGCGTGGTCGCGACGCAGGCCTTCGTCGAGGTCAGCTACGGTCCCCTAGGACTCGCGCTGATGAAGGGCGGTAAGAGTCCCCAGCAGGCGCTCAAGTCGCTGCTGGCCACCGACCCGCGGCCAGAGCTGAGGCAGGTCGCGATGCTGGACGTACGAGGAAGGGTTGCCGCGCACACGGGCAAGAAGTGCCTCAGAGAGGCTGGACACGTCACTGGAAGGGGCTTCAGCGCCCAGGGGAACATCATGCGGAACCGCAAGGTATGGAGGGCCATCGCTGGCTCGTTCAAGAGGGCGAAGGGCAGCCTCGCAGAAAGACTGCTCGCGGCGCTCGAGGCGGGAGAGCGCGCCGGAGGCGACCTGCGTGGCAGGCAGTCGGCCGCCCTGCTCGTGGTAAAGACCGGCGGGGGGATTCTTCCATGGCAGGGCAGGGTCGTCGACCTCAGGGTCGAGGACAATCCGCAGCCGCTCGTCGAGCTGAGGAGGCTGCTGAGAATCCACGAGGCCTTCGTACACGCCAACGACGGAGACGTGCTCATGGAGAAGGGAGACGTGAGGAAGGCGCTCGAGGAGTACGGGCGCTCGGCGGAGCTCTCACCCGAGAATCCGGAGCTGAGGTTCTGGCAGGGCGTGGCGCTGCTCAACCACGGCGAGGTGGGGAAGGGTACCGCTGTACTGAAGTCCGTCTTCAAGAGGAACGGCGACATGAAGACATTACTGAAGAGTCTCCCTGAGGCCGGGCTGCTACACGCCGACAAGGACGTTCTTCGCCGTCTTCTTGACTGACCGCGGGGTCAGTTCGGCTCTTGCCGATTCACGCGCGCTCTAGCTTCGCTCAAAATAAATAGCAGGCACGGGCGAACCGTCCGACAATCGATGCAAGATTCATCCGAGCAGCCAGGATTCTACAAGCTCTCGATGGCGGAGAGGCTCAAACTCGTGCAGAAGCTGACAGGGCTAAACGATGAAGAGGTGAAGACCCTGAGCAACACGGGCGGGCTGCCGGCAGAGACCGCCGACAGGATGATCGAGAACGTCGTTGGAGGGATCACCATACCTCTCGGGGTCGCGACCAACTTTCTGATCAACGGAAGGGACTACCTCGTACCGATGGCTCTGGAGGAGCCGTCCGTGGTAGCCGCAGCGAGCAACGCGGCCAAGATGGCGAGGGTCAAGGGCGGGTTTCACGTCACGAACACGGGTCCCGTGATGATAGGCCAGGTACAACTCGTGGACGTCGTAGACCCCTACGGCGGACGGATGGACCTTCTCCTGCACAAGGAGGAGATACTCGCCAAGGCGAATGAGCAGGACCCCATGCTGGTCTCGCTCGGCGGGGGCGCAAAAGAGCTCAACGCGAAGGTAATCCATTCGGTCAAGGGCCCGATGGTGATCGCAGAGCTGATTGTGAACACCGGGGATGCGATGGGAGCGAACGCCGTGAACACGATGGCGGAAGCCATCGCTCCGATCCTCGAGAAGGTCACGGGCGGGAAGGTCTACCTCAGGATAATCTCAAACCTCGCGGACAGGAGGCTCATCAGGGTCAAGGCTGTCTTCGACAAGGAGGCGATTGGCGGAGAGGCGGCCGTGGACGGGATAGTATACGCGTACGCGTTCGCGGAGGCCGACCCCTACAGGTGCTCTACCCACAACAAGGGGATAATGAACGGGGTCATAGCGGTGGCGATAGCCTGCGGACAGGACATCAGGGCGCTCGAGGCGGGTGCGCACACCTACGCGGCCAGGGGCGGCGCGTACAAACCGCTGACCACCTGGGAGAAGGACTCGAACGGGGACCTGGTCGGGACGCTGGAGATGCCGATGGCGGTAGGGCTGGTAGGGGGAGCGGCGAGGACCCACCCGGCGGCCAAGGCTTCGATAAAGATAATCGGGGTGAAGACGGCGATTGAACTCGCTGAGGTCATGGGAGCGGTAGGGCTGGCGCAGAACTTCGCTGCGCTCAGGGCTTTGGCGGCTGAGGGAATCCAGAAGGGGCACATGAAGCTCCACGCAAGAAACATGGCGATTTCGGCGGGAGCAACCGGCAAGATGGTGGACATCGTGGCGCAGAAGATGGTGGAAGAGAGGAAGGTAAGGTACGACCGAGCGAAGGAACTGGTCGAGCAGTCAAAGTGACAGCCGCGCCCGATCTGGGCCTCGCCTAGGCCTTGTACTTCGAGAACGACGGAATCATCGTGTTCGTGTCCTGAAGATACGGCAGAGTGGTGATCTTGTCCATCACGAGCTCCAGGACCTTCTCGTCGGTCGGCAGGACCAGCTCTCTCTCCGTCTCGACCACGGCGAGGATGTCCCATTCGCCGGTGATAATGTGGACCTCCTTCACCTCGGGCAGCCTGTTCAGCCTGTCGGCAACCTCTCTTTCCTTGCCTGGGTCGGTCTTGATTAGCACGAATGCCTTCTGGGGCTTCAACGAGTCACCGCGTCGAGTCCTTCGCTTTTAAACACTAACCGGGGATCAGCGAGCCTCAGGGGTCTCCTCGGTGTCCATGAGTCTCTTGAACAGATACATGGACGCAAAGACGAGTATGATCACTATCGCCAGGTAGACTGGTATGAACAGCAGCGTAGATTCTGCGGGGAGGGTGCTCTTGTCGGCGGGCAGGAACGGCGTCACGGCGAAGGCGAGAACAAGAAGCACCGATGCTATGGGTATCACGTAGTGTATCATCCGGGGCAGGGCGTTTCCTGAGGGCGGCGTGGATAGCGCGGGCGCTGCCGACGTCGTTTGCGTCACGGCAACAGACATGGAGGCAGGTGCGGGAGCGGCAGCAGGAGCGGACGCGGGTGATGCGACAGGCGCTTGAGCCGCTGGAGACGAGGAGGGCCCGGAGGTACGCTCGACCATCTCTGGGGTCCTGTAGACCTGTAGGACTATGGCAAATCCCAGGAGACTAGCCGCAAGCAGGATCGCGAAGACCTCCGTGCTCAAGGTCGATAGAACGTCGAGATACCACATAAGCGCGGTCGCGACGACCTGGAGGCCCAGTATCGCAATCACGAAGCTAACAGCGCTGTCACTCTTCACTGGGCCACCCTACCTCCAGCATCGGTACGTGCGTCTTGATGGTCCCATTGGCAAGGTCAAGCCTGTAGATGAGATAGACCGTTCCTAGGAGCACTAGCCCAACTGCCGCTAGGGACCCTGCAAGGTCGAGCAATCCCATCCCCGTCATCCCCTGCGTGGCGAGCAGTGATACGGAACTGATCGAAGCAGATATCGCGAGAGCCCCACCAACGAGCAGGCCGGTGAAGAATGCAGCGGTCCATATCTGGGCTCTCTGCAGCGTGGTTGTCGCGCCTGCAGGCGTCCCCCCCGACAGCTTCCTCGTCAGCCGCCAGAACATCAGCTTGTACAGCACCACGAACACGACCGACACGAGCAGGGCCACGCCGCCGATTATGAACGCTGCTTGCTCGTCAGGGACGTCGGCCACGGCCGCGACCTCGCCCCAGTAGGTAAGGACTGCCAGCTCAGCGACGAAGATCAGCCCCAGCAGCACGAACTTCGGTCGGCTAGCAAGCCTCCTCTCTCCTCCCCTGTCCACGAACGGCAGAACGAACAGCCCCACGAAGATCAACGTGATAATCGTGAGGCCAAGCATAAGTCCGGTCGTACCCTCAAAGGCCTGTATCTTCAGGAGCTGATACATCCAGAGGAAGTACCAGTCGGGCTTAACCGCTGACGTGTTAGGAGCCGTGATCGAATACTCCGCGGGCAGCTGGTACGGGAACGCGGCCGAGATAAGGAGAAGCGCGGCTCCGAAGAGGGCCGACAGCTCGAGCAGGTATATCGTCGCGTCGGGGAAGAACGGGATGCTCCTCCTCTGGCTCTCCGTGAGCGGCTTGTCCGGTTTGGAAGCACCGTGAGTCTCGAACATGTACATCTTCGCGAAAAGAAGCAGGAGCAGCGCGGCCGGGAGGAGCACTATGTGGATATCATACAGCCTTACCAGCTCGGTGGTGTTAAGCCCGTTGGTCGCGCCGAGTATGTCCTTGATGAGGGTCTGCAGCATCGGTGGCAGCGGGGCCAGCAGCCCGAGCCCGACGTTCGTCGCGTCCACGCCGGCTACCGTGTAGGGCAATAGGTAGCCCGTGAATCCGAAGCCGAGCGTCACGAAGCCCATCAGCATCCCCACTACCCACATGAGTTCTCGCGGCTTCTTGTGAGACGATACGAAGTAGTTCCTCATCATGTGCATGACCGCGAGAAGTATCATCGCGTAGGCTCCGTAGAGATGGACGGTCTCGAGAAAGACCCCATAGTTGACGTTGTTGAAGATGAACTGCGTAGACGAATAGGCCGTTGAAACAGCGGGTACATACCAGACCAGCAGGATGATTCCAGTGACCGCCTGGACGCTGAAGGCCACGACCGTTAACGCGCCTATCCAGTAGAACGGGTTAATCGAGTACTGGGGAACTGGGCGGAGGACCGGATAGTTGAGGCCGAGTCTCGAGTCAAGCCACTTGATGAAGCGGACACCGGGCCCGTCCCCCGCTGGATTATCTTCTGACATCTATGATGACTCCGATGATGAGGTCGATGCGGTAACCAGCGTTCCACCCTGCAAATCATAATCCACAGCGTCCGAACAGGCTGGTCCGTGCTGATAGATCGTGGGGGGTGCCATACCGGTCGCATGGATGTTGCCGCTTCCGTCCACGGCGAGGATTACTCGCGGAACAGGACATGGAGCCGGCCCCCCGATCACCTTTGCGTCGTTCGTCACATCGTAGATGCTGCCGTGACAGGGGCAGTACATTACAGCCTCGGGCGCCACGTACGACGGATTGACCTGCGGGGACTGGCCCTTCGGTACGAAGCCAGGGTTGCAGCCGAGATGCTGGCATATGTCGCTGAATGCGACTATGTCACTCTCGGGCCCGATGCCGTTCTCGACTGCCACGCCGAGCTTCATGATCAGGTTTGGCTCATCCTCGAGCGGGTAGTAGAACGTCAGATACTGATTGACCTTCATCGTGTTCACGTTGGCTATCTCGCCGCTGGCGATATCCTTGATTACGATATCCGGAAAACTCAATGTGCCCGTCTGGGTGGTCGTGTCTCCACCAGTCTCATTGGCCACCTTCGCGACTGCCGCCATACCGCCGACCGCGAGAGCTGCAGAGGCAACTACAGTAGCCTTCAGGAAGCTTCGACGACCCTCGTCGACCTTCTTCTCTTCTTTCGCGGTACCTTCGTCCAATTTTGTTCCGGACCCGGCCCACCGCCGGCTAATTTCTACCCAGTAATATCCTTATCACAACGTATTGTCCAGAAGATGGTACGGTCGTGGGGAGAGGGCACCTGCAGCAAGCACACATTTAAGCCCCGTGAGCGCGCGACGCCACCCGGATGGAAGTAAAGATAGGGCTGGTCCAGATGAGCATGTCCTCGGACGAGGCCGCCAACCTGGCCAAGGCGTTGCGAATGGTTCGCGAGTCGGCCAAGCGCGGAGCCCAGGTCGTCTGCCTGCCCGAGTTGTTCAGTTCTCTCTATTTTCCTCAAGTCGAAGACGCTCTGGAGACTCCCAAGAGCATCCCCAGCGAGGTCACGCGTGCGCTGTCCGCATCAGCCAGGGACAACAGGGTAGTCCTGGTGGGTGGCTCGGTCTTCGAACGCTACAGAGGCAAGTCCTACAACTCGTGTCTCGTGTTCGATGACAGGGGCGTGGAGATAGGAAGGTATCGCAAGGTACACATCCCACAGGACCCCAGCTTCTACGAGAAGGACTACTTCTCCGCCGGAAGCGATTACAAGGTCTTCGAGACCAGGTTCGGCAACGTCGCGGTCCTGATCTGCTTCGACCAGTGGTATCCCGAGCCGGCTCGCATCTGCAGGCTGCTCGGCGCTCAGATGCTCTTCTATCCTACCGCCATCGGAACTGTCAGGGGGATAGAGCAGGCGGAGGGGAGCTGGCAGGACGCGTGGGAGACTGTCCAGCGAGGACACGCCATCGCCAACAGCGTCGTCGTCGCGGCGGTGAACAGAGTCGGCATCGAGGACGACATGGAATTCTGGGGTGGCTCTTTCGTCTCCGACCAGTTCGGGAAGGTCCTCGTGCGAGGCGACGCCAAGGAGCGCGTGCTGCTGGCCTCGTGTGACCTGAAGCTCGGGGAGGACATCGAGAGCGGTTGGGGATTCCGCCGAAACCGGAGACCTGACACGTACAAGAGAATCACAGGGCCATGACCCAGCGATCTGACCCCGGAGGACGCTACCTGATGCCCGCCGAGTGGGAACGGCACGACGCTACCTGGCTCGCGTGGCCGAAGGACCCGCTCACCTTTCCTCCGGAGATACTCGGGGCGGTCGAGCAGGCCTATGTCAAGATGGTCCGGGCGCTCGCGAAGGGTGAGAGAGTGAACGTACTTGTGGACGACGCTTCCTCCCAGAGAAGGATCTCCCTGATGCTGGGCGAGGCCGGGAACGTCGTCTACCACACGATAAGGACGGCCGATGTCTGGATGAGGGACTACGGCCCCATCTTCGTCCGGGATGGGACGGGTCTGACGGCCACCAAGTGGGTCTTCAACGCGTGGGGCGACAAGTACGACGAGCTCAAGGCAGATAACATATCGGGACTCGAGGTCGCCAGGAGGTCGGGGTACCCGGTCATCGAGCCCGGCATGGTGCTGGAGGGTGGCTCTATCGACACGAACGGCCAGGGAACCTGCATCACGACCGAGCAGTGTCTGCTCAATACCAATCGGAACCCGCAGCTCTCCAAGGAGGAGATAGAGGGGACTCTGAGGAGGTTCCTGGGCTTCAGCAACGTAATCTGGTTGAAGGATGGTATCGCGGGCGATGACACCGACGGTCATGTGGACGACCTTGCCAGGTTCGTAGACCGGAGGACGGTCGTGTGCATGGTGGAGGCAGACAGCGGGGACGACAACTTCCTCGCCCTGAAGACCAACATGGAACTGCTTCGACAGGCGAGGGATGAGCGGGGAAGACCGCTCACAGTGGTGCCGGTCGCTATGCCGGAGAAGAAGGTGGGTGGAGACGGGAGGCTCCCCGCGAGCTACGCGAACTTCTTCATCGGGAATTCAGCGGTCATCGTCCCCGTCTTCGACGACGTCAACGACAGGGCGGCCCTCGCGACGATTGGAGAAGCGTTCCCCGGGAGGGAGGTGGTCGGAGTCAACTGCGAGGCCCTGGTCTACGGGTTCGGTGGGATCCATTGCGTCACGCAGCAACAACCGAGCCCGAAGGCCTAGCTCGACAGACTGGTTTATCTCGGCCCATGAATGACGAAACCCAGGAGCTCGCACGATAGCTTGTCTCGGGACGAACTGGGCGACGACGCTGCGCTTGAACGGGTGGACCTTGAGGACGCGCCGCCCCCTGATGTGAAGAAGAAACCCGAGCTCCCGATCTTTTCGATCCTCGACTCGATGGACTTCACCAAGCACTTCGTGCTCCTCGGAGACGTCGGGACGGGGAAGAGCACAGTCACCCCGATCCATGAGTTCGAGATCTACGCGAGAGACAGGCAGATCATCCTCCGCGAACCCTCGCGGGCGGCCTGCAACGCCCTGTTCTACTCGCTCGAGGCCATCCATCCGGAGATGAAAGACGAGCTGGCCGTCATCACGAAGGACACGAAGATCAACGTCGGCGGCAAGATCAAGATCGTCACGGACGGGGTCCTGCTCAGGATGCTGGCCGAGAACTCCGTGGTCGACTCATCCATCTACTTCGATGAAAGCCACCAGATGTCGTCCCAGCTCGAGCTGTGCCTCTCGCTCGCCAAGAAGGAGGAGGCCAGCGCGAGGAATCTCTTCCGGGTGATGAGCGCCACGATAGACCCCAAAGAGTTCATCAGATTCCTAGGCATATCGAACCTCTACTCGCTCAGCGGCCGCAGGTTCCCCGTGAAGGTCAACCTCGAAATGGCCAGAGACCTCGACGACATGTACAGGAAGCTGGCCCTATACCTCGACGCGAGGCCGAACGACGAGTCGTGGCTGATATTCCTGCCCACCAGGCGCTTGGTGGAGAAGTACGCGAACGGCTACGGTGGTGTCTACATACACGGCGGCCTCGACGGCTCGGAGATCAACAAGATCCAGCAAAGGGCCGAGCGAGACAGGAACCTCAGGATATTCGCCACAAACGTGATCGCCTCGTCGGTGAACATCTACGTCGACAACGTCCTCATCTTCAACGACGTCATAGACAGCAAGGACAAGCTCGGGCAAAAGACGCTACACTACAAGAAGATCGACAACAACTCCATCCTGCAGATGATGGGCCGCATAGGCCGATTCAAGCCAGGGAGGGCCGTGATCGTGTCCGACACCCCGGTTCCGAAGAAGATCGACCCCGTCCCGGTGCGTAAGGCGCTGGAGACCGAGACGCCGTTCGACCTCGTACTGCTGATGTCCAAGTATGGACTGAAGTTCTCGGAGCTCGAGTTCATGTCCAGGGTGGACTACAGGGAGGTGGCGTTCGCTGAGAACTGGCTCACGGGCATCGGAGCGATCGACAGACGGTCGCACGGTATAACCGAGAAGGGACTACTCATGAGCGAGATTCCGTACGAGCCCGATTTTGCACACATGATCTCCGGCGCCCTCCTGTCGCACGACTACGAGATGGCGAGGTTCCTCCTCGCTTGCGGAGCCTTCGGAGACTCGTTGAACCACGCCTACAAGACAGACATGGAGGGACTGGCCAGAGACTTCCTGTACACGTTCGACAGGTCCGACGAGCTCAACGTCAAGGCCCACCTACTAAGAGGGTACTCGGAAGACCGAAACGGGACGTTCGTCTCATGGTTGGCCGCTAACGGGGTGTTCGCCGGGTTTGTCGAAGAGGCGTGGAAGAGCTACGAGTCAGCCAGGGAGGCCCTGAACGACCTCCTCGCCTCGTCGGGCCGGGACACAATCCCCAGAGAAGTGGTCACCGACCCCAATCTCTCGAGGCTCAGGTCCTATCTCGAAGACTGTCTCTCCTTTGAGAAGTTCGAGCTATACGAGAAGAACGAACACGCGCTTCGGGATATGACAATAACCGGTCAGTTCTTCGCGAGGACCCTTGTGATAAACGGCCGGCGTATACTGTTCGACGTGGTCGCCATGAACGCCCCTAAGAAACACCAACACCACAACAGGCGCCGAAGGCGGTAGCTCTCCGTGCGCAAAGCTAGCCGGGTTTTCAGCGTACCCAGCACTAGTTTAGAGACGTTCGGTCGCTGTTTCGCACACTCGATTTCATTCAAATCCGCCAGTCATTGTGGGTGACAAATAGTTTGGCTTATACAGTCTCATCAATGCGTCACCATAGGTCGATAACCCGTGGTAAGAATATCGAGGATGATGCTCAAGGAGACGAAGCCCGACATCACCGGAAAGATACGGCGCCATGGAGTAAGGATTAGCGGGAGCAAGTTCATCCTCCACCAACGCCTGTGGAGATTCAGTCCATGTTGGGCGAGTTCTTCGATTGGCATCGCGCTGCGAAAGGGAAGGCCAACCCAGTCGAACCGGCAGCGCTGGCACGTCTCAAGTCCGTGGCAATCCACCCGTTCGCTGACGGTAACGGGAGATTCAACATGCTAATGACGAATTTCGTCCTGCGCAAAGAAGACTTTCCCATGCTTAACATCGAATACAAGAAGAGGAATGCCTACTATCGTTCTCTCGAGAGATCTCAGACGCGAAACGATGAAAGGTCATGCTTGAACTGGCTGTTCAGGCGCTACAAGAGCGAGTACCGAAGATGCCTTGCGGATGCATGATTGTCGCTGGTGCGAAGAGGCTGAGCTTCATGCTTCATCATGTGCCTCATTTGAGGACGAAATAAAACGCATCCCGGCGCGGCAGACCGCTTCCAGAATCGCGACTCCCAATTCGTGGGCGCCTTTGTCGAACGCCTTGCCTTCCCGACTGGAACTGTTTGTGACGTGTGCCGCGACGCCCACCGGAAACCGGTGTGCAGCAGAGAAGGCAAACAACGATGCCGCCTGCATCTCCACGGCGAGTACCCCAGCCTGGGAGTGACCGGCCAGTTGCACTTTCGTCTCGCGGTATGGCGCATCTGTGGTCCACACAGCCCCTGACAAGACAGGCAGGGATTGTTTTCGGAGCTCAGATTCGAGGAGCTTCGCCACTTCAGGCGGCGCGTCGACAGTTGCAGCCGGTGACAGGTAGTGGTAGGAGGTCCCCTCATCGCGGACAGCCTTGGTGACCGAGACCAGCCCCGGCACGGGCATCGAGGGGCTCACGCGGCCGGCCGAAGTGAGCCCGAGCACCACGCGCGCACCGGAGACCGCCATCTGCTCGGCGACCAGGACCGCGTAAGGTCCTCCTATGGTGCGGGGAACGATGCCGCATGCGGTCCCGTCCACCTCCAGCGAAAACATGGACGTGTGGAAGCACGCCCACGACCTGCAGGGCTTGGCAGCGCCGGTGGAGACCAGCCAGTCCGTGAGGTCGCCGTCAAACTCGAGCACGCAGACCTGCGGAATCGGCTCCGATGAAAGGCGCCTGTCTGCACGGACCGCATCCACGAGAGCTTCTGGAGTAAAGGCCGTTGGCGCTTCCAAGGAGTGGTCGAAGAGGGGGAGAAGCTCCTTCATAGGTGCCGTCCGGAGCAAGACACTCTAAGCCTTTTCCTCTTGGAGAGACATCACGAAGATTCAAGCGCTGATTTCCTTCGGTTTCGTGGTGAAGAGGTTCATTTCTTCGCCGCTGAGAAAGTTGTAGAACGGGATACGCCCTTCTTGCGTCACCAGTAATCCCCTGCCCTGTCCCTGACTTTGCGTTGACGATGAGCTTCTCACCGTCACTAAGGTCGAAAGCCTCCTTGAGGATCTGAGACGCTGCACGGTCCTGCTTGAGCACGATCTTTGTGGAGCAGCTCTCGATGACTATCCTTCCGGGACCGTAGTATCCTCTCCTCCCCATCAAGTTGGAAACAAGCCGGGTAACGGCCACGAAGGCCGCATTGTAATGCCTCCCAGTCATTGCGATTCAGGGTACATGTTTGACCACCAGAGGGAAATACGGTCTGCCCGGCCTCGGGCCAATCTCGTCGACGAGCGCCACCGCGCCCTTCACCACGGTCCAGCCTCTTCGAGTACCCGCGGATGTCCTTCATGCGCGGGTAGGCTGTGCGCCCCATAAAAGGCGACAGCCTTTTGCTAGGAAGAGAACTGTACTGTTGATTTAGGTGCGGTCGCCGGGGTTGCGCGACCAGAGTCGAGAACTCCCCCCGCCTTTTAAGGACGGCGAGGCTTCTGTGATTGTGAGGGTCCAACGGAGGAGCGCATGCCAGATCGTTGGGACAAATGCAGAGTCAGACATATATGGCTACGCGAGCGTCCGGAACTTGCACTCTGTAAGACCAAGGAGGATGTGTCATCCCCCTTCCGCAGGGATGGGTAGTATCCATCCCAGGTTAAGAGCCTTCACGAGCCTCTCGTACCATCGGGGGTCTCTGCTGCCAGAGTACCTCTCTTCCGGATAGCATCCCGTCGTCCTCACCTTCAACCCGTTGTTGTGCCAGTCCACGTAGACGCGGATGCACTCATCGATGGCTTGCTTGTCGATGTTCCTTCCCATCCTGTGGATGAGGAACCGCTTCAATCCCTTCTGGAACGCGGATAGCTTTCCCAGCGTCTGCGGGTGATGGACCGAGGACCAGATGTGCTTCCCCACGATATGGTTCTCACAATACCTGCGCATCGTCGGATTCATCCTGCAGAACTGACTCCCGTTGTCCGTCAGAAGGTTCTCGAAGACACCTGGATGGAGTGATGTCATCCCCTCCACTACCACATCGTCGGTCGCGGGAGCCTCGATCCGTCCAGCCCATCCCTCTCTCGAGTGGTCGTCCTCCATCGTCAGGATGGTGAATCCGTTGAACTCGGTGAGGTCGCACTGGATGAGCTCGTCAGGGTGTGCCCACTCGAAGGATCTGTACCGCTTCATCGTCCTCCTTTCAGCCTCCACGAGGTCGTTCCTGGCGAGGATGCTATAGCAAGTTGTGTCCGTGATTGGATTCCTGGCCTCAAGGGCAAGACCCTCGTTCACGATTGCCGCGAGCTGGTCTGACCCGAACCCTGTAGCGTTCCTGAGCTCGACGACCCTCTGCTCTATGTCGGGAGGAGTCTTGTTCTTTGGCGTGGTGTGAGGTCTCTTCGACCTGAATCTCAATCCCGCGATGCCTTCCTCCCTGAATCGTTTGACGATCCGCTGGAGCTGCCTCCTGGACCTGCCGATGAGCCTTGCAGCATCCTCTCGCGTTATCCTGACGAGGTCCGGGGCGAGGGTCCTGGCTACGGCTCGATACCTCTTCCTCACGTACGGTGGCTCAGTCCTTAATAGCTGCCTGTCCTCATCGGACAGATACACTTCCCCTTGCGTTATGATCGTTGTTTGATTCACTTCGATTGTCGCGCAAGGGGGGTGTCATATCTCCATTAGTCCTACACTGGAACTTGCACTCGCACAGCTACAGCAATCCAACCTGCACTAGGATGACAAGAACGGCTTCCCAAAGTTTGAGCACATGCTGCTGACGCAGAAGCTCAACCTCGACACTCTGAAGGTGAAGGCAGGGGCAACCCTCCACGCAGAGTTGACCTGCACCGTCATGCTTGGTGTGGCCAAGACAGCTACAGATATCGGGAAGCCAGACTTGACGAGGTCGGTGAAATGCGTCTAGGGGCTGAGTTATTCACAGCCCTCCATTTGCATGTCCAGATATAGCGATGCGCTTCGGAGGAGCAACTAGACTCAATGGGGCAGACCTGACAGGACCTGAACGCTTCATTTTCTGGGTTGACCAATGTCAGTGAAGCTTTGTTGCAGTGTATTCGGACATGAATGCCCGAGTCTTGTAAACGCCTGAGCATTGAATCAGCAAGAGGTAAGGTGAGATATGACGGACAACAGCTTCTCGTTCCTTGACCTCGCGAATGTCTATGGGTGCAAATATCGCCGACAACCGAACCGGTAAGGCCACGGTACGGTCATCGACCTTTGGCAATACCGCCCTTGATCTCGCTACCTTGAGTATTGCACTCACGAGGACCGGTCCGACCGTGGCGAAGAAGATAAAGTCGCTAATCTCGTGCGCCATCATGAAAGGAACAGCAGGCAGCAGGGTTGCGAGGGCCACGGTGAACGGCACGCCGGCTAGCATCGTCGGTGTTATTATGGTGTTCAGGTCATAAAGGAAGGCGCCGAGCAGCCCCAGCGAACCCCAGAACAAGCTTCTCGTAGGGATTTCAGCCCGTTCAAAGCTGAAGGACTTCCGTGCCGCACATCCCAGAAAGGCGTAAACAGTTTCGGATGCGATCAAGATTATCAAAAGCGACCCTCCTGCTGCGCCGAGTGGGTTCACCGAGCCGTACACAAGCCACGTAAGCGCGCCTACCGAGACACCTACCTCCAGCCCGAAGACGAGCGCGGAGACGAACACTATTGTGTCCATCAGCTTTATGTTCGCAAGGGGCAGCATCGCGTAGTCTGTGGTGATTGCGAGGGCAGTGAACAGGGAAATCATGGCCACTTTCTGAGTTCCTCGCAGTCGCAGCTGCTCCAAAGGATGGATGGTTCATCCAGCCAATCTTATAAGACTGCTTAACCTTCTTCATGTGAGCCGCAAGTGCTGCGCGATTACACAGTGCCTAGAGTCGTGATAGCGGGGACGAGTAGTGGTGTCGGCAAGACAACTGTAGCGACGGGTCTCATGGGAGCTCTATCTGAGCGCGGTCTCAGAGTTCAGGGATTCAAGGTCGGTCCCGATTACATCGACCCGTCGTACCACACCCAGGCCACAAAGCGGTACTCGAGAAACCTCGACTCTTACATGCTCAGGGAATCACAGATTGCCGAAAGCGTGGTCAGGTCTTCCTCCGATGCTGACATCTCGATCATAGAGGGCGTAATGGGACTCTACGATGGCGTGGGCGGGTCGAGCGACAAGGGGAGTACCGCGAGCGTGGCCAAACTCCTGAAGGCTCCCGTCATCTTGGTCGTCGATGCCTGGAGTTCCGCTAGGAGCATCGCAGCCTCGGTGCTAGGTTTCAGGACTTTCGACCCCGAGGTCAATCTGGCAGGCGTGATACTGAACAGGGTCGCCGGTGAGAAGCACGCGAGATGGTGCACCCAGGCAATTGAAAAGAACACCAAGGTTCGCGTCCTTGGCTGGCTCCCAAAGTCAGGGGGCGTAGGACTCCCCGAAAGGCATCTGGGATTGATACCTTATACTGAGGGGAATGCAGAAGTGGAAGACACTGTCAAGACATTGACAGGATTCGTTGGAGAGAATATCGACTTGGTCATGATCGGGGATGTTGCTCGATCGGCTCCTCCGCTCAGACACCCAGAAATGCACGAGCGCACCCGAAAGAAGGGCAGCGTGAAGATCGGAATCGCTTTGGACGAGGCCTTTTCTTTCTATTACGCGGACGCGATAGACTTGCTGCGAAGAAACGGTGCCGAGATCATCGGCTTCAGCCCTCTCCACGATTCAGCACTTCCCGAAGGTTTGGACGGAGTCTACATCGGTGGTGGGTTTCCGGAGACGTTCTCCGCCGCGCTGGAGGGTAACACAACCATGCGTCAGTCCATGAAACGGCATCTGGAAAACGGGTTACCTGCATTCGCCGAGTGTGGCGGTCTGATGTACCTCACCAAATCGATTAGCGACTTTGCCGGGTCTCGAAGGGCTATGGTAGGGATACTCGACGCCGAGACCCAGATGACCAAGAAACTGACGCTGGCGTATACTCTTGCCCGCGCCAAGAAGGATAGCATAATCTCAAAGACAGGCGACTCGTTAAGGGGCCACGAGTATCACTTCTCCCGGATTGAGTCCATCCCCGAAGACGCCTCCTTCGCTTACGAGATGACCAGGGGGACTGGTATCGCCGACCATCGGGAAGGATGGCAGTCACACAGGGTTTTGGGTTGCTACTCTCACATCCATCTGTGTTCAAGCCCCCGGAGCGCGGCGCGCTTCGTCCGGTCCTGCCTCGCGTACTCAAGGAGTTGAACTGAGGACGAAGATATGCTCCCTGTTTTTCAGTGGGACGGAGAAGCTCTTCGCTCTCGAACTCGGGATCAGGCCATAGGCGTGACGCAGTACTGCAACTACCCTCAGGAGGCCAGAACGAGGCGCGTGGTCAGCAAGGGAGTGATAGACATCTACCGCACGGCTGCGAGGAGGCCGATGATAAGGTCGAGGAACTCGCTAAGACAGTGTGACTCAGCCTACGCGTTTGATACAGAATAACTCAACGAGGGCAAGTCTAACTTGATACTTATGCGGGACATATGCAAATCCTGTAATCTGGACGCGAAAGACGTCTTCTACGCCATAGAGAAAATAGAGCCCAAGCCCAAGTTCTCGCGCTCAATCCTAGAAGGTCATCGGACATCTTTGGGAACATTCAGAGAATAGCCATCACCGCCGGCGTCCCCGAGCGTGGAGCGTCCTCGTAAGGGGCCCCTCCCGCTTCTTGAAAGAGATGCCTAGCTGCGGTGTGGTTGGAGCTGCCGCACCCTAGATTCTCTTTGTCCCTCTGCTCGTCTCCGATGACCAGAAGTATGAGAGACGCCGAATGACTCATCAGACAGAATGGCGGGTCTGAACTTCCTGTGGTGAGCAACGATTGAGTGTATGTGTCGGAGCATGTCTACTTCAGCGGGCCCGGGGCGAGAATCGTGACGGGAATTGAGATACTAGCCAGAATCATCAACCCTGCCCTCTTTTCAGGCATAGCTCCCGAAAGGGTCGTGCACAGCTTCCAAAGCAGCGCCATCCCAGTCCGCGGATAGACGCCTAAAATGTCAAGGACTCTAGCGTGTCAACTCTGCGGGAAAAACTTCGAATGCAAGCAATGGTTCGGGTGGGGCCGCCAACGGGCCCTCACGGTATTCTGGGTCTTTTATCCTATCTTGCGTCAAGCCTGCGCCAGCTGGATTAACCATCCACCTTATTATCGCGCTCTCGGATGCACCTCAAAGGTGTGTGCCAACTGAACCATGACGTTCGTGCAGATCAAGCCGCTGAGTGCAAAAGCGTCATCCAGACCAGCGTACACAAGAATTTGGGTGACTCTCTTCTCCTATCGGGCGGTCTGGACACCAGCATCATCGCCCATGCCGCTGCGACGACCTCAAAACCCAAGTGCTATACGGTCATCTTCCCGTTGGCCGAAACCCCGGATCTCCCTTATGCCAGGTCGATCGCTAAAAAGCTGGGCTTCGAGTGGGACGTGTTAGAACTTAAACCCGAAGATTTGACCACCCGGGTCACCGAGGTCATCCGCATCCTCAGGACCTTCGATCCGATGGAAGTAAGGAACAGCGTGGCCGTCTACCACGGCTTGGCGGCCGCCCGTGATCAGGGTTACGCCAAGGTAATGACGGGCGACGCTACGGATGAATTGTTCGCAGGATACAGCTTCAGCTTCAACCTGCCGCCTGTGAAGTTGATGAGAAGGCTGAGAGATCTGTGGAAAGTCATGCACTTCTCCTCGAAGCCAATGGCCGCGACATTGGGGATATCCGCTTCTCTTCCTTATCTTGATAGGTCTGTGGTCGAGTTCGCGGAGACACTCAGGCCGGAGCAGCTTGTGGGATTTAGAAACAAAAGAAAATACGGAAAGCTGATACTGCGCGTCGCATTCGAGCAGATTATCGGGAAAAGGAGCGCCTGGAGAGTCAAGACCCCAATCGAGTACGGGTCGGGCACGACCTACCTGCCTAAGTACTATGCGACCAAAATCAAGGACAGCGCGTTCACCCAAGATAGAACAGACGCCGCTTCCAGGGACGGCGTGAAGATCAGAGACAAGGAGCAACTAGAGTACTACAGGCTGTACAGAATGATGTTTCCTCCCCCGGCCGAGCTTGCGAAGACTGCCTACAGGTGTCCCGACTGCGGTGCCGATGTGGGGCCTGACTCGACATTCTGCATCACTTGCGGCGCCTACCCAATTGTTGTCTCCCCTCAATGAATACAGATTAACCGAAGAACGCGTAATAATGGATGGATAAGCCATCCATGTCTGGGTACTCATTTGGCAGCCAAAGTAAATTACGGCATTGCACTCACTCTGGTCGCGCTACTGATAATCAGCACCACCGCCGGGGTCTATTACTACTACGAGTACGGGCAGGCGACCCAGTCGAAGAACCAGTACGTGACCGAACTGACGATGGCCACGAGTCAATACAACAAGCTGGCCGCGAACTACAACTCATCCCTCTCACTGTACAACGAGACCTTCTCGCTGCTCGTGGGAACGCTCGCAGTGGTGAACACATCGCTGCCGATATACCAACAGGCGAGTAGTGAGCTCTCGCATATTTGGAGCCAGTATCTCAGCCTCAAGCCTGCGTCGAGTTCTATCTATACGGCTGACATCTTGATCAATTTTGGGAACGGTACCCAGCACTGGTACAACAGCACCCAAGTGCAACCGGGATGGAATATGTACATCGAAACGGTCGTGCTCAGTCACGGAAACCTGCAGGCCCAGTGGTATCCGCAATATCAGGAGCACTTCATATCGGGAATCGACGGAGTGTCGAACTCGAAGAGCATGTACTGGTTCCTCTGGACTTACAACAGCACGGCCTCATGGCAAGTAGCCCAGGTCGGTGCTGATGAGCTCCCAGTGTACAATGGGTCGGTGTTTGCTTGGACCTACTGCGGAGAGACGCCGGCCTACGCGCCTACGTGTAGCCCCTGAGACCGCGACCCGAGAATCGCCTTCGCAGCTTCCACGCCGGAGCCTTTGGGCTTGAAGCCGAGACTCTTTAGCGACTCCTCGAGCGCCAGAATGGCGGTCATGGCCTTCTCGTTCTGAGCGTTGTATCCCATGTTCCCGAGCCTGAAAACATTGCCTGAGAGCTTCCCCCAGGAGCCAGCTATCATCACGGAGTGGTCCCTCTCCATTAATGCTCGGAGTTTCCCCTCATCGATACCGGGTGGCATCCTAAGCGCCGTGACCGTCGGGGAGTGGCATTCGTCCCTCTCTGGATATGGCTTCAGTCCTAACGCCTTGCAAGCGCCCAGGATGGCCCCGGAGACCTTCATGTGGCGCTGAATGGAGTTCTCAAGCCCCTCCTCGAGCAAGATGTCTAGAGCTTCATCGAGCGCGTAGATGTCGGAGATCGAAGGCGTGTATGGAAAGAGCCTCTTCTGCTTCCACCATTCATCCCATTGCCAGAGGTTGAGGTAGAAGCTAGGGATCCTATCCTTTCGCGCGCGCATTATCTCCCAGGCACGGTCGCTCAAGGAGACTATTGCGAGCCCCGGCGGGGCGCTGATGCACTTCTGACTTGCACCGAGGCACACGTCGACTTTCCAGCCATCCACCTCGAGAGGAGCTCCACACATGGACGAGACTGCATCGGCGATTACCACAACCCCACGGTCATTGCAGATTCTGCCAATCTCCCTCAGAGGATTTAGGACGCCGCTCGGCGTCTCGCAATGTACGACGGTAGCAATCCTGATATCTCTGTTCGCATCTAGCGCCTCTTTCACCCGTTCTGGCTCTATGCCCGCGCTGTACTCTCCCTCGACCTTGACTGGTACTCCACCGTAGATCTTCACAAGGTCCACGAAACCATCCCCATAGACTCCGTTTGTTATTGCGAGCACTTTCTCGCCCTTCTCCACTAGCGAAGCGACGGCTGATTCCAGACCGAGAAGTCCTTCGGCCGAGAGTATGAGCACGTCGTTCTTTGTCTTCATAAGCGACGCGAGCTTCGCCTGAGTACCTTCGTAGAACTTGGCAAACTCGGGGTCGATGTCGGGATTGGTTATCGTTCTAGCCATCGCGCGAAGGACGCGTTCGGGTATCTCCGTGGGGCCTGGAGTGAAGATGAGCAACGTTGGAGCATGCACAGAGTTGGTTTTTCTCTTTTGCTATAAGGAACTGATATCACTACCCCTCGCCGACGTCCGGAATCGGTCCAAGAAAGCCCTTAACTCGTCATGCTTGCATGGGACTAGCGGAATCGTTGGGCCAGAAACTCTTCTCTCGGGAAGCTACCGGTCTGGTCCGCGAGATCTCGGCTCACCAGGCCTTCATGTACAACATGATGGCCGTAGGTCTTGTTGGCTTCACCGAGGCGGTTCTGTTCAGCTACGCCCCTGTGGTTCTACCCGGTGCCGATATCGGCTTGGGCATCGTGACGACAGTCCTCGCAGCCATTCCATTCTACATTGTGGTGGCGATGCTCGTCTCTTCGATGCCGCGGGCGGGTGGGGATTACGTGTGGCAGAGCAGAATACTCACCCCGTCGCTTGGCTTCGCAGCGACCTTCAGTGCGTGGACTGTGTGGCAATGGTTCTTCGGAGCATTCCTCGGTTCGGTGATGGTCTCGATAGGGTTGCAACCATTCTTCGCCCTCTTGGGCGAGGTATCCGGCAATGCAAGCTATCTCTCAATCGCGTCAAGCTTGGCTTCGCCGAACGCGTCGTTCATCGTCACCACCCTGATCATCGTTCTAGGGCTAGTCGTTTCGATGTTCGGGGTGAGGTTCTATGTCAGGCTCCAATACCTGCTATTCGGTGCCTCGTTCGTGTCCCTCCTCATGTTGATGGTTCTCCTGCTAGGGCATTCTCATCAGGATTTCGTCAATAGCTTCAACGCCTACATGACTACTCTCATAGGACCGGACGCCTATCGCAGTGTGATCTCCGCAGCACAGACGCAGGGAGTCTCGCTCTCGCCCTCGTTCAACCTCAGCGACACGATCACCGTCTGGGCCATCGCATGGCTATCGATGGGTTACGCCTTCTGGTCGGTGTATACTGCCGCTGAGATCAAGAAAGCCACCGACCTCACTCGGCAGCTCGGTCAGATCTTGGGCGCCTATCTTGCTGTCGGCGTTCTCTGGGCGCTCACGTGGTACGCCTATTCGAACACCGTGGGGACAGACTTCATACATGCCTTCAACGGGCTGTGGTTTGGGTCGAATCCCGGACCTCTCGGCAAGCTCCTGGCTGTCGTCCCAAGCCCGTTCTTCCCCTTCGTGGGGAGCCTGCTCACCACCAACCCGCTGGTCTTTGGGATAATCCTCATCGGCGCGATCTTCGGGATCTTCCAAGTGATACTCATCATCTACTTCGCGAGCACGAGGATAATACTGGCTTCATCGATCGACCGCGTCCTGCCCAGTGCACTGGGGTATGTGAACCCGAGGTTCCACGCACCCTTCGCGGCACTCCTCGTCTCCCTCGTGGGAACAGAGATCTGGCTCTACTTCGTGACCTACCAGTTTGCGGCCATCGGCTCCTACGTGGCGACCGCAGGGTTCGGAACTGAGATCGCCTACATTCTCATATGCGTTACGGCGATTCTTTTCCCGTTTCGCCTGAAGAGGATATATGCCACGTCTCAGGTGAGCGAGTACAGAATCGGAAGCCTGCCGCTAATCTCTCTCTTCGGAGCGCTCGCGCTGCTCTTCAACCTCTTCCTTACGTTCCAGTATGTTGCAGGTCCCAACCTTTTCCTGACATATCCACTGCCTCAGTCTGATGCCTTCGTAATCGGTCTCTTCGTCGTTTGTCTCTTCATCTTTTTCTTCGCAAAGTCAGTGAGGAGAAGGCAGGGGATTGACTTGAGCCTCTCATTCCGGGAAATTCCGCCAGAGTAGAAGATATGTCCGACCAGCTTTGGATTGCACCGATTCCGCGTCCTCTCGAGAGATAGCCATACACGTCACGGGTAGGGCACCATAAAGATCCCATATATCGTGATGGCAATCAGACGGGCTATGACCCTCAAAGCTCACTGTCAGACTACCGCGAATATGGCGTCCTATTCGCTCACTTGCAACCCCCTGAGTGAGGTCATGAACGTCCTACAACGCCGGCTGCGGCTTCCAGCCTCTGCGACAGCCACGGGAGCGATTCGGTTACGAAGCTTGGCCCGTGGTGCGCGAGGAAGTCGAGCGGCCCTGGAGTTAGAAAGTAGCGCCCCATTCGTACCGCGTTAAGGCTTCTCCAACCTCTCC
>JAJYWC010000022.1 GCA_021791695.1 archaeon | reverse complement strand
CGGGTGCTCGTTCGATGCACCGGAAAGGTCGACGGAACGCACTGCATACCCGTCCATGTGAGCGCTGTCCTTGGCCGGTACGTCGTACCTCGAGACAAGGTCCTCGAAGGCGACTCTCCCGTAGGCCTGGCCCAGCGGGACGAGCTCTCGAACCCTCCTTACGCGGGCGTTACGTCTCAGAATCCTCTGCGCGTCCCGCAGGGAAACGTACTCAGAAAACCTCTTCGTCATCTCGGTCTTCTCTTCCGCGCCGTCCCGATGGTGTGGCCTTCCACCCAGACCTCTCTCCCTCCCGCGAGCCTCTCCTTCTTCCAGATGGGGACGTCCCGCTTGATCCTCTCTATGATGTACCTGCACGCCTCGAACGCCTCCGCTCTGTGTGGAGCCGAAACTGCGACGGCCACGCTTACCTCCCCCACTGCGAGTTCGCCGAGCCGATGAACCAGGCTCACCCGTGCCATCGGCCATCTCCGTTCTGCCTCCTCTTCGATCTCCTGCAGTCTCTTCTCTGCCATCGGTTCGTAAGCCTGATAACGTATCATGTCAACCGTCCCGGCCTCGCTGTTGTCCCGGACCGTCCCGATGAAGAGTGTCGTGCCGCCCGCCCCGCTCTCCTGAACGGCGACGAGAACCTTGGTGAGGTCAATCACCCGCTTCGTCAGTCTGGCCATGCTGCCGTCAACCTCCGGCCACGGGAGGCAGCAGGGCGACCACGTCCCCGTCCTCCAGAGTCTCGCTTCCCCCGGCGATCTCCTCGTTGAGCGCGAACTTGGCGGTGGCCCTGAGCCTGAGGAGGGCGGGATGCTCCTTCATTGCTAGCTCTGCCAGTGTTCGAATGGTGGAACCTGCGTCCAGGGAGAACGCCTCCTCGGCCCTGCCGCTCTCGTCCCTGGCCTGCCCGAAGTATAGCATCTTTACTCGTATCCGCAATGGACTAGCCGCCTATGGTGTACATCGGCCTGACGTGTTTGAGCTCGACGTGCTGTTCGAGCATCTTCTCGACGCCTTCCGATTTGAGCAGGAAAGACTTCCGCAGGAAGGCGGCCAGTTCGGAGTCGCCCGCCCCGCCTCGCAGCAGCGGCTTGATGTCGAACTCCTCGACACTGAACAGACAGGGGACGACCTTGCCGTCGGCCTTCAACCTCACCCTGTCGCAGTCGGAGCAGAAAGGTCTCGTCATCGAGGTTATGACGCCCACCTCCCCGTCGGAGTCGTCACTGAACTTGTAGTGTCTGGCCGTCGCACCGTGCTCGCGCTCGAGGGGCACTAGGGGATACAGCTCCCCGACCTTGCCAAGGATCTCTTCGCCTGAGACGACCTTCTCGGGGTCCCAGACCTTCGAGCCGTCGAACGGCATGTACTCGATGAACCTGACGGAGACCTCGGCGTCGTGTGCCAGCCTTGCAAAGTCGCCTATCTCGTCCTCGTTGCATCCTCTCGTGACCACGCAGTTCACCTTGACGCGCTCGAATCCCACCCTTCTGGCTTCGTCGAGGCCCTCCATGACCTTCGAGAAGACGCCCCTGGTGCCCGTTATCTCGTGATACCGCTCCGCCTTGAGGCTGTGCAGGCTCAACGTCACGCAGTGGAGACCGTTCTCCTTCAGGGCGCTCGCTTTCTCCTTGAGGATGGCTCCGTTGGTGGTCATGCTCACGGCCCTGATGCCGGGAACCCGTACAAGCATCCCGACGAGCTTCTCCACCTCCCTGCGCATGAGCGGTTCCCCTCCGCTGAGCCTGATGTTGGTGACCCCGAGCCGAGCGAGGATTCTTGCGATTCTCGTCATTTCGTCGAAGCTCAGGAGCTCCTGCGATTCCATCCACGTGGGATGCTGAGGCATGCAGAAGTTGCACCTGAAGTTGCATCTGTCCGTGACCGACATGCGCAGCTTGCGAGCGTGCCTGCCGAAGGAATCGACGAGCGCGTCGGCCTCGGCAACACCCCGGGAGAGACTCATACCAGCGTGTTTGGGCCAGCGGCGCGCAATTAAACTTATCCGCCAAAAGTATCAAACTATATCCAATGCGATATCTGTATATACTACCGATGGGGCCGCGCCCCTAGAAAAAAATGCCCGAACGACCAGAACGGACCGACTCCAAGTCGCTTACGCACCCCCAGGGAGCTCCGAGAGGCCTGCTGCTCCACTACATGCTTCGGAAGATTGCTCAGAGTCCGTGCCATGGATATGAGATCCTCCAGGACATCGACAGCAAGACGGAGGGGGCGTGGAGACCGGGAGCGGGGTCGATCTATCCGATACTGAAGAAGCTGGTCGCGAACGGCTACATCAAGGCGAACGAAGGGACGAAAAGCGCCGACAGGAAGGTCTACTCCATAACACCAAAGGGTCTCGACTCCATAAAGGAGGACGAGAAACTATTCCTCAACTCGGGCAGGAACTGGATGGCAATGAGGAGGCTCTTCGTCGAGCTCATCCAGCCGGAGCACCTCACCAGGTTCATGAGCGAGGGGACCAAGGGTCAGTTCGAGCTGACTCAGGAGATAATCACGTCGAAGATGGACGTCATACCTCAGAAGGACAGGGAGTACATCCTGAAGGAGTATATCCTGAACCTGGAGCGCCAGCTTGAGTGGGCGAACAGGGCTCTCAAGGAGAGGAGGCCGGTGCCCGAGGCCAAGGGCAGAAAGTGATAGTTTAGAATGATGCCCAACCAGCGTGATACGAAGCCGGTTTCAAAAGCGATCGTCGAGGTCGAAGGTCTAACCAAGACCTACGATGGGAAGTTCAAGGCGGTCGACGGCGTGAGCTTCCAGATAGAAGAGGGAGAGATATTCGGGTTCCTAGGACCGAACGGAGCAGGCAAGAGCACGACGATCAACATGCTGACGACGTTGCTCTCACCGAGCTCCGGTCAGGCCGTCGTCTGCGGGTTCGACGTCCACAAGCACGCGAACGATGTCCGGCGCAACGTCGGAATCGTCCCACAGGAGTACACCGCCGACGAGGACATGACGGGGATGGCCAACATCCTTCTCTGCGCTGACCTCTACGGCATCCCGCGCAGCGACTCGAAGCCGCACGCCATGGAGCTGCTCAATCTAGTCGAGCTGCAGGACGCGGCGAACAGGAAGGTCAAGACCTACTCAGGCGGGATGCGGAGGAGGCTTGAGCTGGCCTGTGGGCTGATCAACTACCCGAAGCTGCTCTTCATGGACGAGCCGACGCTCGGGCTCGACGTCCAGACGCGTGCTGCAGTCTGGAAGTACATACGGATGCTGAAGCAGGAGTACCACATGACTCTTTTCCTTACGACTCACTATCTGGAAGAGGCGGATTCTCTGTGCGACAGGATAGCGATAATCGACCACGGGCACATAATCAAGATAGGCACCCCGACGGAGCTGAAGGATGGTATCGGGGGAGACGTGATAGTCGTGGGGGTGGCGGATGGGGAGGTCGACCTCTCTCCAGACATCGGGAAGCTGGAGCTCGTGAAGGAGGTGAAGAAGAACGGCAACGAGTATCGCATCAAGGCGGAATCTGGAGAGGAGGCGTCACCTCAGATAATGGACCTGATCAGGTCCAAGGGTCTTCACGTCACGAAGATATCGCTGACAAAGCCCAGTCTCGATGAGGCCTACCTGGAGCTGACGGGACGGACGCTGAGGGAGGAGGAGACGAACAGGTGGGCGACCATGAGCCAGCGCATAACGATGGCGAGGGCGCGCTCCTAGAGAGTGAGGGGAATGGACAGCTCAAAGGTACCGGAAGAGAAACTCACGAGGACGACGACGGTCCAGGAGACGGTGCCCGAATCGGTGGAGCCGCCGGTACCGAGGTCGATGCCCAAGCTCAACAAGAGCCCTCTCCACGGCCTGTGGGCTCTGACGCTCAGGGACTTGAGGAAGTGGTACACCAACCCGTACCAGCTCTTGATATCGCTGATCCAGCCCGTCGTGTGGCTGGGGATATTCGGTAAGGCGCTCAACTTCGGTACGTTCATCTCGCAGTCGGGTGCCTCGCCCGCCGTCCAGAACCAGATACTGCTGAGCACGTTCGGGACGAAATCGTACTTCTCCTTCCTCTCGGTGGGGATGCTCGCCTCGATCATCCTCTTCACGGCGGCCTTCAGCGGCATGTCTGTCGTCTTCGACAGGAGGTTCGGCTTCCTTAACAAGGCTCTGAGCACGCCGGTCAGCCGCGGAGCCATCGTCGTGTCCAAAGTCCTCCAGAGCGGCGTAAGGTCGCTCATCCAGGCGGGCATGGTGCTCCTCATAGCGGTGGTGCTCGGGATGGACGTGAGCAACTTCTCCGTGATCGGGCTGCTTGGCGCGTTCACGCTGCTCTTCTTCATGGGGTTCGCGCTCTCGTCCCTCTTCGTTACGCTGGCGCTCAGGTCCAGCGACTGGCAGACGCAGATGGCCATCATCAACCTCCTGAACCTGCCTCTGCTCTTCGCCTCGAACGCGCTCTTCCCGGTGAAGATCATGCCGACCTGGCTGCAGTACGTCGTCAAGTTCAACCCGGTGAGCTACGCCATAGACGGGGCGAGGCAGCTGCTGCTGGGAACGGCGGGAGTGCCATCAGGGATCTACAACCCTCTCTGGCTGGACTTCACGGTCATCACGGCATTCGCGGTCGCCCTGACGGCGGTCGGCGTGGTCATGTCCTGGAAGCTGCTGACCAAGTAGAGCGCGGGACCACGCGACCGGACGTCCCTCGACCATTCTAATGCATAAATAGAATCCGGGGGCCGGACTGCGGCATTCATGAAGTCCGAGGATGAGCTGGGAGACTGGCGCAGAAGCCACTACTCTACCCAGGTCACTCCTGAGATAGACTCCGAACAGGTGACGCTCTTCGGCTGGGTCAGCAGCGTGAGGACGCAGGGCGGCATCACGTTCCTCATCGTCAATGACAAGGAGGGCATGTTCCAGGTGACCACCGTGAAGGGCAGGGAGAGCGACGAGCTCTTGGAGAAGGTCGCCGGGATAGGTGAGCACACGAGCATCGGGGTGAAGGGGACGGTCAAGAAGATAGCCAAGGCACCGAACGGCGCCGAGGTCATCCCCAGCCAGATCAAGGTGTTCAACCACGCGGAGAAGCCGCCCTTCAGCGTCTTCGGGGGCGAGCTCCCGTCCATCGACAAGCGCCTGGACATCAGGTCGGTCGACCTCAGAAGGGAAAAGGCGCAGGCGCTCTTCAAGATCCAGAGGGTACTGCAGCGCAGTCTCAGGAGCTTCTTCGACGAGAGGGGTTACTCTGAAGTGAGAACTCCGAAGCTGATCTCCACAGCGACGGAGGGCGGGGCTTCGCTCTTCTCGGTCCTCTACTACAACAGGCCGGCCTTCCTGACCCAGAGCCCACAGCTGTACAAGGAGGAGCTCACGCTGCCGTTCGAGAAGGTCTACGAGATAGGTCCGGCGTTCCGGGCGGAGGAGTCTCGCACGCAGAAGCATCTCAGCGAGATAACTTCAGTAGACATCGAGGAGGCCTTCGTCGACTACAACGACGTCATGGACACGCTGGAGGCTCTGATCAAGAGGGCGGCCGCCGAGGTGGCCGATGGGTGCGCGAGGGAGTTCGAGAAGCTGAAGAGGGCACCTGTAGCAATCCCGAAGAGCTTCGAGAGGCTGACGTACGACTCCGTAGTCAACGAGGTCGGGGCGAGGAGAAGCGGGATATCATGGGGAGACGACATTACGGGTCAGGATGTCGAGGAACTCGGCAGGACCCACGGAAGCTTCTACTTCATCACCGACTGGCCGACCGCGGCTAAGCCGTTCTACATCAGACCCAAGACCGCGACGCCCAAGGTCAGTGAGTCGTTTGACCTCATGCACGGCGCCCTCGAACTCGCTTCGGGTGGGACTCGCGTCGAGTCCAAGGCGATGCTGGTGAAGAGGCTGAAGGAACAGAAGCTGAAGCCCCAAGCGTTCGAGTATCACCTCGGCGTCTTCGACTACGGCATGCCTCCTCACGCAGGCTTCGGCCTCGGCCTAGAGCGCCTGATGATGGTCCTCACAGGAGAACAAAACATAAGGGAGGTCACACTCTTTCCCAGGGACAAGCTCAGGCTGACTCCATGACCAAGCCCAAGATCACAGTCGAGCAGGTGAGGAGGCTCGGCGACCTTGCCAAGCTGTCGATAAGCGCGACGGACGAGGAGAGGCTGATGGGCGAACTCTCCTCTATCCTGGAGTATTTCGAGGTCGTCGACAAGGTGAGCGACGACACCCGGATAGACCGGCAGACCGAAGACCCCGGCGACCTAAGGCCGGATGAGGTAGCGCCCTCGTCCCCCGACAGGGTGATGAATGGGGTGCCCCAGAGGAAGGGCAACCTGGTAAAGGCGCCAAGGGTGTTCTGAGGGCGTTGGCCAGACTGGGTCCGTCCGTCAGAGAAGCGGTGCTGAGGGTGGGCGCCGGCGAGCTCAGCTGCGAGGAACACGTCGCCTCGAGACTCGAGAGAATGCCGAGGATGGACCGGGATGTCCATGCATTCCTACATGTCGCAGGAGAGCAGGCCGTCCTCGCCGCGCGGGAGCTCGACCAGAAGGTCAAGAGAGGCGAGAAGGTGGGAAGGCTCGCCGGCATCATGATCGCGATAAAGGACAACATCTGCGTCGACGGCATGCCGGCGACCTGCGCGTCGAAGATCCTCGAGGGCTTCCAGCCGCGATATGATGCGACGGTGGTCGAGCGGGTCAGGAGAGAAGGCGCGATCATAGTCGGGAAGACGAACATGGACGAGTTCGCCATGGGCAACACGACGACGACGGGCGCCTTCGGTCCCACAAGGAACCCGTGGAACCTCGAGAGGGTCGCCGGGGGGTCATCCGGAGGGAGCGCGGCGGCCGTGGCGGGAGGGATGACGACCCTGGCGCTCGGGACGGACACCGGAGGCTCTGTCCGCTGTCCCGCGAGCTACTGCTCCATCTTCGGTCTCAAGCCGACCTACGGGGCGGTCAGTCGATTCGGCGTCATCCCCTACGCGAACAGTCTCGAGCAGGTAGGCGCGTTCGCTAGGCACGCCGACGACCTGAGACTTCTCTTCGAGGTCATCTCTGGGCACGACCGTCGGGACAGCACCTCGGCGAGAGAGAGGGGGACGGTCGAGCCGCCGGCGATGAAGGGTCTGAAGGTTGCGCGCATCAGGGAGTTCTTCGGGGAGGGCATCAATGAGAGAGTTAGGGAGCGGGTGCTCGACGCGAGCTCGAAGCTGGAGGAGCTGGGAGCCACGGTAGAGGAGGTCAGCATCTCGTCTCTGGGTTACGCGCTGGCGGCGTACTACATAGTGGCGATGGCCGAAGCCAGCTCGAACCTCTCGCGCTACGACGGTGTGAGGTACGGGGCGTCGCTTGAGAAGGGGTCCGCAGACTGGAACGCGGCCTTCGCCAAGACGAGGACGGATTGCTTCGGGGCAGAGGTGAAGCGCAGGATACTCCTGGGCACGTTCGTCCTCTCGGCCGGCTACTACGAGGCGTACTACCTCAAGGCGCAGAGGGCCCGGAGCCTGCTGCGTTCCGCATTCTCCAGGGCGTTCAAGAAGTACGACCTCCTCCTCGGGCCGACGATGCCGACACTTCCGCCGAAGGTCGGCGAGAGGATGACACCGCTCGAGGACTACCTGGCAGACGTGAACACCGTACCCGCGAACCTCACCGGTGTGCCCTCGGTCAGCGTGCCGGCAGGCTTCGCCGACGGCCTTCCCGTCGGGATGCAGCTGATGGCGACGCACTTTGCGGAGGAGACGCTGTTCAGGGTCGCAGGCGCCTACGAGGAGGTGACCGCATGAGCGTCAAGATCGGTCTTGAGATACACTGTCAGCTTACGACGCTCAGGACCAAGCTCTTCTGCCCGTGCTCGTCAGACTACAGGGACAAGGAACCCAACCAGCTAGTGTGTCCCGTCTGCTTCGGGGTCCCCGGGACGCTCCCCGTTCTCAACGCCAGGGCGGTCGAGTATGCGATCAGAATCGGGGCCGCGCTGAACTGCAAGACCGCTTCCGAGACCTCATTCTACAGAAAGAACTACTTCTATCCGGACCTCCCGAAGGGCTTCCAGATCAGCCAGTACGACAAAGCCGGCGGGATGCCCATCGCTTATGACGGCTACGTCCAGCTCGAAAGGAAGAAATTCCGGGTCAGAAGGATACAGCTGGAGGAAGACCCCGGGAAGCTGACGTACGAAGGGACGATAGAAAAGTCATCCTACAGCCTGGTCGACTACAACCGAGCCGGGATAGCCCTGGTCGAGATAGTCACCGAGCCGGACTTCGAGTCGGCGAAGGAGGCGAAGGTCTTCCTGGAGAAGCTGAGGAGCACGGTCGAGGCTCTCGGGGTCTCTGACGGCGAGCTCGAAGGCGCTATGAGATGCGACGCTAACGTGTCCGTGGACGAAGGTGGCAGGGTCGAGATCAAGAACATCTCCTCGTTCAAGGAGGTGGAAAAGGCGCTGAACTACGAGATACTCCGGCAGAGTACCTTCACGAAGTCGAGCGACAATCATGTGAACGAGACGAGGCACTGGGACGAGCGCCGCAGCATCACGATATCCCTGAGGCTGAAGGAGGGAGAGCAGGACTACAGGTATTTTCCAGAGCCGGACCTACCCGCCGTCGTGCTCTCGGAGGAGTTCGTCGAGAGGGTGAGGGTGGAGACTCCGGAGGTCCCGGAAGCGCGGGCGAACAGGTACGTCAGGGACTACTCCCTGACCGCTCAGGTCGCAATGGAGCTCTCGAGGAATGCCGCGCTCTCGAGGCTCTTCGAGGAGACGGTGGCCATCCACAGGAACGGTCCGGATGTCGCGAACTGGATAACCGGCGAGTCGCGGGCCGAGGTCCAGAAGACTCTCATGGGTCCGGGAAGGGAGACTCTCCCTAGAAGGCTGGCTGAACTCCTCGCCATGATAAGTCAAGGGAAGATGACGCGGGTGCAGGCCAAGGAAGTGTTCCGCGGGATGCTCGCAAAGGGTGAGAGCGCCTCGTCCCTTGCCGGGCAGGTCGGCGGAGTCGTGACCGACGAGGTTGTGATAGGGGAGATCGTCGGGAGAGTGCTCAGAGAGAGCGGTGCTGAGGAGGCCAGGACGAACCCGAAGGCGTTCAACTACCTCGTCGGACAGGTGCTGAGAGCAGAGCGGAGAGCCGACCCCAGGGTTGTCGCGAAGCTCCTGAGGCAGAAGCTCGAGCCGGGGGACAATTCTTAATACTGAATCTCCGACTCCGCCCGTCCGTCTTGCCTCGCCCGCACCTTGGAGACGCCAGGGAGTTCAGGAAGGGTTTCGACCACGTGCGGAAGCGGGATCCACGGCTCGCGGCTGTGCTCGAGAGGCAGGGACTGATCAAGTTCGTACCGCAGGGAGAGATGTTCGAGGCGCTGGTCGAGTCGATTCTTTCACAGCAGCTGGCGGGGGCCGCTGCCGAGTCCATAATCAGGAAGGTCCGGTCACTCTATCCCGACGGGAGGCTGGAAGCGACCCTAGTCGCAGAGACCCCGTCGAGGAAGCTACGCTCCGCCGGCGTCTCGCCCCAGAAGCTCTCGTACCTCAAGGACCTCTCGAAGAAGGTCAATGAGGGGAAGGTCGACCTTGAGGCACTCAAGACCATGGAGGATGAGGAGATAGTCAGCATACTCGACGAAGTGAAGGGCGTGGGGCCGTGGACCGTGCAGATGCTGCTCATCTTCACGCTCGGAAGGACTGACGTGCTCCCGGTCGACGACCTCGGCGTGAAGAAGGCCGTACAGCGGGTCTATTCGCTTGCGGAGATGCCGAAGAGGGCCGAGATAGAAAAGATCGGTGAAATCTGGCGGCCATATCGCAGCGTCGCCTCGCTGTACCTCTGGCGCCACAAGGACTCAGGGTGACCGCCTCGACGAAAGAGCACTACAAGGGCTATCCTAACCCCGCTCACATCGTATCCGTGGACGAGGCCACCACGCTTGTCGGGAAGAGTGCGGTTGTTTTCGTCGACACCAGGAACTACTGGAAGTACATCAAGGGGCACATCCCCGGTGCGGTGAACCTCGAGCTGTTCGCGTTCCACTGGGTAGATACGTCCGCACGGGGGTTGCAGGCCTTCGCAAATGAGATGTCTATGCTGCTAGGCTCTCTTGGCATAGATGAGGAGACGGAAGTTATCTTCTATCAGAACAACAGCGGATACGACGCGGCGCGTGGGGTCTGGCTGCTGGAATTCCTGGGAAACAGGAAAGGAAGGATGCTCGATGGCGGCCTCAATCTCTGGAAGCGACGGAGAATGGAGCTGTCGACGCAAGACGAGGAGTTCGCAGGAAAGAAGTTCACGGCGAGGGTAGACCAGTCGGTCGCCTCGACGCTCGAGGAGGTCGAGAGGCACGTGAACAGGCGCGACGCGACGGTCATAGACGCCCGGAACCCCGGAGAGTACAGTGGAGAATACCGGAGGGCGCTGAAGCTCGGGCACATACCCGTGAGCATAAACATCGAGTGGAAGCGCGCGCTTAGGAGGGACGGGACGCTGAAGGATGCCAGGCAGCTCGCCAGACTCTACGGCGACATCCCGAAAGACGGGAGGGTCGTGACTTATTGCCAGAGCGGGTACCGCGCGGCGCACACGAGACTCGTCCTGGGTCTGCTGGGGTACAGCAACGTCGGCAACTATCCAGGCTCATGGTACGAATGGGGCAACGTAGAGAGCACGAGCACCGAGTCGGGGAAAGCCTAAATCGCTTATGTTGTCCGACAACTCCATGCAACTGGAGCAGGCGGACATATCCCCGAAACCGATAGCTTTCAGGGAGGCCACGGCCCGCGGTTCGATCCGACTGAAACCCGCGACCGTGAAGAGGCTCAGGGAGAACAGGCTGGAGAAGGGGGACGCTCTCGGCGTGGCCAAAACCATGGCCGTTCTGGCCGTGAAGAAGACTCCGGAGATGGTCGCCCTCTGTCATCCGCTAAGGGTCGAAAGGACGGTCGTCGAGACGAAGGTGACGAAAGGCGGTGTCCAGGTCACCGTGACGGTCTCCGCGCACGAGAAGACCGGCGTTGAGATGGAAGCGCTGACGGCTGTGGGGGCCGCGCTCCTCAACATATGGGACATGACCAAGGCGTACGAGAAGGACTCCGACGGGCAGTACCCCGGGACCAGAATTGAAGAAATAAGGGTGGTTAAGAAGGTGAAACGCGTTGAAGGCACATGAATCTCACAGGGAAGCTGCGCTGGCGCGCCTCGGGTTCTACGTCGTCACGGTCAGCTCCAGCCGGTTCGCCAAGAAGGCCCGCGGCGAAAAGTTCACCGACGAGTCGGGTGACGTCGCCGAGCAGATCGTGAAGAAGAACAAGCATATCCTCGTCGGGAGAGAGCTTGTAGACGACGACAAGGTGATGGTCGTGGACGCCCTCAATGACGGACTCGCAAGAAAGGATGTCGACGTCGTGGTGTTCACGGGTGGGACGGGACTTTCTCCCAGGGACGTTACGGTCGACGCTGTCAGGCCCCTCCTCGAGAAGGAGGTCGAGGGCTTCGGCGAGATGATGCGGTCGATAAGCTTCGCAAGGATCGGCAGCTCAGCGCTCCTCAGCAGGACTACGGCCGGCCTCAAGTCCAGGCGGCTGGTGGTGTGCCTGCCCGGCTCGCCCGACGGCGTCGAGACCGGCCTGAACCTGCTGATGGGGGACATGCCCCACATAATCTACGTGGCGCGCAAGAAGGGCTAGTCGTTCGACCGCTGCGAGGCCCACGCCTTGCGATAAGGGGGACGCTTCCTCTTCCTCGCCCTCTTCCTCTCCTCTGTCTTGCGCAGCAGGGACTTTTCTTCGGACAATCTTCACTTGGTCTTGCTGTAGGCGACGATGCTGACCATCCCGGCTATCCGGAACGCGATCTCCTTGAAGGCGTTCGCTTCCGGAGAGGCGGGCTCTGAGGCTACTATCGGTTCGCCCTTGTCCGACTGCTCCCTAATCTTGGGATAGAGGGGAACCTCGCCGAGGAACTGGACATCGAGGTCGGTGGCGGCCTTCCTCACGCCGCCGTGGGCGAAGATGTAGGACTTTTCACCGCAGTGGGGGCAGACGAAGTAGCTCATGTTCTCGACCATTCCCAGTATCGGCACGTTGAGCTTCCTGAACATCCCGACTGCCTTGGTGGCTATGCTGAGAGCGGCCTCCTGGGGCGTCGACACTATTACCACCCCGCTGAGCGGGACCGTCTGAGCAACGGTCAGACCAGAATCGCCAGTGTTGTGGACCAAGAGAGAGTTCGCCACGAAGTTGTGTAGCTGGTCGACATGCAGGTCGAACGTCTCTTCCTCTCCCGCTGGCTCGATCTGCTTGATCCTCGCGAGTTTGAAGGCGCGCGGGTCAAACTTCATCGAGAAATCAAACGAGAAGGAATCCCCTCTTTCGAGGCGCCTACCCTCAGGCAGGCGGCCGTTCTCGATCGTCTCGTGCCGGACGTTGGTCGCTCTCAGACCGCTCATCAGGCAAAGCTCGTGAACCTGCCGCATCAGAGTCTCATTGCATGATTCCAGGGAGACCGTGTTCTGCATGATGGCGACGGACCGGTATCTTCCTTTTGCGTCCGGGAGGTCCTTTACACTTGACCTGTTTCTGATATGGCCATCGGCTTCTGCATACCCTCTGATGAAGGCATGCCTCTGGTCCAAGGGGAGGGTGAAGACCCAGTCGGGCACCCTCTTCTGACCTGCCCTGTGGTCTAGGTCTAACGAGGCGAAGAGCTTGGCGAGAGCGACCGAGGCGACGCCAAACTTCAGGCCCCCGTTGTCTTCGAAGGTCCTGCATTTGAAGACCCTGGTATAGAGCCATTCATACTGCTCCCTGAACTTGCTTCCACGAGGCTCGCAGATTCGCAGGCCAACGAGACCCCTTCTTTTCTGCCGCTTTATGAAGCCGTCTCCCACGAAGTGGCCTACTATCTGCATAAATTCCGTCGTCGTAGTCACGGGGAGTTCGATGAATGAATTGGGATATTCGATCGCGGGTAGCTTCATCACCTGACCCCCCTCGACGGCACCTCTCGCGATTATTCTATCTCCCGGTTTCAACTGGTCGAGACGATGCCAGACGTTCCCCCACCTTGTATAGTGGAGGAAGGGATGGTTTCCTGTCGCTAGTATTGTTCTGTTTGGTGTCCTCAACCGAAACACCCGTCGCCTACCCTGCGGCAGGACGCCAATGACCCTTCTTGCGACGATTCTCTCGCCGTCGTAACTCTGCACGAACTCGCCTACATTCACCTTCTCGATAGGCCTCTGCGAGCCGTCCGCCATCGTGATGAGGGTCCCCGCCGGAAGGCAACCCGGAGGAAGGTCAATCACAAGATAATCGAGCTGCCCCCACTCGACCTGCGTTAAGAGCTGACGGACGGCCCCAGCGACCATCGGCCCCCTCCACACCAGCGCGGTGTCGTCCTTATAGAAGAAACCGAGCGATGCGACCTTTACGCCCCGTGACACGGGCGGGATGATCGTGCTCTCCTTCACGTCGGGACGGTCCCGGATCCCCATCATCAGAGGGATGTTTGGTCCGTAGACGTCAGCGTCGAGCAGTCCCACCTTCGCACCCGATGCGGCGAGCGCAAGCGCCACGTTCACCGCCACCGTCGACTTGCCGACTCCGCCCTTGCCGCTGGCGACCGCTATCACGTTCTTCACCCCGGGGAGGGCCTCTGCCGCCTGCGGCGTGCGGCTCGACGGCACCTCAGCGGTGACCTTCATGTCCACATGGGCGACCCCCTTGACCGATGACGCGGCGTTGCGGGCGTCCTCCTCCATCTTGGAGCGGAGGGGGCAGGCTGGAGTGGTCAGGTTGAGCGTCAGTCGGACGACGTCGCCGTCGACCTGGAGGTCGCGGACCATTCCGAGAGACACGATGTCTCTGTGGAGCTCGGGGTCGGTTACGGTGCCTAGTGCCTTCATGACGTCGTCCTTGGAGACCATTCGGGGCGAAAGCCTCCGAGCACCGATTAAACCCTTCGGAGGATGACTGGACCGACCCTCCCTAGGTTTCATAAACAACCCTCGCGTGCCACTGGTGCTCAAAAATGGACGGTGCAGTTCAGATCCTTCCGCTCAAGGGGATGCCCCGCGTTAGGCCTGGTGACAGGCTCGCGGCTCACCTGCTCCGCTCTGCGGGAGAGAGCGGGGTCTCTCTTGAGGATTCTGACGTCGTGGTCGTCACACAGAAGGTCGTCTCAAAGTCCGAGGGCAGGCTGGTAGCTCTGGAGAGCATCAAACCCAGGCCGCGTGCCATCAGGCTGGCTACGAAGCTTGGGAAGGACCCGAGGACGGTCCAGATGATCCTGGGGGAATCGAAGAGGATCATCCGACAGGGGCACGGAGTGTTGATAGTGGAGACCCATCATGGCTTCATATGCGCCAACGCCGGGATAGACCAGTCCAATGTCGAGGAGGGGTACCTCGCGTTGTTGCCCGTCGATCCCGACGTGAGCGCTAGGAAGCTGAGGAAGTACCTCGAAAAGTCGACGGGGAAGAGACTTGCGGTCGTGATCACCGACACGTTCGGCAGGCCGTGGAGGAACGGGCACGTCGACGTCGCGATAGGCTGCTCTGGGATCGCTCCCCTCGAGGACCTCGTAGGCACGACAGACCCCTACGGGCACAAGCTCCGAGTCACTCAGCCGGCCCTGGTAGACGAACTGGCGGCCGCTTCTGAGCTCGTGATGCGGAAGCACTCGCTGACCCCTGCTTGCGTGGTGAAGGGACTGCAGTACCGCCGGGGCTATCGGGGAGTGCGGAGCATTTTGCGAGACCCCAAGCTGGACCTTTTCCGATGATGATTGCATGAAAGTCGTGGCTCTGGCGGGCGGGACGGGTTCGGCGAAGCTGCTGCGGGGGCTCCAGGCAGAGATCGACGAATTCACGGTGGTCTCGAACGTCGGGGACAACTTCTGGAATCACGGCCTCTACGTCTGTCCCGACATCGACATAGCGGTCTACACCCTGGCCGGCACCTCCGACGTGGCCAAGGGATGGGGGCTCCGCGGTGATACCTTCAACGTCCTCGCGCAGCTTGGTAAGCTCGGCGAGGAGACATGGTTCAACCTGGGTGACATGGACCTGGCGACCCAAATCTTCAGGACGGAACAGCTCTCGAAGGGCCGGCGGCTCGGAGACATCACGACGATGCTCTGCGACAGGCTCAGGGTTAGGCAGAAGGTGCTGCCCTGCACCGATGACAGGCTGGAGACCTACATCGACACACACCTTGGACCGATGCACCTTCAGGACTTTTGGGTGAAGAACCATGGCGAGCCCGAGGTCACGGGAGTCGAATACCGCGGTTCGGAGACTGCGAGGGCGGAGTACCGCGTAATCACCGCAATCGAGGAGGCGGACCGGGTGATATTCTGCCCTGCCAACCCCGTGACGAGCATCCTCCCGATACTTGCGGTGGATGGCGTAAAGAGGGCGCTCTCTTCCACCAAGGCGAGGAGGGTCGCGGTCTCTCCCATTATCGGTGACGCGCCTGTCTCTGGTCCTGCCGGGAAGATGTTGAAGGCGATAGGCGCGGGTACCGACTCGTCCTCGGTCGCAGGCCTCTACAGAGGTCTCGTGGACGTGATGGTCCTTGACGCGGCGGACGAAACGAGAAGGCGGGATATCGAGCGGCATGGGATCCGGGCCGTATCTTCTTCAATCCTTATGAATGACTTTGAATCGGAGAGACGAGTCGCGAGACAGGCGCTGGTGGCGTAGAGATTGCGAAAATTCGCCATAATCGTCCCGGTGAAGGGGAACAACCCCAAAGGGCGGCTCGGTGCTATGTTCACGTCGAGGGAGAAGAAGCAGCTCCAGCTCTCGATGCTCGAAGACACTCTCGGTGCTCTCTCGGGTGCGAAGAAGCTGAAACAGACCTACGTTGTCTCGTCTGATGGGGACATCCTGAAGTTCGCCGAGAGGTTCGGTGTAGGCTCCATCCCGGAGGAGGGCGACGAGGGCGTGAACGAGGCCGTCGAGCGCGCGATGTCGGTTCTCGACGGATACGACGGCTGGATGATAATCCCTGCTGACCTGCCGCTGATCACCTCCAACGACATAAGGACAGTCCTCACGCTCGTCAGGATGGGTTCGTCGGTCGTTATATCTCCATCCGAGGACTACAGCGGGACCAACCTTCTACTGGTCAGCAAAAAGACACCCATAAGGCTGCACTACGACGACGACAGCTTCACCAAGCACGTGGGAGAAGCCACCCGCCGAGGCATCAGGTTCTCCGTCTACTATTCACAGAACGTCGGGTTCGATGTCGACACGTCGTCCGACGTGCACCGCTACTTCGGATTCGGGAGGAGGAACAGCACCATGAACTTTCTCGAGAGGACGCTGAGGAGAAGAAGCCACGTCCAGAATGACATCAGGGAGAGGGAGAGAAGACGGCCGGACGGGTCGCCGTAGCCGCTACTTCTTGACCGGCTCGAATCTGCCTTCCTTGTTGTAGCTCAAGAGGCCGGCGTAGATCGCCCAGTGGATGAGTATTGTCCGCAGCAGGTCAACGTTCAGGTCTGGCTCGTGGTACCACTCGATGCCCTTGCTCTGGAGAGCGGCCGCGACCTCCTCGGTCGAAACCGAACCCTTCCTGGAGACGAGGTCCAGGGCGGTCTTGAAGGGCTCTATCTTACTCAGCTGGCTCGTCAGTAGCCGCACCTTCTCCTTCGTCGTCTTCTGGAACTTCTGGCCGAACTCCGTGAGGGTGACCTCCCCCTTCTCGGCCTTGACCAGGCCGAGCAGCTCGGCCGTGTCGAGGATCGGAATCAGAACGGCGATGTCGGCTCCGAGCTCGTCGGCCAGCCTCGCGGCGTTGATGGTCGAACCGAGCCCGCCAGTCACTTCGACCAGGCTGATGACCTGGCCGGCCCTCACGTTACCGGGCATCAGAGGGATGCGCTTCGGCGGGTCCGCCGTCTGCCCCTTTCTATCTGCCAACTTTCGATTGGAGCATCAGGCGAGGTATGAATAAAGCTTGTCCACCGACTGTAGGAATTCCTCAGATTTCTTGCTTCTGGGCCTGGGCAGCTCGTTCCTCATGTCAACCACCACATGACCAGGTCGCGGCGAGAGCACGACGGCCCTGTCTGCGAGTTCGACTATCTCCTCGACGTTGTGGCTCACCATTATAACAGTCTGGATCGTGGATGAAGGATTGATGAGGAGTGAGTAGATTTCGCGCCTCAGCCTGTCCGCCGTAAGATTATCCAGTGCCGAGAAAGGCTCGTCCATCAGCAGGATCTGCGGCTGGAGCGCGAGAGCCCTCGCGATCCCGACCCTCTGCTTCATGCCGCCCGAGAGCTCGCTCGGATACACGTTCTCGAACCCGCTCAGCCCGGCGCTCTCAAGAGCGGACATGCTAATCTTCCGCTTCTCTTCCTCGCCGAGGTCGGTCCTGGTCGATAAACCGAAGACCACGTTCTCCAGCGAGGTCTTCCAGGGCAGCAGGACGAACGTCTGGAATATCATGGCGATCTCGTGCCGGGGGGCGGTTATCTCCTGACCGGCTAGCTTCACGCTCCCTGAGGTCGGTCTGACGAGTCCAGCGATAATTCTGAGCAGCGTGGACTTACCGCACCCGGATGGGCCGGTTATCGCAACGAACTCGTTCTTGTATGCGGTGAGAGAGATGTCGACGAGCGCGGGCATCGAAGCCTTCTCCTTGGCGAAGCTCAAGCTGACGTGCTCCACCTGGATCACTGGCTGGGAAACATCCGGACCCTTTGTCCCGTTGTCGGAGGAGGCGACTACCATCGCGCGCGCCTCGAAGTCCTTCTTCTACTCTCGGACTGCAACCTCGACCGACCGGCCGCCGACGGCTCGGACGGATATCTCTTCTGGTGAGGACGCCTACCGATTGTACGCAAAGCGCTTGGTCGCATAGTGGTAGACTCTCCGCCAGACAGTCAGGTTGAAACAAACCACGAGCGCCGTCATAGAGAGGATGGCGAGGGCAAGAGTCAGACCGGGGCTTATTGACACGCCGTTGTAGACGATGGATGCAGCCCCCTGATTGTAGGTCGCGACGACGATTATCTTCCCGATACCATCTCCTACTTGCGTCAGCGGAGTCTCGCCAGAGATGCCGAAATACTCTGCCACGATCAGCGTGTTCCAGGCTGCGCCTATCGCGGTTATGGACCCGGTGACGAAGGAGGTCGCGATTGCCGGGAGATAGATGCTCCGCCACGCTTGGGAGGTGGAAACCATCAAGCTCCTCCTAAGCTCCCAAAGGTCGCCCGGGAGGGTGCGGATGCCCGCCATGACGTTGAAGAGAACGTACCAGACCATCCCAAGGAAAATGATTATCGCAGCGGTCAGTTCACCGGCGAAGCCGCCCGCGAGCAGGGTAAACGGGACGAGCGCGGGGAGAAGGGCCGGTCCCGGGATAGAGGCAATCACTTCGATCAACGGAACCAGCGCGTTGTAGGCCCGCTCGTGAAGCGCTATGACGACTCCTACCGGGACGGCAATCAGGACCGTTATGAAGTAGACGTACCATATACGGACGAAGGACAGAGCGAGGCCGATGAGGACAACGCTCTCATCGGCGGGAAGCGACGATATGAGAGACGCAGTTACGCCGTTCCTGACCGCCATCGCCACCGACGGGGTCTCGATGGCGAGGAAGAGAACTATGAGTATGATGAGGGCGTACTTGAACCCGCGCTTGAACCTCGACAAAGACGAGGTCATAGTCGTGACACCCAGCCCCGGACGAATCAGGAAGAGCTTTGAGATACTCCTCTGGTTCACCCAAGAGTACATCTTCATGAGGGCGTCCTTGCGGCCTGCTCGAGGGTCGTCGCCGAAGCGATACTTCTCAGCCCACACGGAGAACTCGCGCAGGAACAAGAACTGCCATATTGTGACCGCGATAACGAGTATGAGCAGCGAGTAGAGGTACCCATCGTAGTTCGCGAGAGGACCGGGGGTACCGAAATTGAGAATCGCTGTGCCTATTCCTGGCACCTGTGTATTAACGACCCCGGCGCTGATCACTTCGCTCGATATCAGGTAGAACAATCCCACGGCCCAGGAAATCTGGGTGTTGTAGGCGATACTCGCCAGCGAGGAAGGGATGTAGAGTGAGAATATCCGTTGCAGGGAGCCACTGTTGGACAGGGACGACAAGTCGAGGTAGTCTTGCGGGATGGATTTCACGGCACCGTAGACACCGAAAGCGATGTTCCAAGACATGCTCGTGAATATCAGAAAGATGACAGCAAGGTTGACCCCGGCAGCCCCAGGCAGCACGTCTATAATGCCGACGATCACAATGGGGAAGAACCCGAGGATGGGGATGGACTGGAAGACGTCTAACAGAGGTATGATTATCGTCTCTGCCCTCTTGTTGCGGGCGGCCGTGATGCCGACCGCGAGGCTGAAGAGGATGCTGAAAATCAGCGCGACTATCATTCTGGCCCAGGAGTAAAGCAGGTCGATGGACACGGAGAATACGTTGAACTCTGCAGGCGTGCCTCTTCTTCGGGCCCTGTAGTCGTGAGCTATTAGAGGCTATTGGCACGAGCGGACAAAAAGGCTCGTCACAATCAACCGACTAGTCTCTCCGTCGGACCGGTGCGCCTGAAGCGGGGACAGAGGTGACCACCCTCGCGACCTCGTTCTTCCTGCGGCTCGTTGCGAAGAGGAGCGAGACCAGGACCAGCACTGCTGAGAGTTCGAGCGCGAACCTCTGCCCGCTGAGATAGCCGCTCGCGTAGACTGGCGAGAGCTTCCCGTTGACATCGCCCACGAAGAGTGAATAGGCGACGTACGATGGAATCACACTCGTGACCGCCGTCAGGGAGAGCGCGAAGCTCAGCACCATCCCCGTGTTCCTGAAAGTGTTCATGATCCCCGAGCCGACGCCGTATTTTCCCGGCTGAGTCGCCGCCATGATGGTGCTGGTATTCGCCGGCCAGAACAGGCCTCCCCCCACTCCGTAGAGCCCCTCTGCGATACCTATGTACGTCAGGGGTGTCGAGACGGTCAGCTGGCTGAGCGATAGCAAGGCACCCACTTGGATTGCCAGACCAGCTGACGCAATCAGTCTCGGACCCATGCGGTCGGAGAGGACTCCGCCAATAGGGCCAACGACGGCGGCGCCGACCGCCATTGGAATGAGCAGATAGGAGGCCGTGAGAACCGAGAAGCCTCCTATCCCTTCGAGGTAGAAGATCAGCAAGAAGTTGACGCTGAACAGGGCCAGCGACTGCAGAAGCGCGGAGACGACAGGGAATGTGAAGCCCAGGTTGCGGAAGACCGAGAAGTCGATGATCGGGGACCTGCTGTACCGTATCTCCCAGAGGATGAAGAATGCGATGAAGCCGGGCGTCGCGGCCAGCGACAGCAGCGTCCCGAGGCTGGTCCAGGAGTAGAGGAGACCCGAGGTCACCCCGTAGATGAAGGAGAAGAGACCCAAGGTGAAGACGACGGCGGCGGGGAGGTCGAACGACTGGCTCGACGCTGGGTTCTTCACCTCCTTAAGCGTCCGATACGCCCAGTAGGTCCCGAAGATGCCTATGGGGACGTTGATCAGGAATATCCACCGCCAGCTCGCGAATGCAATGATCACCCCGCCGATCACGATCCCGACGGTGGAACCAATCCCCCAGAGGATGGAGTTGGCGCCGAACGCCTTTCCGCGCTCTCTGGGAGGGAAAGCCTCGGACAGGATGGCGAAGGAGTTCGCGGTCAGCATCGCGGCCCCGACGCCCTGCAGCGCCCTGAACACCACGAGCACGTATCCAGTGGGGGCCAGCCCCGACAGGGCAGAACCTACGGTGAAAACAACGAAGCCGATGTTGTACATCTTCTTCCTACCGTGCAGGTCGGATACCCTGCCGAGGCTGAGGACTAGTGCCGTGTTCGCCAGCAGGTAGGCGACGACGACCCACACCATCGTCACGAAATCAGAGTTCAGGTCCTTCGCTATCGGCAGGAGCGCGAGTATGACGACCGTACTATCGACGGCCGCCATCAGCGAACCGATGGATGTTACCGAGAACGCCTCCCACTTGTATTCCATTTAGTGAACGACCTGGAAAGAGGACCCCGGACTCAGCCGCGTGCCACAGTTCTGCGGTCAGCGGATGTACGACGTGCTGGAAGAGTCGAACCTTTCGACTGTCTCGAACTGGCCCCTGTCTCTGAACATCGAGTACTGCGGGATCATCGGGAAGAACTGTTCGAGGGGCTTCACGGCCATCTCTCCGGCGAGGTGACCCTTTCCGAGGAACTCATCCGAGACCCTCTTGCCGATGTCCCTTACCTGCGCGTCGTCCGTGAACCCGAGGCTGTGCAGGTACTCGTGGAGCAGTATCATGAAGAGAAAGGCATTCCTCTTCGCCTTCGAGCGCGTGGACCGCCAGACTATCTTGAGGATGTTGCGGTTCACCACGATTGCGTTAGAGCCCAGTTCGTGGTACGCCCCCACGTTGTTCGATATGTCGCCCAGCACGAGCGTGAGTCCCGCCCTGTGCAGCCCAAGCGAGCTCTCGCTCGCCCTCTTGACCAGCTCGAAGACCTGGCCGAAGCCCGCAGCAGCCGCTAACCTTCTAGAGTTGTCCCTCGGCTCGGAAGACATCTTAGATATCACCAGACACCCCGAGGGTAGTAATTAACCCACCGCATCGTGCTCTTCGAGCCGTCTGAGCCTGACGCTGAACACTCCGTTCGTGTATGTCTTGAGCGGGTCCTCGTGGTCCACCCTGGTGCCAATGTCCCTCCTCACCGTGAAGTCTTCCGTCCTCACTTCGATCCTGTCCGGCCCCGTGAAGACCAGAAAATCATCGATCTGGCGCTGGCCGGCGAAGATGAGATAGGTGACGTAGTCGTCGCCGAGGATGAGCTCGTCCTCAGGCCCGTTGACGTCTTCGGTCTCGAGCTGCGGCACGTCGGCGAATGCGCTCTCCTCAACGTCGAGCCTCTCAGGCTCGCCGTCGGTGAAACGGCGGAAGTCGCGCATGACCTCGTCGATGTCGTCCGGGTCGCTCATCGCTGCCGATCCTCCCTCTCTCCCTCGATCAGCGCGAGGATCTTACCGAAGCCGAGGGTTAGCACCAGCAGGACTCTTAGGCCGGTTTCCGAGGGCCGGTAGCCCATCCCCTTCTCGTGCAGCACAAGACCCTCCTCCACCATCGGCTGGAGACTGTCCCGCGCCAGCTTGGGGTTGGTCACGAGCTGCATGACGTCCGAGAACCGGAGCTCCCGTCCCTTGACAAGCTCCAGCATCACGCCGAGGCGCTTGCGGTTCGAGCCCACCGCGTAGAGGTTCGAGAGCCTGTCCAGCTCCTCACCCGTGAGAGCAAAGGAAGGCTCGGCTCCGGACCTCCACGCAAGGGGGAGTGAGAAGAGCACCTTCTCGTCTTCCATCAGGCAAAGCCGCATCGTCATATTACTCGAAAGTAATTACGAGTTGCTAATTACCATTATATAATATTATCGAGGATCAGGGAAGGGCCGGGGAGTCCGGAGAGATGATGACGCTACTGGATTGCCTTTCCGCAGTTCGGACAGAATACAGTGCCCGGCGCGACAGGGAAGCTGCAGTAGGGACAGCGAGTGCCGGTGGCCGGAGTCGCCTCGGCTGTTGCGGGGGCGGGTGGCGAGGAGACCACCGGGCCGGGTGCTACCGGAGAAGAGCGGCCGGGGGCGCTCGGGGCGGGAGAAGTGCCATAGCCCTGCTCCTCTTCATTCCTCTTCACTATCGCGCGTCTGTGTCGGCCTCCTATGAATACGGCGAGCTCCAGGAGACTTATGATAGGTATGAACAGGAGAACATCCAGGAAGGGGCCCCCGTCCGGTGTGATGATCGCGCACAGGATGTAGGTGACCGCCCAGACGATGATCCTGTTCTTCGTGAAGGTCGTCGCCTGGATAACGCCGAAGCGAATGAGGGTGTAGATGTAGACAGGGACCGTGAAGGCGATGCCGCTCATCCCTATCGTGAGAAAGACAATGAAGTAGAAGTTGGCAGCGTCGATCTGCGGAGGGTTGACACCCGTGAAAAGGAAGAAAGGCGTCAGGGCCGCTAGCAGGAACTTCGCCAGGAAAAAGTAGCCGAAGAAGCTCCCGAAGGCAAAAAGTGCAGTGGTAGACCCGACGAACGGGTAGATCAGTCGCTTCTCCCGGTCGTTCAGTCCCGGGCTGATGAACTTGATGACCTCGTACGCGAAGATCGGACTGTTGAATATCATTGCGAAGAGGACGGACGCGACGATGTAGATCTCGAGCGGCTCGTTGATGCTGACGACGATGAAGTGCCAATTGGGCGGCAGGAGGTCCAGCTTAACGCGTGAGATGAAGAACGCGATGACTGGCGTGAAGCCGTTGTAGCCCTGGGAAAGGAACGTCGTGGGGTTGGCTGGGACTATGAGGAACGTGACCAGTATGATCACGAAGCTCATGAACGCAATCTTGAAGCGTCGCTTGAGCTCGGAAAGATGCTCCCGAAGCGACATCACTTGCTCGGACGACAATCTCTCACTCCGCCGGGGGCTTCATCCGTGCCAGCGCCGTTGCTCGGCCATGGCCCGCCAAATTCGTCGAAGTCGGTGAAATCTGTCAGGTTTTAAGCTTTCGAGCGAAGAAACGGGGCACCAGAGGTCAGCGGGGCTACCGCAGTCTTGTGCGGCCGCGAGAAAACGGGTCGGCGGCAACATAAATAAACCTAGGAGCTCGCCGAGCCTCGCTAATGCCGTCGACACGGAGAAGGATCATCCTCTACGTGCTTGCATTCTTCGCCGTGATCTACAGCTTGTCCCCGATCTATCAACTCGCGAGCGTCTCCTCGATGGACCCGAAGCAGCTTGTGGCTGGTCGTCTGTTCCCGCCCGACCCCAATCTCAACAACTATCTCAGGCTCCTAGGATTCAACGTGGCCGCCTTCTCCAATGGAGGTACGGCGTTCTCTGAGTCGGCGCAGTTGTTGATGGGACTGAGCAACAGCGTCATAGTCGGGTTCCTGGTGATGTCGATAACGATGGCGGTCACGGTCCCCGCAGGTTACGCGCTAGGCAGGTTGCGTCTGCGTGGTCGCGGCCTGATGGTGGGTCTATTGCTGGGGAGCAGGACCCTTCCGCCTGTCTCGGTCGCGCTACCCTACTACTTCTATTTCTCTGCCCTCGGGCTCAGAGGCACCATACTGGGCCTGGTGATAATCCAGATGAGCATAACAATCCCGATCGTCGCATGGGTCCTGATGGGTTTCTTCGGCGCGCTACCCAGAGACATCGAAATGTCAGCAAGGATGGACGGATGCACCAGGTTCCAGGCGTTCTGGCGGGCGCTCCTGCCTCTGGCTTCACCGGGCATCGCCGCGAGCGCCGTCATCGCTTTCCTGTTCTCGTGGAATGACTTCTTCTACAGCTGGCTCATATCGAGCGGCTCGCCAGCGGCTACCTATAACGCGTTCCTCTCCGTGTTTCTCGGCGGCGCAACCTCCGGCAGCGCGCCTGAGCCCACGCTCTTCGCGGCAGCCGTCATGCTCGAGGTCGTGGTGGCGATTGTCGTCGCTGGTTTCCTCCAGAAGTACATCACGAGTCTGAAGATCATAGACCCGGGCACCGTGGCGCAGTAGGAAGGAAGGGGTCTTGCGAGTCCCGTTCAGCCTGGCGGTTCTACGAAATAGAGCGGATGGAGCACTCTCAGGCCCGTCCCGTCACCTATCTGCATCGCGCACACGCTGCTCTCGCTCGCGACGAGCTTCGTGCCGCTCTCGTCGAATAGCTTGAACAGGCGCTCGCCCACAGCCATCGAGAGGTCGTAGCCCAGCGCTCCATGCTTCATGCCGAAGGTCCCCGCCATACCACAGCACGTGCCCGTCTCGACCTTCTCGACCTTGTACCCGGCGCCCTCGAGAAACGCCATGGCTGGCACTCCGACGTTCAGCGCCCTCTCGTGGCACGGGATGTGGAAGCCGACGGGCCCGTCAGTCGGGAAGGCCGGCTTCAGGACAGCCTTGGGAAGATGCTTCTGAACGGTCGCAAAGTACCCCGCGCTCGCGGCCGCCACCTGCGTAGAGCCCTTACCTGGAGAGAGCTTGGGATAGATCTCCCTGAGCATGTAAACCGCAGTCGGTTCTGTGGACACGACACCGTAACCGGACGAGACCAGAGGTTCCAGAATCTTCAGGTTGCGGACGGCCGTCTCCGTCGCCTTCGCCACCTCGCCGTACGAGATGTACGGCATCCCGGCCCATTGTAGCTCGGGGACTATGACCTCGTACCCGAGCTTCCGAAGCAGAAGCACTGCCCGGTACCCTAGCTCGGGGTCGTTGTAGTCAGCGTAGATGTCGGGGAAGAAGACAAGCTTGCCGGCCTCGCCGCTACCCTGCTTCGCGCCCTCGAGCCTGCTCCTCAGACGATTCCGGTCGAACTTGGGCAGCGTCCTTCGGCGGTCGACGCCGACGGTCTTCTCCATCAGGTACCTGCTTGCCGAGTTGGAGATCATCCAGTTGGAGACAGGTGAGGTGGCCGAGGCGAGTTTCGCGAGGCGCTGGGACGAGGTGAAGAACCCGTTTACTCTCGGCTGCCCGTTCTTGGCTATCTCCTGCTCCTTCACCTTCGAGATCATCAACGGCATGTCGATGTCCACGGGGCAGATCTCCTTGCAGAGTCCGCAAGAGATGCAGAGATGGGCGAAAGTGGCGTTCTCGAGCCCATGGACCCCGGCCGTCCAGGGGATCCCTATCGGTCCGGGATAGAGGTAACCGAAGACGTGCCCGCCCACGATACCATACGTGGGACAGATGTTCATGCACGCCCCGCATCTTATGCAGTTCAGCGCGTCGTTGAACCACGGGTCCTCGCGCATCTTGCTCCTTCCATTGTCGAGGATGACGACGTGGAACTCCCTGCCTTCCATGGAGCCGGCGAGGGGCGAGTGACCTGAGATTATGGAGACGTAGACGGTCTGGTGCTGTCCGGTTGCGCTTACCGCGTGAGCCTGCACCAGTCCGCTCACGTCGTCCCACGATGGGACTATCTTCTCCATGCCGATTATCACGACGTGTACCTTTGGCGCGCTGGCGACGAGCCTTCCGTTTCCCTCGTTCGTCTCGACTATGATCGTGCCGGTCTCGGCCACGCCGATGTTGGCGCCCGTTACGCCCATCTGCGCCGTCAGAAAGAGGGGCCTCAGATATGGTCTGACCTCACGGAGGATCGCCTCAGGGTCGGCCGGGATCTCCTTCTTGAGCTCCCGCGAGAAGATACCGGCGATGTCTTCGGTCGAGAGATGGGCGGCGGGAGCGACGAGGTGGACGGGCTTCTCGTGGTTCAGCTGCACGATGAGCTCTCCGAGGTCGGTCTCGACGCACCGCACCCCCTCCTTCTCAAGATGATGGTTGAACTCTATCTCCTCCGTCGTGAGCGACTTGGACTTCACGATGAGGTTCGTGCCGGTCCTCTTCGCCAGCTCGGCTACGTACCGCACTGCGTCGTCTCCGGTCTTGGCGAAATAGACCTGGCCACCGTTCTTCCTCACGCTCTCAGAGAAACGCTCCACCAGCGCGGGGTCGCCCGCGACGCCGACCTTGACGTGGCGGTCCGCCTCCTTCATCTCTTCGACATTGACCTGGAACTGTTCGATGCCGGTCATCCTGTTCTCACGGCCTCGCGCCATAGCCCGCCACATCTTGTCCGAGGCCTGGCGGTTCGCGATGGCCGTCTCTATGTCCTCGTTGAGCTTCTCTCTCGCCGTCGTCATCTCAATCGCTAAATCCAGTCCATCAGCAGGACGTGCAGCGTGTGAGGTCCGTGAACCCCGTATATCAGCCTGAGTTCGATGTCGGCGGTCTTCGAGGGCCCGGAGATTATCGAAACGACGGGCTTCCTGCCGCTGCCGGACTTCAGCGTCTCGCCGATCCTGGCGATCGCCGCATCCAGGTCGGGGAGGAGCGTCTGCGAGGAGACCAGGGCAACGTGCACCCTGGGAAGGCACGACGATAGCTTGACAGCGTCGTCATAGACCACCTCCACGAGCGCGCCGTTGGCGGCTGCCGCGTACTGCACCCAGGTAATGCCGACGTCGGCCTTGGAGATCGTTTCCAGCGCCTCGGCGGGTTTCAGGTCTTCGACGAACGAGTGCTTCACGCCCTTGAGCGCTGACTCCACGAGGAGCTTCGCTGGCGGCGGGAGGCCAGCGGCGACAGCGGACCTGGCATCGGAGGCACCGATTATCTCCTTGAGCGCGTCGACAGTTTGCTTGGCATCAGAGGCCAAGTGTGGCTCCGTGTGAAGTCCGCGCAGCGCCATAAAGAAGACGTCGCTCTGGCTCGATGAGAGCTGACCTGTTGATTCCCCCATATTTCGGGCAGACGCGCCCGCGACGCTATTTTAAGATGCCGCAGTGCTCGATGCCAAGTCTTCCGCGAGCTTGACATCGGGGACCTCTCCCTCCGACGTCCTGACCGCGACGAACTCGAGCGGCTCTTGAAGAACTACGTCTCCGCCTCTGGAATCCAGGACACGGAGGTCCGAGGGCATGGATTTCTTCCTCGCATGGTCCATGAGTGCGTCCTCGGAGAGAAAGACGCCGACCACGCTGTACCACGTCCACTCATCCGAGGAACCCATCTGGTAGAGGAGGAAGACCTCCTTCTTGGCAGACGCCATACAGAGTTCGGGATGGACGGCTCCTATAAGCGCGCTGAAATCCTCCATGCGCAGCCCTGCACAGTTTATAGCATCAGTCATCGCGGGCGGAGACGATATCGCCGTGAAACTGGTCAATTTCGAGAAGGATGGCCTCGTCAGACTGGGCCTGGTCAAGGAAGGGAGGATCTACGATGTAGCCGCCGCGGCTGAGACGGCCGGGATCAAGAGCCTGAAGGCGGTAACCAGCGTCGACCAACTCCTCGAGGACTCCCTGCTGGAGGAGCTCGCCAAGAACGAAGAGAAAGTCGCCACGGGAAAGGGGCTGGCCCTGAGGTCGGTCAAACTAAGGTCGCCCGTCCTCTACCCGGAGAAGATCATAATGGTCGGTGTCAACTACGCGTCCCACGGGAGGGAGACCAAGACTCCTCCGCCGCCCTATCCCTACCTCTTCACAAAGTTCAGGAACGCGCTCGTAGACCCAGATGGGGACGTGATTGCGCCCAGGGCCTCCAAGAAGGTCGACTGGGAGGTCGAACTCGCCGTGGTGATAGGCAAGGAGGGGAAGGACATCAAGAAAGGCAAGGCCTACGGCTACGTCGCAGGCTACACGGTCTCCAATGACATCAGCTTCCGCGACTTCCAGACCCAGAAGAACGAGAGCCTGGGCCTCAACTGGGTGAAGGGTAAGGCAATGGACGCATCGCTGCCTCTGGGGCCGTGGCTGGTCACCCGGGATGAGATCCCCGACCCGCACGGTCTTTCCATTTCACTGACCGTAAACGGGGTGAAGAAGCAGGACTCGAACACCGACCAGATTATGTTCAGGGTGGACGGCCTCGTCTCCTATGCCTCCATAGGAACGACGCTTCGTCCCGGGGACATCATCTCTACCGGGACCCCCGAGGGCGTCGGCATGGCGACGAACGGTCCGTACCTAAAGGACGGGGACGTCCTGGAGGCAAAGGTCGAGCGCGTCGGCGTGCTTCGCAACACCGTGAAAGCGCAGCGATAGCCGGGCGCCTCTGTCTCCTTATAATCAAGGCGAGTCCGGAGGGGGCTGCGAAACCAAATGGAGAACGTTATGAAGAGGAAGCTGCGCAATGGCGAAAAGGTGATGGGGGCTTGGATTTCCTCCGGCAGCCCGAACGTCCTCGACCTTCTAAGGAACTTCTCATTCGACTGGTTCCTCTTCGACATGGAGCACTCGCCGATAGCCGTCGAGACGGTCGTGCACATGGTCCAGGTCCTGAACGGCAGCCAGGCAACCCCGCTGGTCCGAGTCGGTCAGATAGAGCAGGCCGTCTTCAAGAGCGTGCTAGACGCTGGTGCCCAGGGGATAATAGTCCCTCTGGTGAACACGCCCGAGGAGGCCGAGAGGGCGGTGAGGTTCTGCAAGTATCCCCCAAGGGGAGTAAGGGGTGTGGCAGGTAGCAAGGCCGCTGACTATGGGCTGACGCTGTCAAGGTACATCAGGACCGCGAACGACGAGACCGCGGTGATAGCGCAGATCGAGACGCCCCAGGCCGTCGAGAACATCGACAAGATACTGGCGGTGGACGGGGTTGATGTAGCGTTCGTCGGCCCATCCGACCTCACCATGACCATGGGCCTTCTGGACGACCGTGGCAATCCCATGGTCGTCGAGGCGATGGCGAAGGTGGTCAAGGCGTGTCAAGAAGCGGGAAAGGTCCCGGGGGTCATGGCGACCACTGTGGAGGAGGCGAAGCTTGCCGTCGAGCGCGGTTTCAGGTTCATAGCGATCGGCTCCGACATGAGGTTCACCTCGGTAGGAGCCAAGGCCTTCCTGGAAGCAGTCGGGCGGAAGTAGCGCTACCTGCGCCTGTGGGGAAGGACTTCCGGGTTCAGGACGTTCTGCGGCACCTTCCCCGAAAGCAGGTCTACCACCTGGTCGGCCGCGAAATAAATCATCGTCCTTCCGGTCCGGGGGCCGTATCCCATGTGCGGAGTTATCAGGAGGTTGGGGAGGCGGTCCTCCAGCCTGTAGAACGGATGCGGGGGTGCGAGGGGTTCGATAGAGTACGTGTCTACGCACGCGCCCGCGATGCGACCCTCTTCGAGAGCCTTTGCGAGCGCCGCCTCGTCCACGATGGCCCCTCTGGCAGTGTTCAGCAGGACCGCAGTCGGCTTCATCTTGCTGAAAGCGGCCGAGCCGATTATCCCCCTCGTCTGAGGCGTGAGGGGAGAGTGGAGCGAGAGCACGTCAGACTCCGCGAGCAGCCTGTCGAACGAGACGAACTCCATCCCGAGCGACTCTTCGAGGTCTTCTCGTCTGACGACATCGTGATAGATCAACCTCATGTCGAACGCCTTGGCCCTCTTCGCAGTCTCGCTACCGATTCTTCCCATACCGAACATCCCGAACGTGAGCCCGTAGAGGTCCTCCACCCGCTTCCCCCAGTAGCCAGTACGCCACTCGCCCTTCCTGAGGTCGGAGCTCATCTGCGGGACCTTGTGCATGAAGCTGAGCAACAGGGCGAAGGTGTGCTCGGCCATTCCCTGGGCCAGCGCGTGGACGGGCGTGGTCGTGACCACGACCCCGTTCTCGGTAGCCGCCTTCATGTCCACTACGTCGTATCCCACTCCGACGCGCGCGACGACCTTGAGCTTAGGCAAGGAGCTGAAGACCTTGGCCGTGTAGGGTTCGCCAGCGGCGAGGGTCGCGTCCGCGTCCTTGATGAGCTCGATCAGCTGATCCTCCGTGATGGCACCCGAATACGGGTTGGCTATCGTCTCGATTCCCTTCGAATTGAGGTAGTCCTTGATGTCTTCAGGGAACCTCGGGTCCCTACCGTTTGCGGCAACGTAGCACTTCACTTATCGCGCAACTCCTCTTGCACTCGTGGGCAACGCCCGCCCGCTTCCGTGATGGCCTAAAAACGGTTGCGAATTCCGCTGCTGAATGACTGCGGTGGCTCAGGTGGCCAGGCGGGCTCCGAACGCCTCGACATCGAGGGAGATAGCCGGAGGGCGACCCCACGCCTGGATCGCAGCTTCGGGCTGGTTCGAGCCAAAGCCAGTAGCCACCAGCAGCGCGGACTCGTCCTTCCCGACCCTCCCCTCGAGGAGGAGTTTCCGCAGGGCGGCGAGAGGCGAAGCGGCCGCCGGTTCGACGAAGAGGCCTTCTTTCATGGAAAGGTCCTTCATGGCCTGGATTATCGCGTCATCCGACACGCCCACAGCGGCGCCGTTCGTCTCGCGAATCGCGGCGAGGGCCTGGTCTCCGTCCGGGGTCCAGCTGTCTAAGATGCTGTGGGCGATTGTGTGCGGATGGGAGATGGTCGGGATCTCGGAGGGTGGAAGGTTCTCTTCGAACGCTTTCACCACGGGCGCGCATCCCTCTCCCTGGACGCCAACGAGCTTCGGGTATCGCTCTATCAGGCCGAGCAGCTTCAGTTCTCGCAGCCCCTTGTAGAACCCGGCGATGTTCC